>CAUETL010000118.1:0-5627 GCA_959020685.1 Parahaemophilus parainfluenzae | reverse complement strand
TTCCGGTGATGACCCGTTAGAAGCACAAGCTCGCTTAATTCGTGATGGGGAAGCGGCAACACCGCAATCTCTCGAATTGGAAAAACAAGCAAAAGCGGCAAGTCATGCTGATGATCTCGATGATGAAGAAAGTACGGTCGAAATTGATGAAGAATTTGATGATGCAGGAGAACAAGAATAATGTCTGATGTATTAGAACTTGAAAACGAAATCTATCAAGACGAACCTGAGCAATCCATCGAACAGGTTGAAGAAGAATTTATTGCTCCTGTATTAAACCAACATAATGGAGTAGAACGTGGTAAATTCCGTTCACTAACCTTAATTAACTGGAATGGTTTCTTTGCCCGTACCTTTGATTTGGATGAATTGGTGACCACACTTTCCGGTGGTAACGGTGCCGGTAAATCCACAACCATGGCGGGTTTTGTCACAGCGTTGATTCCAGACTTAACCTTGTTGCATTTCCGTAATACCACAGAAGCCGGCTCGACAGGCGGATCTCGTGATAAAGGCTTACACGGTAAATTACGTCCAGGTGTGTGTTACGCAGTATTGGATACCATCAATTCTCGTCACCAACGAATTCTCGTGGGTGTGCGTCTGCAACAAATTGCAGGTCGTGATAAGAAAGTCGATTTAAAAACGTTCTCGATTCAAGGTGTAGAATTATCCTTAAATCCGACCGCACTTTTCACCGAAACAGTCGGTGAACGTCAAGCACGCGTACTCAATTTAAATGAATTGAAAGATAAAATTGAAAATCTTGGTGCGCAATTCAAGCAATATCATTCCATCACCGATTATCACGGTATGATGTTTGATTTAGGTATTATTCCAAAACGCTTACGTAGTGCCTCAGACCGTAGCAAATTCTATAAACTAATCGAAGCTTCTTTATACGGTGGTATTTCCAGCGCCATTACCCGTTCTTTACGTGATTACTTATTGCCAGAAAACCTTGGTGTGCGCAAAGCCTTCCAAGATATGGAAAGTGCATTACGTGAAAACCGCATGACCCTTGAAGCAATTAAAGTCACCCAATCTGACCGTGATTTATTCAAACATTTAATCACCGAAACCACTAATTATGTGGCATCAGATTATATGCGTAATGCCAATGAACGCCGTGGCAATATCGAAGCGGCTCTAGGTTTCCGTCGTGATTGGTATAAAGCAAAAGCTGAGCAAGAGTTATCACAACATCGCTTAATTGACTTAAGCCGTGAAGCTGCAGAATTGGCAGAAAATGAACGTACTTTAGAAGTAGATCACCAAAGTGCGGCAGACCACTTAAACTTGGTATTAAATGCATTACGTCATCAAGAAAAAGTATCGCGTTATCAAGAAGATGTGGCTGAGCTTACAGAAAAATTAGAAGAACAAAAAATGGTTGTGGAAACCGCAACCGAACAGCTTGAAGAAAGCCAAGCAAAATTTGAGCAAACTGACCTTGAAATTGACCCAGTACGTGCGCAACTTGCTGATTATCAACAAGCATTAGATGCTCAACAAACCCGTGCATTGCAATATCAACAAGCAATTGCTGCGCTTGAAAAAGCGAAAACCTTATGTGGTTTAGCGGATTTAAGCGTGAAAAATGCGGAAGATTACCATGCGGAATTTGCAGCCCATGCAGAAAGTCTTACCGAGCAAGTGCTTGAGTTAGAGCATAAAATGTCTATTTCTGAAGCGGCAAAATCACAATTTGATAAGGCCTATCAGTTAGTGTGCAAAATTGCCGGTGAT
Organism: Parahaemophilus parainfluenzae; assembly: GCA_959020685.1. Taxonomy (GTDB): domain Bacteria; phylum Pseudomonadota; class Gammaproteobacteria; order Enterobacterales; family Pasteurellaceae; genus Haemophilus_D; species Haemophilus_D parainfluenzae_T. Next base: position 3,878 of record CAUETL010000118.1, on the reverse strand, counting down.
GTGCCTCGTTCAAGTGCTTGGGAAAGTGCTAAAGAATTATTGCGTGAATATCCAACACAAAAAATTCAAGCTCAACAAACACCTCAATTACGCGCAAAATTACATGAGTTAGAACAGCGCTATGCTCAACAACAAAGTGCGGTTAAATTATTGGCTGATTTTAATCAACGTGCTGATTTATCTTTAGAAACCGCTGATGAACTCGAAGCATACCACGCTGAACAAGAAGAACTCATTGAAAGTTTGAATGAAGAACTTGCTGAGCAAGTAGAAAACCGTTCAACCTTGCGTCAAAAACGTGAAAGTTTGACCGCACTTTACGAAGAAAATGCTCGTAAAGCACCGGCTTGGTTAACTGCTCAAGCCGCTTTAGAACGCTTACAGGAGCAAAGTGGTGAAACCTTCGAGCATAGCCAAGATGTGATGCATTTTATGCAATCACAATTGGTGAAAGAACGTGAGCTGACTATTCAACGTGACAATTTAGAGAAGCAACGTCAACAATTAGATGAGCAAATTTCTCGTCTAAGCCAACCAGATGGTTCTGAAGATGCTCGCTTGAATGTGCTTGCAGAACGTTTTGGCGGTGTGTTGCTTTCTGAATTATATGATGATGTTCCAATTGAAGATGCACCTTATTTCTCGGCACTTTATGGTCCTGCACGTCATGCTATTGTTGTGCGTGATCTCAACACGGTACGCGAACAATTAGCTAATTTAGAAGATTGTCCAGACGATTTATATTTAATCGAAGGTGATCCAAATGCCTTTGATGACAGCGTACTTTCAGCCCAAGAACTTGAAATGGGCGTTGTGGTGCAAGTGTCTGATCGTGAATTGCGTTATTCAAAATTCCCGCAAATTCCATTATTCGGCCGTGCTGCACGTGAAAAACATTTAGAAGAATTACAAGCTAAACGTGATGAGATTGCGGAAGAATACGCACAAATCGCCTTTGATGTACAAAAATGTCAACGTTTGCACGAACACTTTAGTCAGTTTGTTGGCTTACATTTAGCCCTTGCGTTCCAACCAAACCCAGAAGAGGTGATGGCGGAAATCAATCAAGAACGCAATGAGATCGAGCGTGAGCTAAATCAATTCTCAAGCACCGAACAACAAATTCGCATTAAATTGGATAATGCCAAAGAAAAAATGCAATTGTTGAATAAGTTAATGCCACAGCTTAACTTGCTTGCTGATGAAGAATTACTTGATCGTATTGAAGAATGCCGCGAACAATTAGACATCGCAGAACAAGATGAAAGCTTTATTCGTCAACATGGCGTTGCGTTGTCACAATTAGAACCGATAGCCAATACCTTACAAAGCGATCCAGAAAACTATGAACGCTTAAAAGCTGATTTAACCCAAGCGGTTGAACGTCAAAAACAAGTACAACAACGTGTATTTGCTTTAGCGGATGTAGTACAACGTAAAAATCACTTCAGCTATGAAGATACTGGTCAAGCAGAAACATCAGAGCTTAATGAGCAACTTCGTCAACGTTTGGAACAATTGCAGTCACAACGTGATGCTCAACGTGAACAATTACGTCAAAAACAAAGCCAATTTGCACAATACAACCAAGTATTTATTCAATTGCAAAGTTCTTACGACAGTAAAAATCAATTGTTGAAAGAATTAATTGCTGAGATTGGTGAATTGGGCGTGCGTGCTGATGAAGGAGCAGAGGAACGTGCAAGAAATCGCCGTGATGAGTTGTATCAACAACTTTCAACCAGCCGTCAACGTCGTTCTTATGTAGAAAAACAATTAACACTCATTGAAAGCGAAGCGGAGAACTTAAATAAACGCATTCGCAAAGCGGAACGTGATTACAAAACTCAACGTGAGTTAGTTGTTGCAGCGAAAGTCAGCTGGTGCGTGGTTCTGCGTTTATCTCGCAATTCTGATGTGGAAAAACGACTCAATCGTCGTGAATTAGCTTATTTATCTGCTGATGAACTACGTTCAATGTCGGATAAAGCATTAGGTGCGTTACGTACTGCGGTGGCAGATAATGAATATCTACGCGATGCATTGCGTATTTCTGAAGACAGCCGTAAACCAGAAAATAAAGTCCGCTTCTTCATTGCTGTCTATCAACATCTTCGTGAACGTATTCGTCAGGATATTATTAAAACAGATGATCCGATTGATGCAATTGAGCAAATGGAAATTGAGCTTAATCGCTTAACTGAAGAATTGACTGGCCGTGAGAAAAAATTGGCGATCAGTTCTGAAAGTGTAGCGAATATTATGCGTAAAACCATTCAACGTGAACAAAACCGTATTCGCATGTTAAACCAAGGTCTACAAAATATTGCCTTCGGTCAGGTGAAATCGGTACGTTTAGTGGTCAATATTCGCGATACACATGCGATGTTGCTTGATGCTCTGTCTGGTAAACAGGAAGAATATCAAGATTTATTCAGCGATAATCGTATTACTTTCTCTGAAGCCATTGCGAAACTTTATCAACGCATCAACCCGCATATTGATATGGGCCAACGCACAGCACAAACTATCGGTGAAGAATTATTGGATTACCGTAATTATCTCGAGCTAGAAGTTGAAGTATTCCGTGGTGCAGATGGCTGGTTACGAGCTGAAAGTGGCGCATTATCGACAGGTGAAGCGATCGGTACGGGTATGTCAATCCTATTAATGGTTGTACAAAGCTGGGAAGAGGAAAGCCGCCGTATTCGCGGCAAAGACATCGTACCATGTCGTTTACTATTCTTGGATGAAGCTGCACGTTTGGATGGTAAATCCATTTCCACCTTGTTCGAACTTTGCGAACGTTTGGATATGCAATTACTTATCGCAGCACCAGAGAATATCAGCCCTGAAAAAGGGACAACCTATAAACTGGTGCGTAAAATTGCCGGCAACCAAGAACAAGTTCATGTGGTTGGTTTGCGTGGCTTTGGCGCAACAGAGTAGTTTTTTAAAGCGGTCAAAGCAATTGGCCGCTTTTTTCATTGTTATTTTTATGAGAGTTTAGGACAAATTATGCACAACCTTATTTTAGCCATTCTATGTAGTGTTGCCGTATCGGTGTTACTCAAAGTTGCAAGCAAGAAAAACATCATTATTGAACAAGCAATAGCGTTCAACTATATTGTTGCCATTTCATTAAGCTATTTCTTACTCAAACCTGATTTCAAGGGATTAGAATTTACCGAATATTTAGCACAAAGTGATAGCACACCTATTTTCCTGGCGTTAGGTATTTTATTACCAACCGTATTTATCATTATGTCTAAAGCGGTTGAATTTGCTGGTATCGTGCGTTCTGATGCTGCACAACGCTTATCGTTATTTCTACCGATTGTTGCCTCTTTTATCATTTTCCATGAAACATTAAGTCAGCCCAAAATCGTTGGCATTATTTTGGCATTCATCGGTTTATTCTGTATTTTGAACAAATCGAATGAACAAAGTGCGGTCACTTTTAAAGGTATTTTAGGCTTAATCGGTGTTTGGTTTGGTTATGGCACCATTGATATCTTATTTAAACAAGTGGCCAAAAGCGGGGGAGCATTCCCAACCACATTATTCATTGCTTTCTCATTAGCCGCTTGTGTCATGTTCCTGTATTTATTCCTAAAACGCACTCAGTGGACAGTACCAAGCTTTATTGGTGGAATTATTTTAGGTGTATTGAATTTCTTCAACATCCTGTTTTACATTAAAGCGCACCAAAGCTTCGGACAAAACCCAACTTTAGTTTTTGCGGGAATGAATATTGGTGTTATTTGTTTAGGCACCATTACCGGTGCATTTTTCTTCAAAGAAAAAATCAGCAGAATCAACTTGTTTGGTGTTCTTGTCAGCCTTTCAGCAATTTTCTGTTTATATTATTTAGATAA
>CAUETL010000117.1:0-5699 GCA_959020685.1 Parahaemophilus parainfluenzae | reverse complement strand
AAAGGGATTGCAGAAGGCTTAAATTACGGCTTAGGTTTCATGGTGATCTTTATGCTGCATTTCACGGTGGCAACCAAACAGCCAGCCATGACAGCCGCTCGCTTTGCTGAAGCAGTTGAAAAAACGCCTCAAGGTAAAACCGTCAATATGAAATTAGCCCAATTATTAGTGGATGTATTTCGTTCTCAAAGTATTGCTGTGCTAGGTAATGTGCTCATTGCGATGGGATTAGCCGCATTGATTGCGTTTGGTTACCAATATAAAACAGGTGAGCCGTTGATGAATGCTGATCAAATCGCTTATCAGTTGCATAGCATTGATCCTTTTGCGGGAACCTTATGGTTTGCAGCCATTGCGGGTGTATGGTTATTCTGTTCAGGGATTATTTCGGGCTATTTTGATAACCGCAGCAATTATTTGAATATGCGTATGCGTTTAACGCAACATCCGTTATTGAAAAAATTAATGTCTGAGAAATCTCGCGTTAAATTTGCTAATTATATGCATGAGAATTATGGCTCGCTTATCGGTAACCTTTGCTTTGGTATGTTGCTTGGGATTACCGGTGTGGTAGGTTACTTAACGCACCTTCCGTTAGATATTCGTCATGTGGCATTTTCATCTGCGAATGTAGGCTATATTGCTGTGAGCGGACAATTCACCTACTCATTGCTTTTACAATGCATTGGTTTTGTATTGTTGATTGGTTTAGTGAATTTAATTGTCAGTTTTTCATTAACGCTTTGGGTCGCACTGCGTTCTTTGAATGCGGAAATTGAGAGCTGGTGGCCAATTTGGCATGAAGTTTGCCAAATTGTGAAAAAACGACCATTGAGCTTATTTCTTCCCGTTCAATTAGATAAATAATTGTCTTAAGTGCGGTCAAAAATATCAACGTTTTTGACCGCACTTTCTTTTCGACAAATTTAATTTGCGTTATCATGTTGCTCATCTAATGCTATAACTTTATGAATTATTCTAATGAAACCTACATTTCTTGAACTTCGTCACCTAAGAACCTTGCTTGCTTTAAAGGAAACAGGCAGCGTTTCAATGGCAGCAAAACGTGTTTATTTAACACAATCGGCACTTTCTCATCAAATTAAGTTAATGGAAGAGCAATTCGGTTTACCTCTTTTTGAGCGTAAAAGTAATCCATTGCGTTTTACTGCAGCAGGTGATCGTTTGATTCGTCTTGCTAATGAAATTCTTCCAAAAGTGGTTGATGCAGAACGTGAGCTTGCTCGCGTAAAACACGGTGATGCAGGGCAATTACGAATTGCAGTAGAGTGTCATACTTGCTTCGACTGGTTAATGCCAGCGATGGATGAGTTTCGTCAGCATTGGAGCTTAGTGGAGTTGGATATTGTGTCAGGTTTCCATACCGATCCTGTAGGATTGTTATTGTCTCATCGTGCAGATTGGGCGATTGTCTCCGACGTTGAACAAAACGATGATGTTTTATTTAAGCCGCTGTTTTCTTATGAAATGGTGGGGATTTGTTCTAAAGATCATCCATTAGCGAATAAAGATGTTTGGCAGGCAGAAGATTTTGCTGAAGAAACTTGGGTAACCTATCCCGTTCCTGATGATATGTTAGATTTATATCGTCAAGTATTAAAACCAAAAGGTATTAATCCTCCACGTCGTACAACGGAGCTAACGATCGCCTTGATCCAGTTAGTAGCGAGTCGTCGAGGCATTGCTACCGTGCCTTATTGGGCGGCATTACCTTATTTAGAAAAAGGGTATGTGGTAGCGCGTAAAATTACAGAAGAAGGGTTGTACAGTAATCTCTATGCCGCGATTCGTAAAGAAGATGCTAATTTAGCTTATATCGAAGATTTCCATCAAACAGTGAAAGCACAAAGTTTTTCGACCTTACCTGGTTTGTCTGTTTTAGAGTTGTAGTAGGTCAATATGTCAGAAGTAGTGACAGAAAATCCCATCAAAGCCGCAGCAAAAGCGGCATTTCCTTACAGCATGCCAATGCTTGCCGGCTTTTTATTTTTAGGCATAGCATACGGCATTTACATGAAAGCACTTGGATTTGGTGTTTGGTTCCCCGTTGCAATGGCAGCACTCATTTATGCGGGCTCCGTGGAATTTATTGCCGCTGCCGCCTTAGTTATGCCTTTTTCGCCTTTAAGTGTTGCGTTGGTTACGCTGATGGTCAGTGGTCGCCAAATTTTTTATGGTATTTCCATGTTAGAAAAATATGGTGCTCAACTCGGGAAAAAACGTTGGTATTTAATTAGTACCCTAGTCGATGAAAGTTTTTCCCTTAACTATATGGCGAAGATCCCCGATCATTTAGATAAAGGCTGGTATATGTTCTTTGTCAGTTTTTATCTCCATCTTTATTGGGTTGTAGGAGCCGGATTAGGTAATCTATTTGGTTCAATCATTCCTTTTGATTTAAAAGGGGTAGAGTTTGGTATGACTGCACTTTTCCTGGTGATTTTTGCTGAAAACTGGCTCAAAGAGAAGTCTCATGAAAGCTCATTATTAGGTTTAGGTGTGGCTTTTGCATCGCTATTAATTGTTGGGAAAGAGCATTTTTTAGTGCCAACACTCATTAGTATTTGGATTCTGTTAACCGTAAGACGACCTAAACTTTCATCTAAATTGGAGGCACTAAAATGACATTGATGGAGCAGATTATTACCATTGTGATTTGTATTGTGTGCGTGCAATTTACTCGATTATTGCCATTCTGGATCTTTCCCGCCAATCGCCCGATTCCAGACTATATTCGTTACCTTGGCAAAGTACTGCCTGCGGCGATGTTTGGGATGTTAGTGATGTATTGCTATAAAAATGTGGATGTGTTGAGTGGTTATCACGGCTTACCCGATTTCATTGCGGGTGCTTTGGTATTGGGGTTACATTTCTGGAAAAAGAACATGTTTCTTTCTATCTCGGCTGGCACAATTTTTTATATGTTTTTAGTGCAAAAAGTCTTTATCTAAGCGAATGTTGAGCGAAATAAAAATTTCTTGATATTGCAATCGGTTGCTTTTATTTCGCCTCTTTCCCTGAATTCCAAAATCTTTTATGATGCTATTTTAACCATTGCTGAAGGAGAGATTTATGGAATTTGATTTCATTGAATTACTAGGTTATATGGCAACATTCTTTGTAGCCGCCTCTTTTTTATTCAAATCCATTATTCACTTAAGAGTTGTAAATACCATTGGAGCAGTACTCTTTGTGGTTTACGGTTTGATGAAAGGTGCTTATCCTGTAGCAGTTCTAAACGCATTCTTAGTTTTCGTCAATTTATACCAACTTTATCGTTTGAAAAAAGAGCAACCTGCATCAAAAGTGCTTAAATAATTGACCGCACTTTTCTTCTATTTACCCCCACATTTGATATAACGCATCACAAGCGGCATTGTAAACATACAAAGCAGCGTTGTGACGCCGTAAATTGAAATTCTGTCAATATTTTGGACACATTTTGGGAGAAAAATTTGAAGACTAGTGCTCTTCGGTTGCTGGACCCCTTCTACGAGATTGTAAAATGAATTTTATAATCTCGTAGAAGGGGTGCTATTAACTAAGCAATTTGTTTTTCAAATTCATTCGGACAAAGATAATTTAATTTGCTGTGGCGCCTCCTCGAATTATAAAAACCTTCGATATACTTAAAAATACTATCGTAACAGGTCTGAAAATCTTTATAACCAACATTAGTTTCGGCGTAAATACACTCCTTTTTAATCGTAGCGTGAAACGACTCTATACAACTATTGTCGTATGGGCATCCTTTAGCACTATAGGAATGTCGAATACTGTGGTGTTCAAGATAATCATTGTATTCCTTACTTGTATATTGACTCCCTCTATCTGAGTGAAGGATAAGCCCATCTGCTGCAGTTCGCGTACTTAAGGCATCTTGTAGTGTTTCTATAACGAGTCGTGTTTCCATCTATCTGGAAAGTCGACAAGCAATAATTTTTCGAGAATGAAGATCTAAAATACTTGATAAATAACACCAGCCATCCGAAAGTGTGTAAATATATGTAATATCAGTTACCCACTTTTGATTGATTTTATCTGTTGAAAAATCACGTTTTAACAAATTAGGGTATTCTTTAGCTTCTTGTTTTGACAATGAAGCAGATCGATATTTCTTTCTAACGATCGAACGAATATTCAATTCATTCATCAGTTTTTGTACTCTTTTTTCAGAAATGTAATACCCCTTTTCCAATAAATCTTTATGGATCTTGGGAGCCCCGTATCGCTTAGAAGAATCAAGATAAGAGATCATGATCTCCTTTTTAAGAAGTTTATTTTCTTGATCTCGTTGGCTTGGTTGGTGACTTTTAAAGGCGTAGTAGCTAGACCGTAAAACTTGGAATAAGCGACACATCACCTTGATAGAAAACTGATGACTAGCATAAAGATACTCGATCATTTGGAAGATAGTAGAATCTTTTATTTCTTCGCAAAGATCGTTAAGGCTTTTTTAAGATTTCATTTTCCTCCCTCATTTTAGCCATCTCTTTGCGCATTTGTTGTAGTTCATGAAGTGATACATTTTCAGCTTTAGATTTGCTAGACTTCCCGTATAGTTGAAGCCATTTGTATATGGTTTGGTTGGCAACTCCGTACTCTTTGACTAGATCTGAAACAGGCTGACCTGTTTCATGTAATTGAACAATAGTTTCCTTGAACTCTTTGGTATATTTTTGACTCATTTGGACATCTCCTTTGGTTAGATACTATTCTACCAAAACGTGTCCATAAAATCATACTAACATCAAGGAACAGATGAAGAATCAAGAAGAAAAGAAAGAATCTGTACTTGGAGCAATAAAGAAATATAAGGCTGAAGAGAAAGCAAAACCTATGGAGAAGAAAGAAGCTTCAAAGGAAACTGAGAGATAAGAGATTTCGGTGCGGTCTTTAGGCTGCACCGATTATTTTTTTGTAAAATGAGTTCGAGAAAAGAGGATAAAAGTGTGCTATAAGTACTAATTTTGTGGTATAATAGAAAAAATATGGTTTTAACAAGAAAATGACTGGAGGTTAGTCATGTCAAAATTCAGCTATAAAAAATTGTTTAAAAAATTGATAGATAAAGATATGAAAAATACTGAACTTATGAAAAAAGCAAAAGTAAGTAAAAGTACATTCTATAAAATTAAAAATGGTGATAATGTCACAACTGATGTGTTACTAAGAATCTGTAATGTATTGGAATGTGATATTTCAGAGATTGTAGAATGTGTTAATGATTCTTCGGAGGAAATATAAAATGAATTTAATTAGCTTGTTTTCAGGAGCGGGAGGATTAGACTTAGGATTTGAAAAAGCAGGGTTTAATGTGGTAGCTGCTAATGAATACGATAAAACAATTTGGGAAACATATGAAAAAAATCATGATACAAAACTTATTAAGGGAGATATTTGTGGTATTCCTTCAGAGATGTTTCCTGAATGTGATGGTATTATAGGAGGTCCACCATGCCAGTCTTGGAGTGAGGCAGGGTCATTAAAGGGAATTAACGATCCAAGAGGGCAATTATTTTATCAGTATATACGTATTTTGAAAGATAAAAAGCCGAAGTTCTTCTTAGCAGAAAATGTTAAGGGTATGATGGCGAAAAGGCATAATAGTGCTGTTGAAAATATTGTTTCTCAATTTGAGGAAGCTGGTTACGATGTTTTCATTCATTTATTAAATG
>CAUETL010000116.1:0-5873 GCA_959020685.1 Parahaemophilus parainfluenzae | reverse complement strand
AAACTTACGTTTGCGCCATTTAGCTAAATTAGACGAGCATCAATTACAAGCTGAGAAAGATAAACTCGAAGAAGAGCGGTCAAATTTAGAGTTAATTTTAGGATCTGAGCGTCGCTTAAATACCTTGATCAAAAAAGAAATTCAAGAAGATGCGAAAAAATACGCCAGCCCTAGAATGTCTCAATTAGTTGAGCGTGAAGAAGCGAAAGCCATTTCTGAAAGTGAAATGACTCCAGCAGAACCTGTTACCGTCATCTTATCTGAAATGGGCTGGGTACGCTGTGCAAAAGGTCATGACATTGATCCGATAGGATTAAGCTATAAAGCAGGTGATAAATATCTCGCGCACGCTTGCGGTAAAAGCAATCAACCGGTGATTTTTATTGATAGTACTGGTCGTAGCTATGCTTTAGATCCATTAAGCTTACCTTCTGCGCGTTCACAAGGTGAACCGCTCACCGGTAAACTCACATTACCGGCTGGTGCAACCATTGAACAGGTTATTATGGAACCTGAAAAACAAGAATTATTGATGGCATCAGATGCAGGATACGGTTTTATTTGCAAATTTGAAGATTTAATTGCACGTAATAAAGCTGGAAAAGCCTTGATTTCTTTGCCAGAAAATGCGAAAGTCTTGAAACCTGAGAAACTTTCCGAGTCGGCCTCACTTCTTGTGTCCCTCACTTCAGCGGGTCGAATGCTGATTTTTCCGGTACGGGATTTACCGGCATTATCAAAAGGGAAAGGCAACAAAATCATCAGTATTCCAGCAGCGAATGCAAAAGCGCGGTCAGAATTATTGGTGAAATTGTTCTTAATTTCAGAGCAAGCCAGCCTTGAGTTCCATTCCGGTAAACGAAAAATCACATTAAAACCGGAAGATCTGCAAAAATTCCGTGCGGAACGCGGCAGAAAAGGCTCCCAATTACCACGTGGATTACATAGTAATGTTGACATTGTGGTGGTTGAACCTGAACACAACTCATAAGAATTCTCGAAACCAAACTAAATAGGAGGATATTTCGTGAATATTGTTTTTGATACCTATCAAACACTTGCTTTAGCAAGTTTTGTATTATTACTCGGTTTTTTTCTAGTAAAACGCATTCGAGTTTTACAAACATTTAATATCCCTGAGCCTGTCGTTGGCGGCTTTATTGTGGCTATTGCATTAACCATTTTATACAAAGTAAATGGCACTTCATTCACTTTTGAGAAAAGCTTACAAACATCTATGATGTTGGTATTCTTCTCCTCTATCGGTTTAAGTGCAAACTTTGCTCGCTTAATTAAAGGCGGAAAACCATTAGTTATCTTCCTATTGGCGGCAGGAATACTCATTGTTTGCCAAAATGTCATCGGTATTTTAGGTACTCAATTATTAGGCATTGATCCTGCTTACGGCTTACTTGCTGGTTCAGTTACCCTAACCGGTGGTCATGGTACAGGTGCGGCATGGGCAGAAACATTCACTAAAGAATTTAATCTACCGGCTGCGACAGAAATCGCCATGGCATGTGCCACATTCGGTTTAGTCTTTGGTGGTATCTTAGGTGGTCCAGTATCTCGTTATTTATTAAATCATCAAAAACAAGGTGAGAACCCAGAGAATGATGAAGTAGATGACGTACAAGAAGCATTTGAGCACCCAACTTATAAACGTAAAGTGAATGCACGCTCAATCATTGAAACCATCGCGATGCTTTCTTTATGTTTACTCATCGGTCAATATTTAGATGGCTTAACAAAAGGTACACACATTCAATTACCAACATTCGTATGGTGTTTGTTTACAGGTGTAATCATTCGTAACAGCTTAACTCACTTATTCAAATTCCAAGTGGCTGATTCAGCGATTGACGTATTAGGTAGCGTAGGTTTATCTATCTTCTTAGCGATTGCTTTAATGTCTCTCAAACTTTGGGAATTAGCAGGTCTTGCAACAGATGTATTAATTATCTTAGCAGTTCAAGTTGTCTTCATGGCTTTCTTCGCTATCTACGTCACATACCGTATGATGGGTAAAGATTATGATGCGATTGTATTAAGTGCGGGTCACTGTGGTTTCGGTCTCGGCGCAACACCAACAGCCGTTGCTAACATGCAAGCGATTACCAGTCGTTTCGGACCATCTCACAAAGCGTTCTTAATCGTACCAATGGTAGGGGCATTCTTTATCGACTTATTAAATGCCGGTATCCTAAAAATGTTCTTAAGCGTTGTTGAAGCGCTTCACTAATAAAACGTAAAAAAGAAAGGCTGACATTTTGTCAGCCTTTTTATTTACTTGCTACTCAGTCAGCGTCTTCACTAAATCCATCACAAATTCTAACCGCGCTTTGTTTTCTGGGAGTGCTTTCACAAACTTAAATTTTAATGGACCATCAAAGCGATAAACAATTGGATTTTGTTGAATTAATTTGATGAATTTTTCAGGATCAACTTTTGCTGAAGGTGAAAATTCAATAAAGCCCCCTTGAGCTCCAGCATCGATTTTCAGTACTTTTAATGGTTTCACCATTAAACGCATCTCAGCAATTTGTAAAAGATTTTTAGTTGCTTCAGGTAATAGGCCAAAGCGATCAATTAATTCAACTTTTAATTCATCTAACTCTTGTTTACTTTCCGCTGCTGCAATGCGTTTATAGAACGACAAACGCATATTCACATCACCAAGATAGTCATCTGGCAATAATGCTGGAACACGTAACTCAATTTCAGCTTGCTGATGTGTAATCTCTTCTAATGAAGGTTCTCTTCCCTCTTTTAAGGCTTTAACTGCCGCATCAAGTAATTCCATATAAAGTGAAAAACCAATGCTTTCAATTTGCCCACTTTGTTCATTTCCTAATAATTCACCTGCACCGCGAATTTCTAAATCATGCGTCGCAAGAATGAAACCTGCACCTAAGTTATCTAAACTTTCTAATGCCTCTAAACGACGTTTCGCATCTTTCGTCATTAATTTCGGCGGAGGTGTCAGCAAATACGCATAAGCTTGATGATGAGAACGCCCTACTCGACCACGCAACTGGTGAAGCTGAGCTAAACCAAAATTATCTGCGCGTTCAATGATGATCGTATTTGCCGTTGGTACGTCAATCCCTGTTTCAATAATGGTGGAACAAACTAATACGTTATAACGTTGATGATAAAAATCACTCATCACGCGTTCAAGTTCTCGTTCTCGCATTTGACCATGTCCAATCACGACTCGAGCCTCAGGGACAAGTGCGGTCAGTTTTTCTGCCGTATTTTCAATACTTGCCACATCATTATGCAAATAATAAACTTGCCCACCACGCAAAATCTCACGCAGAATCGCTTCACGAATAATTAAATCATCTTTCTGGCGAACAAATGTTTTGATACTCACTCGACGAGCCGGTGGTGTCGCAATAATAGAAAGATCGCGAATACCATTCATCGCCATATTCAAAGTTCGAGGAATTGGTGTTGCGGTAAGCGTTAAAATATCAATATTCGCTCGAAGTTGTTTAATTTTCTCTTTCTGTCCCACACCAAAGCGATGTTCTTCATCAATGATGAGTAAGCCAAGATCAGAAAACTTCACATCGGATTGAATTAATTTATGGGTTCCAATCAGAATATCAACTTTTCCTTGGGCTAAATTTTCTAAGATTTGTTTTTGCTCTTTAGCTGTTTTAAAGCGAGAAAGCACTTCCACATTAACCGGAAGATTAGCAAAACGATCTTTAAAATTCTCGTAATGCTGTTGAGCTAACAAGGTTGTTGGAACCAATACGGCGACTTGTTTATGGTTCATGACCGCCAAAAATGCGGCACGCATCGCCACTTCAGTCTTTCCAAAACCTACATCACCACAAACCAAACGATCCATCGCTTTGGGTTGACACATATCCGAAATGACTGCGTTAATCGCCATAGCTTGATCGTGTGTTTCTTCAAAAGGGAAGGTTGCAGCGAATTGCTGGAATTCTTCACGATCATATTTAAATTCAAAGCCTTTTTTCACTTCTCTTTGAGCATACACATCAAGTAATTCCGCAGCCACATCACGAATTTTTTCAGCGGCTTTTTGACGCGTTTTCGCCCACGATTCATTACCTAATTTATGTAATGGCGCTGTTTCATCTGAGCCGCCTACATATCGACTAATCAAATGAAGAGAACCAACTGGCACATAAAGTTTGGACTCATTCGCATAATTGATCAGCAAATATTCTGCTTTTAAGCCCCCTGTATCAAGCGTGACTAACCCACCATAACGCCCAACACCATGATCTAAATGCACCACAGGCTGACCAATTTTTAATTCAGCCAGATTACGCACTAAGGTATCAGGATTCACCGCCTTACGTTTATCACGCTGACGTTGCTGTACTCGCTCACCTAAAATTTCATGTTCAGTAATGACAGCTAATTTGGCCTCATCAAGAATAAAACCTTGCTCAAGACGACTGACCCACAGATTAAACTTGTCTTGATTGGCTTCAGATAAGGTTTTAATTTGTTTTGGTTTAATTTTTAATGGTGAAAGTAAATCCAGTAAAGTTTCACGTCGTCCTTCAGTTTCCACTGAAAATAAAACATTTCCTTTAAAATGCTCAATAAACTGACGAAGTTGGGATAACGGTTCTTTTTGCTGTGATTGAATGGTCACGGCTGGTAATGCGGACACCGATAAATTTTTCTGACGAACAGATGACCGCACTTTTTCTGCTTTAAAATTAATTTTAGGATAATTTTTTAATGCATGATTTACCGCATCAATACTTAACCACAAACGTTCTGGCGGCAAAAGAGGGCGCATTGGATCGACTTTTCGATGCTCATAACGCTGTTTTGCATCAAGATAAAAACGTTCTCCTTGTGCTTGATTTGTTTCCATATCCACAAACAACGTTTTTTCTGGCAAGTAATCAAACAACGTTGCCATTTCATCAAAGAATAACGGCTGCCAATATTCAATCCCTGAAATTAATGTACCTTTACTGATTTGCTGATAAATATGTTCTGGATCACGACGAATTTCTCCAAAAGTTTCTCTAAATTTTGTACGGAAAAATTCAATGCCTTTCTCATCAGTTGGAAATTCGTGTGCAGGTAATAAATTAATAGATTGAATTTCATCTAACGTTCGCTGCGTATCGACATCAAAAGTACGAATAGAATCAATTTCATCATCAAAAAAATCTAAGCGAAATGGAACCGCACTTCCCATTGGAAAAAGATCTAAAAGTGATCCGCGCACAGCATATTCACCATGTTCTAGTACTTGCTCGACGGAACGATATCCTGCTGACTCTAATTGTAATCGCAATTTTTCAATGACTAGACGATCACCTTTTTTAATCAAAAGGACATTATGCTGTAGATATTTCGGCGGGCACACACGTTGCATTAATGTGCTAATCGGCAAAACAAAGATGCCTTTTTTAGTATTTTGTAAATGAAATAGCGCACTTAAACGCGAAGAAATAATTTCTTGATGAGGAGAAAAAGAATCATAAGGCAACGTTTCCCAATCAGGAAAAAACTGAATGGGCTGAGAAGTTAAATCCGGTAAAACTTGTGATAAACGAACCGCGCTTTTGGTATCCGGTGTCACAACCACCGTCAATCCATCATATTGCTCTGCAATTTCACTAACCGCAAGTGCATCTGCACTCGCCAATACATTGCCAAGAATTTTATGGTCATTGGGCTGAGTTGGAATATCAAAATTAAAATAGGTTGTTTTCATAAGTGCGGTCAATTTTTATCTCATTTTTGCCTAAACAGCTTGTTAGTTTAGCAAATTCACTCTACTTTTCAATATTTATCTGTATAAAAAAACAGGGTTTAATTAACCCTGTTTTCTTTTATTTTTTGAGTGGTTCTAGTGG
>CAUETL010000115.1:0-5900 GCA_959020685.1 Parahaemophilus parainfluenzae | reverse complement strand
CAAAGGTTATCCGATTTCACCACATAAGAAAGGGCTAAGTTTCGTACCATTGCCGTTTCTAGACGCCATTTGGCCAATAGCTGTAAACGTGCTAATTCGAGCGGATTCAATTTCCAAACATTTGGAATATCTAAATAGGCTTTGTCTGGATCACGATCATCTAATTTACTGGTTTTCGAGATCGCAAGCTGGCAATCATCAATTACTGCTTGAAGCCAAGGTGATTGCGCTAATTCTATTTGCATTTTTTGATAGACCGGCAAGAGATACCATACATCCCCTGCAGCATATTGTAGCTGTACGGGGGAAAGTGGACGTTTTAGCCAATTTGTACGCGTTGCCCCTTTATCCATTTCAATGCCTAAGTAATGTAACACCAATTTGGCTAGACCCGCTGAATTAGCAAAACCTAGAAAACGTGCCATAATTTGCGTATCCATCATAGGTTGTGGAAGTGCATCAAATTCTTGTAAGAAAACCAATAAATCTTCATTACAAGCATGCAAAATTTTTGTCACCTGCTGATCGCGTAATAATTCTACAAAAGGTGAAAAATCAGTAATGGATAAAGGATCGATCAATGAAACTCGTTCACCATCATAAAGTTGAATTAATCCTAATTTAGGATAATAGGTCGATACCCGCATAAATTCGGTATCTAAAGCGACCGCACTTTGCTGACGCGCTAACTGACAAACCTGAGCGAGCTCTTCATTATTTTGAATTAATGTAAAGTGCGGTTGATTTTGGCATTCTTTTATCATTGTAATAGGATGTATTTTCAAATAGAGGTAAAGACTAAACAGGGATATGAACACATATCCCTGATTTAATTAATGTTGCGCGCGTTTTGCTATTTCTTCATCACGCAGTATGCGTCTTAAAATTTTGCCTACATTACTTTTCGGCAATTCATCGCGAAACTCAATATCTTTCGGGACTTTATAACCTGTGAGATGTTGTCTGCAATGCTGGCGTAATTCATCACGCGTGAGGCTATCATCTTTCTTCACAACGAAGATTTTGATGGTTTCTCCCGACACCTCATGTGGCACACCGATAGCGACCACTTCAGCGACTTTATAATTTAGCATCACCACATCTTCAATTTCATTCGGATAAACGTTAAAGCCCGATACTAAGATCATGTCTTTTTTACGGTCAACAATACGAAGGCTATAGCTCTCGTCCATAATGACGATGTCACCCGTTGCCATCCAGCCATCTTTAAGCACTTCAGCTGTCGCTTCAGGACGTTGCCAATACCCACGCATGACTTGTTCACCTTTAACCCAAAGCTCTCCGGCTTCACCAAGTTGTGCTTCTGAGCCATCATCTTTGATAATTTTAATATCAGTATTTGGCACTGGTACACCGATTGTACCATTATGTTTCACCACATTAATCGGACAAGCGGCAATTAGCGGTGAGCATTCTGTCATGCCGTAACCTTCAATAATGTTACAGCCAGTTAAATCATGCCAACGTGTTGCGACTGATTGCTGGATCGCCATACCGCCGCCAACAGAAAGTTTTAATCGTGAAAAATCCACTTCTTTGAAATTTTCATTATTAAGTAGCGCATTAAACAAGGTATTTACCCCTGTAATCGCTTCAAAACGGTATTTTTTGAGCTCTTTAACAAAGCCATCAATATCACGTGGATTCGTAATTAAAAGCGCAGTCACGCCAAGCTCTAAGAAAACTAAACAGTTTACCGTTAAGGCAAAGACATGATAAAGCGGTAAAGCCAGTACGGCAACACGTTGCTTAGCATGATCGCCAATAAATGGCTCTGCAATCCACTTAGCTTGGAAAATATTGGTAATAATATTACCATGTGTTAGCATAGCACCCTTAGCAACACCTGTCGTTCCGCCTGTATATTGTAAAAAGGCTAGATCTTCACGATCAACTTGAGGACGAACATATTGGCGAAATTTACCAATACTCAATACTTCACGGAAAGTGACGGCATTCGGTAATTTATATTTTGGCACTAACTTTTTAACGTATTTCACCACAAAATTGACCAAATTACGCTTACCAAAAGAAAGCTGATCGCCCATTCTTGTTAAAATAACGTGCTTCACTTTAGTATTAAATACAATTTTTTCTAAGGTTGAAGCAAAGTTTGAAACCACAACAATAGCTGTTGCGCCACTATCTTGTAACTGATGTTCTAATTCACGTGGGGTATAAAGTGGATTTACGTTTACCACAACTAAACCCGCACGTAAAATACCGAAAAGCGCAATAGGATATTGCAACAAATTCGGCATCATTAATGCAACACGCTCACCACGTTCTAACTTCAATTCATTTTGTAAATAAGCGGCAAATGCACGGCTACGCTCTTCTAATTTACGAAATGTTAAAACCTGCCCCATGTTGATATAGGCGGGACGGTCTGGGTGCTCACGAATTGCTTTATCTAAAATATCGAGAATAGAATCATACTTGGATGTATCCAGCGTGGTAGGTGAACCTTCTGGATAATTTTGAAACCAAACTTTTTCCATTTTTTATCCTTATTCTTTGGAAAATTTTCTTAATTTTATCATTTAGTTAATAGAGATAATAGCGAATTTCAGGCTCGCCATACCAATAATACGGTCGTCTACCGAAAAAGCCCCAATCATCCCACATATCATCTGGATAATAATAACTTTGTGAAAGCTTCCAGACACGATAATGATTGGTTTTAATAACCGGATAAATATAGTTGGCTTGATCAACCTTGCCTTGTTCTGTTTTCAGCAAAGTACCGCCAATTGTAATAAATTGATCTTTTAAGCTTTCTGGCTCCACAAAACCATCAAGATAAGTGATAAAACGTCCATTAGGTTGTTCATCAATCATAGGTTTTGCTGAGGTTGAATAAACTGGATAGCTTAATACTTCAATCTTAGTTTTATTTGGCAAGGCTTGTGCTGTTAATACTTTTCCGCCCAAACGAATTGATTTGCACTGACAGCCATAATCACTCGGTTGAATTGAAGATAATGATTTTAAAGTAAACTGCTCTTTTTCCAGCCCTTTCGGTGCATTGACACATCCCACTAATGTGGCCGAAAGTGCGGTCAAAACCAAGATCGTTTTTTTATTCATCTTCAACTCCTTTTTGAAAATTATTCACGCCCAGGTAATTTTTTCCAAGTTACTTCATTACGCAAATAAACAGGTTCAATTTCTAAGGCGGATATGACTTTATTCTGCGCATAATCTGTTAAAGCAAGCTCAAGCATATATTGCGCAGAAGGTAAAATAATATCACTCCCTTCTAAGCCGCATTCTTTAAATTGGGAGTACGCTGCCCAACCAGTGCCTACTCGATAGGCGGTTAAATCTGAAAGCTGTTCAAGCACTTTTTCTGGTTGGCAAACTTGTTCTTCAATAACAGGATTCCATTGGAAAAACTCACCCAATTCTGACCGCACTTTTTCTCGTTTTACTTGAGAAAAATAAACTTCATTCATTCTCGCATCAATGGCTGCAGCTACATTTTCAGCTTGATGTAATTCAAATGCAGCCTGAGCCATTGCTGTTAAATTTGACACAGCAATAACAGGTAAATCAGCCCCAAATGCAAGCCCTTGAGCAATCCCTGCACCGACACGAACCCCAGTAAAACTACCCGGGCCGCGCCCAAATGCTAATGCATCTACTTGCTTTAAATTGATACCTGAATTGGCAAGCAACTCATCTACCATTGGAAGAATACGTTTTGTGTGTGTTCGTTGCGCTAATTCATCTAGATGTGTTTTTTCGCCTTTATGCCAAAGTGCAACAGAACAGGCTTCTGTTGAAGTATCAAGCGCTAATAAGGTGATATTTTTCATTATTAATCCATTTTCTCATTTTGTAAGAATTGTACCACTTTGTTGAGATCTCGGGTACGGGTTGAATTAGGTAAACTTTTTAGAAAGGTTTCGCCGTAATTTCGCATAACAAGACGATTATCACAAATAATTACCGCACCACGATCTGTTACATCTCGAATTAGGCGTCCTACACCTTGTTTCAGCGTAATAACCGCTTCAGGGATCTGTATATCATTAAATGGATCGCCACCTTGTAATCGGCAATCTTCAATGCGTGCTTTTAGTAAAGGTTCATCTGGTGCGGTAAAAGGCAATTTATCAATAATGACTAAGGAAAGTGCATCACCACGGACATCCACGCCTTCCCAAAAGCTAGAAGTAGCAACTAGCACGCTGTGGGTTTCATGAATAAATTGTTCGAGTAATTTTGCTTTAGGCATTTCACCTTGTAATAAGATAGAAAGCTCACTATTTTCTCGAAAATACCCTGCCAAGCCTCTCATCATTAAATAAGATGTACAAAGCACAAAGCACCGACCTTTATTTGCTTCAATGATAGGCAACAACATTTCACCAAGAGATTGTAACGTATTATTTTGATTCGTTGCTGGTAAGTAACGTGGCACGCAAAGTAGCGATTGATTAGGATAATCAAAAGGACTGTGAAGAATTTTTTGTTCTGCTTGCTCAATACCTAGGCGCTGACAGAAATGATTAAAAGTGCCGCCGACTTCAAGCGTCGCTGAGGTGAAAATCCAAGCGGCTTCTTTATTGTTTAGCTGTTCGCCAAATTTATCTGCGACAGTAAGTGGCGTAATATGCAAACCAAATTGTCGCCCCATACTTTCGTACCAATAACAATAACCAACAATAGCCGTATCACAAAGACGCGTTAATTGATTCTTGATACTTTCAGTACGTTCAAAAATACTATCCAAAGTCTGAGAGCGACCTAATGCAATCTTGATAACTTCAGAAAGAAACTCAATTTTTTCTTGTAATAATTCAACCGATTTTTTGACCGCACTTTGTTTAAATAGCTCACGCCAATTTCCTCGCTGATTGCCTTCACCAAGAAGAAGACGAAAATCCTGAATGACTTTAAGCAAGGTATCTGCCGTTGTGCCAAGTTGTGGCATATCTTTCAATTCTGTTCGATAAACAATATTGATATCTTTACATAAATCAAATAACTGGCGAGAGGTTAACGATTGACCAAAATACTGGCTTGCAATATCGGGAAGTTGATGTGCTTCGTCAAAGATGATGACTTCTGCATTGGGAATAAGCTCACCAAAGCCACTTTCTTTTACCGCCATATCAGCAAAGAAAAGGTGATGATTTACAACAACGAGATCTGCATTTAACGCTTTTTTACGAGCTTGTGCTACATAGCATTCAGCGTAGTTAGGGCAATCTGTTCCCAAACAACTTTCTGCTGTACTCGTCAATTGAGGCAAAATTGGGCTATCTTCAGCCAATTCAATACATTCTGTTAAATCACCTGTTTTCGTTGCATTATTCCATTTTCTTACTTTACTTAAATCGGCTAAAACAGATTTATCACCAAGCACACCTTGAGCAATAACTTGATCCAGACGCTCCAAACATAAATAATTGGATCGCCCTTTCAATAACGCAATTTTTCCAGAATAATTTAAGGCTTTTTTTATGGCTGGAAGATCTCTTGAAAAGAGTTGATCTTGTAGATTTTTAGAGCCAGTTGAGATAATCGTTTTCTTTCCTGCAATTAGTGCCGGAGCTAAATAAGCAAAAGTCTTTCCAGTACCTGTTCCAGCTTCTACAACAAGCGAGTGCTTATTTTGAATAGCATATCCTACAGATTGAGCCATTTCGAGTTGTTCTGCTCGTGGCTTAAATCCTTTGATATTCTTACTCAATTCGCCATCACTGGAAAAGATCTTACTTATCTGTTTTTTCATAATTATTGCTATCTAGAAATAGGCGAAGATTTTATCATTATTAGACTCATTTATATATGAATTCTAATATTTTATATAAAACAAAAACCCCAAGCCATTCAGCTCGGGGTTCACATTCAGTACCTGGCGGTGT
>CAUETL010000114.1:0-5912 GCA_959020685.1 Parahaemophilus parainfluenzae | reverse complement strand
CTAAAGAACCCGTTGAAGTGACACAATCTTATCCATTTGCAGTTAAAGTTATTCGTAACGAAACCAACCAAGGGGCAGCAGAAAGCCGTAATATCGGGGCAAGAAATGCCGATAATGATTGGTTGTTATTCCTTGATGATGACGATCGTTTTGCAAATGATAAATGTCAGACATTAGCCGATGTGATTGCCGAGCATCCCGATGTTAATTTTGTTTATCATCCAGCTAAATGTGAAATGGTCAATGAAGGCTTTAGCTATGTGACCAACCCAATTGAGCCACAAGAGATTAGCGTAGAGCGAATTTTACTGGCGAATAAAATTGGTGGTATGCCGATGATTGGGGTGAAAAAAGAGCTGTTTTTAAAAATCGGCGGATTATCGACCGCACTTCGTTCTTTAGAAGACTATGATTTCTTGCTGAAACTTGTACAAGATCCAACGTTTAAAGCCTACAAAGTGGCTGAGCCGTTGACTTATTGTACCTTCCATACCAAGCGTTCTAGCGTATCAACAGATACCACTAATACGCAAAAAGCGATTGATTATATCCGTGAAAATTATGTGAAAACGGCAGAGCAAGAAAAGAATTTTGCCATCAACGCACAATATATGTTGGCTTACCCACATATTATGAATTTATCCCGTAAAGCCGCTTTTTACTATTTTGAGATTTTTAAATTAACGAAAAGTATTAAGCAGCTAATTATTGCCTTTGTGGTTTTAATTTCCCCCAAATTGGCAATTAATTTGAAACGGTTTATGTAGATAACTTATTAGATAGAGAAGTATGAAATTTTCAGTTTTAATGTCCTTATACATTAAGGAAAATCCACAATATTTAAGAGAATGTTTTGAAAGTTTAGTGGCTCAAACCCATCCAGCAGATGAGATCGTGTTGGTGTTTGATGGTGCGGTAACGCCAGAATTGGAAGCCGTGGTTTCTGAATTCGAAACAAAATTACCCTTAAACTTAGTGAAGCTGCCAAAAAATTTAGGCTTAGGTAAAGCGCTTAATGAAGGTTTGAAACATTGTTCACACGATTGGGTATTCCGTATGGATACCGATGATATTTGTGTGCCAGAACGTTTTGCGAAACAAGTAGCGTTTATTGAGCAACATCCGGATACAATTATTTTCGGTGGGCAGATTGCTGAGTTTGGCGAAAATATTCAAGACATCGTGGCATATCGTAACGTGCCGACTGAAGCACAAGATATCGTTAAATTTACCCAAAAACGTTGTCCGTTCAATCACATGACGGTGGCATATCAAAAAAGTGCGGTCATTAATTGTGGTGGATATGAGGATTTACAGGAAGATTATTACCTGTGGATTAAGCTTGTGGCGCAAGGACAAAAAGTGGCAAACTTACCAGACATTTTAGTTTATGCCCGCGTGGGTAATGGCATGGTAGGGCGTCGTCGTGGTTTAAACCAAGCGAAAGCAGAATGGCGTTTATTTAAATTGAAACATCGCTTAGGTATTCAAGGCTTATTTTCAGGCCTATTCACCTTTGCCTTACGTTCAGGTTCTCGTTTATTACCAACCTCATTATTGAAAGCTGTTTATAACAAATTTTTACGCAAATAATGCGATATTTTGAACATTAAAAAAGGAAAAGAAATGAATTTAATCTCAACGTTAAAAATGACGGCATTATCGACCGCACTTTTATTGGCGGGTTGTTCAAGTAATACGACAACAACGACAACCTCATCCACCAAAAGCATTCCGTCAGTAAGTAGTAATGCCGTTTATAGCAAACCAAGAACTTTAGATAACTTTAATGATTATGTACAGTTCTTAAAAGGTAAAGGGGCTGCTGAAGGGGTATCGGTGTCAGGTTTGAATGCACAAAATAATATTCCATATATGCAAAAAGCTGTAGATTTGGATCGTGCTCAAGCGGGTAGAAGTCAGCGTAATGCGGATCAACCACAGTTACCGAATCCAAACGGTACAACGAATTATTTGAATAAAGTACTGACCCAAAACAAAGTAGACATTGCCGAAGAGCGTTATTGGGAAGTACAAGCACCATTACAACAAGCAAGTCAACGCTATGGCGTTCAACAAGAATATATCCTTGCTTTATGGGGTATGGAAAGTAGTTTTGGCTATTATCAAGGTAGTTATGATGTACTATCAGCTTTAGCCACATTAGCCTTTGATGGCAGACGTGAAGCCTTATTTAGCAAAGAATTTGTGAATGCAATGAAGATGTTAGAACGTGATCATATTCAACGTAATAGAATGTTAGGCTCTTGGGCAGGCGCAATGGGACAAACTCAATTTATGCCAAGCGCATTCTTAAACTATGCGGCAGATGGTAATAATGATGGCGTGAAGGATATTTGGACGAACCAATTTGATGCGTTTGCTTCAATTGCAAATTATCTCCACACTGTAGGTTGGGATAACAAATTGCCTTGGGGCGTTGAAGTAACATTAAATCAACCATTAGATTTATCGCTTTCAGGCATTGAGAAAAACAAAGCACGTTCACTCAGCGACTGGCAGTCTAAAGGCGTCACTTTAGCGAGCTTTAGCCAACAAGAACAAGATAAACTTGCCGCGCTTTCTCAAGCTGATCTTTGGCTAGTTCGCCCAGATAAAGAAGTTGGTCGCGCATTCTTGGTTTCCAATAACTACCGCACGATTTTAGATTGGAACAAATCAAATTACTTCGGCGTGAGCATTGGTATGTTTGCTGATCGCATTAAGATGGCCACCAGCTTGTAGAAAATTATTTTCCTTTTATAATCCAACAAAGCTTTGTTGGATTATTTTTTATCTATAATTTGAATATTTGGAGAAAACGATGCAAAAAAAATGGCTTTCTATTTTATTGTTTGCACCTTTGATGCAGAGTAATTATGCATTGGCTGATCAAGTTACGAAAAAAGAATTGGATTATAAAGCACTAGGTGAAGTGTTGTTTTTTGATAAATCGATTTCTTTTAATAAAACACAAAGCTGTTCAACCTGTCATAGTCCAGATTCCGCTTTTGTGGATCAACGTAAAAACTCTGCAAACCAAATGGTCTCAGAAGGGGATAATCCTCATCTTCATGGTAATCGTAATGCTAATACTGCGCTTTATGCGATGTTCTCACCAGATTTTCATTTTGATAAAAAAATTCAAGATTATGTAGGCGGACAGTTCTGGGATGGTCGTGCGAAAGATTTAGCCGAGCAAGCAGGCGGACCACCAGTAAACCCAGTAGAAATGGGCATGCCGGATAAGAAAGCTATTGTTGAACGTTTAAAAGCAGATCCGACCTATTACAAACCTATTACAGATCTTTATGGCGAAAGCATTTGGGCAGATACCGACAAGATTTATGCCATCATGGAAAAAGCCATTGGCGAGTTCGAAAAACAGGAATTATTTGCGCCATTCTCTTCAAAATATGATCGTGCTTTAAAAGGTGAAGCAGAATTGACCGCACTTGAATCTGAAGGTAAGGCATTATTTTTCGATAAAACACGCACAAATTGTAGTAACTGCCACCAATCAAGTGAAGCGAATTCAGCAAAAGAAACTTTTACGAATTACCGCTATTTCAATATCGGCGTACCAAGTAATCAAGAATTAATTAAGCACAATAAATTAGCTGTCGATTTTGTGGATAATGGGTTATTGGATAATCCGATGGTGAAAGGCGATGAAAAGCAAAAAGGCAAATTTAAAGTGCCAACTTTGCGTAATATTGGTGTTACTGCGCCTTATATGCATAACGGTGTTTTCCGCGATTTAAAAACCGTTTTACTATTTAAAGACAGTTTCAATAATCCTAATCGTAAAGTGAATCCTGAAACAGGGAAAGCATGGGAGAAAGCCGAATATGCTCAAACCATTAATCCTGATGTTTTAAAAGCAAAACCGCTTACAGATGAAGAGATTAATGCGTTAGAAGCATTCTTAAAAACATTAACTGACGAAGCTTACGAAGAATAAGTAATCGCCTGAGTTGAATTTAGCAATCGTTTTCGGTATTATTCGCACCGATAATTATTATCATTTATTTTTTAATTTTACTCAGGAGATTTTTCTTATGAAAAAACGTTTTTCAACTTTAGCAATTGCGACCATTCTTGGTTTAACTGCTGGTTTTGCCAATGCTGACCCCGTAAAAGTAAAAGATATACTTGATCGTGAAGTCACTGTTGATTTACCGGCAAAACGCGTGGTACTTGGTTTCTATTATCAGGATTATATGGCAGTTGGTGGTGACAAAGCGTTAGATAACGTTGTCGGTTTTTCTAAGAAAGTATGGTCTTCTTGGGCACCAGCAAGCTGGGAATTATTCAGCAAAGCGGTGCCAAAATTGAATCAATTAGATGATGTGGGCGAAGTAGAAGAAGGCACATTCTCTGTGGAAAAAGTGCTTTCATTAAAACCTGATCTTTTAGTCTTAGCAGATTGGCAGTACGAAATGCTAGGATCTGATTTAGACGCCATTAATGAAGCGGGCATTCCAATTGTGGTATTAGATTACAATGCTCAAACCTTAGATAAGCACATTAAATCTACTGAAATTATTGGCGAATTAACCAGTCAGAAAGATCGCGCAGCAAAAATTGCGAAAGAATACAAAGACATTGTTGAACATATCCAGACTACGGTTAAAAATGCGAAATTAGTAAAACAACCGAAAGTGTATGTAGAGTTTGGTCGTGGTGGTCCAGCTGAACAAGGGATGACGTTCTTCTCTAGCATGTGGGGCTCAATGATTAGCCTTGTTGGTGCAGAAAACGTGGCGCCTGCAGAAATTGGCAAATGGGGCACATTAGCTGCTGAAAAAGTATTAGCTGCGAAACCGGATGCAATTATTATTACAGGCCGTGAAACTGAATTGAAGAAAAATCAAGACGGTATGGTAATGGGCTTCGGTATTGAAAAAGCAGAAGCGGAACGTCGTTTAAACGCATTCAAACATCGTGCGGGATGGGCTGAATTACCGGCAGTGAAAAACAACCGTGTTTATGCAGCCTATCATGCGAACTCTCGTACTTTATCAGATAGTGCTTCTGTTCAGTTTGTAGCTAAAGCGGCTTATCCTGATCTGTTTAAAGATTTAGATCCGCAACAAACTTACTTAAACTTCTATAAAAACTACTTACCGGTTACCCCGGAAGGTACGATTTATCTTTTCCCTGAAACCAAATAAGGGAAATACTAATCAATGAAAAACAATTCTGTTGTAGCAGATATTGTGGCTAACCAGCGTAAGCTTGAACGCAAACGCTGGTTTGTTATTTTATCTTTTCTAGTGATTGGCGTGGTCAGTCTTATTCTCGATGTGATGACTGGCCCTGCGATGCTATCGGTGTCAGAAGTTGTGAACGCCTTATTCGGCATTGGTGAAGTCGATAAAATGACAAACAATATTGTGCATAATTTACGTTTACCCATGGCATTGATGGCGCTTGTAGTGGGGGCAACATTGGCTGTTGGTGGAGCAGAGATCCAAACTTTATTAAATAATCCTATGGCGAGTCCTTATACATTAGGTCTCGCGGCTGCGGCAGGTTTTGGTGCCTCTATAGTGATTGCTTTCGGAAGCTTTGGTTTACCCGTACAAGTTGCTGTGCCAATTGGTGCATTTGTTATGACCATGCTTGCCTCGGGTATTCTTTTCTTATTTGCCTCTAAACGTCGTTTTAGCTCTGAAATGCTCGTGTTGGTGGGGATAGCATTGCTCTTTATTTTCCAATCCTTACTTTCATTGGTGCAATTTATTTCGGCGCCGGAAGTCTCGCAACAAATCCTGTTCTGGCTATTTGGTAGTTTAAATAAAGCGACGTGGCAAAGCTTAATCATCATTATTGTCGTCACTACAATTTGTGTTGCATTACTTTCAAAAGAGCTTTGGAAATTGACCGCACTTCGTTTAGGTGAAGAT
>CAUETL010000113.1:0-5921 GCA_959020685.1 Parahaemophilus parainfluenzae | reverse complement strand
CCATGCTCGCGGTATGGTAGCGATGAATATGATGGAAGGTTCACTTGTTCAAATTAATGCAAACGCAGTGGTGATTGCAACAGGCGGCGGCTGTCGTGCATTTAAATTCAACACCAACGGCGGTATCGTAACAGGTGATGGTTTATCAATGGCATATCGTCACGGTGTTCCTCTTCGTGATATGGAATTCGTCCAATACCACCCAACCGGCTTACCAAACACCGGTATCTTAATGACTGAAGGTTGTCGTGGTGAAGGCGGTATCTTAGTGAATAAAAACGGCTACCGTTATTTACAAGATTATGGTCTAGGCCCTGAAACCCCAATCGGCAAACCTGAAAACAAATACATGGAACTTGGTCCACGTGATAAAGTTTCACAAGCATTCTGGCAAGAGTGGAAAAAAGGTAACACCTTAAAAACAGCAAAAGGTGTTGATGTGGTTCATCTTGACTTACGTCACTTAGGTGAAAAATATTTACATGAACGTCTTCCATTCATTTGTGAATTAGCCAGTGCTTATGAAGGTGTAAACCCAGTTAATGAACCAATTCCAGTTCGTCCAGTTGTTCACTACACCATGGGTGGTATCGAAGTGGATTTCAACAGCGAAACTCGCATTAAAGGTTTATTTGCTGTGGGTGAATGTGCGTCTTCTGGCTTACATGGTGCAAACCGTTTAGGTTCTAACTCGCTTGCGGAATTAGTGGTTTTAGGCCGTGTTGCAGGTGAATATGCCGCACAACGTGCAGCAGAAGCACAACCAGCAAACCGTGCAGCAGTTGATGCACAAGCACAAGATGTTGTGGCTCGCCTTGAAGCACTTTATAACCAAGAGGGTAATGAATCTTGGTCTGAAATCCGTGACGAAATGGGTACTGTGATGGAAGAAGGTTGTGGTATCTACCGTGACCAAGAAAGCATGCAAAAAGCAGTAGATAAAATTGCTGAGCTTAAAGAACGTTATAAACGTATTCGTGTTGCAGACCGTTCAAGCGTATTCAATACCGATGTGCTTTACACTGTAGAATTAGGTTACATCCTTGATGTGGCACAATCTATTGCCAACTCTGCGATTGAACGTAAAGAGTCTCGTGGTGCACACCAACGCTTAGACTACACTGAACGTGATGATGTGAATTATTTAAAACACACCCTTGCTTACTACAATGGCGATGATGCACCGCGTATTGAATACAGTCCGGTGAAAATCACTAAATCTCAACCAGCAAAACGTGTTTATGGTGCTGAAGCAGAAGCGGCAGAAGCGGCTGCGAAAGCTAAGGAGCAAGCAAATGGCTAATTCACCAGTAATGACTGTAGAAGTATTACGCTACAACCCAGAAAATGATCAAGAGCCACATTTAAGCTCTTATCAAGTACCTTATGATAACCAAACTTCTCTTTTAGATGCGTTAGGTTACATTAAAGATAAACTTGAACCGTCTCTTTCTTATCGCTGGTCTTGCCGTATGGCGATCTGCGGTTCTTGTGGGATGATGGTGAATAACAAACCTAAATTGGCTTGTAAAACGTTCTTACGTGATTACAGCGGCCATATGCGTATTGAACCATTAGCAAACTTCCCTATCGAACGCGACTTAGTGGTTGATTTAAGCCACTTTATCGAAAGTTTAGAGGCGATTAAACCTTATATTATTGGTAACGAAGCACCACCGTTAGATGGTAAACCACATCCATCAAAAGAATTGCAAGTAAGCCGTACTAAACAAACGCCGGCACAACTTGAAAAATATCGTCAATTCTCAATGTGTATCAACTGTGGTTTATGCTATGCGGCTTGTCCACAATTTGGTTTAAACCCTGAATTCTTAGGCCCTGCAGCGATTACAATGGCACACCGTTACAACCTTGATAACCGTGACCATGGTAAAGCACAACGTATGCCATTATTAAATGGTAAAAACGGTGTTTGGAGCTGTACTTTTGTTGGTTATTGTTCTGAAGTGTGTCCAAAACACGTGGATCCAGCTTCTGCAATCAACCAAGGCAAAGTGGAAAGTGCCAAAGATTATGTTATCTCAATGCTAAAACCAAAAGGCTAAGGGGAAGAATATGTCAGTAACAATAAGTAAACGTAAAAAATATGTTCGCCCAATGACGGCTACTTGGTGGCAAAAATTGGATTTC
Source organism: Parahaemophilus parainfluenzae (assembly GCA_959020685.1). Lineage (GTDB taxonomy): Bacteria > Pseudomonadota > Gammaproteobacteria > Enterobacterales > Pasteurellaceae > Haemophilus_D > Haemophilus_D parainfluenzae_T. The sequence continues at coordinate 3,770 of CAUETL010000113.1, read as the reverse complement.
TACAAAGCTTATATGGTACGCGAAGCAACCTCTATCTTTGCTGTATGGTTCTGTATTGTATTGCTTTATGGTGTACTTTGCCTGGCAAGCAATCCTGTACCTGGCTTAGGTATTGTTGATTTCATTGGCTTCTTAAGAAATCCAATTGTGGTGCTCTTAAATATCATTACATTAATTGCGACTTTATATCACACTGCAACTTATTTCGTGATGACACCAAAAGTGATGAACATCATTGTTAAAAATGAACGTTTACCACATCACGTGTTAAGAAATGCACTTTGGGCAGTTACGGCTGTGATTAGTGTTATCGCATTAATTTTAGTTTATATGTAGGGAGAGAAAAAATGGTCGAACAAAATCCAAAACGCTCTGGTGAACCACCAGTATGGTTGATGTTTGGTGCTGGCGGGACTGTCAGTGCGATTTTCTTCCCTGTGGTAATCTTAATCCTTGGTTTATTGTTACCATTCGGATTAATTGATCCACATAACCTAATTACATTCGCTTATTCTTGGATCGGAAAATTAGTTATCTTAGTTTTAACCATTTTCCCTATGTGGTGTGGTTTACACCGTATCCATCATGCGATGCACGATCTTAAAATTCACGTGCCAGCAGGCGGATTTATCTTCTACGGCCTCGCAACCATTTACACTGTTTGGGTGTTATTTGCCGTATTAGGTTTGTAATTTAAAAGTACTAAATTGATAAGTAAAAGTGCGGTCAAAAATGACCGCACTTTTTTCTTCTCAAAGAATCACTAAAATATTTTCTTAATCTAGAAAAACAAAAAACCCGACATAAAGTCGGGTTTTCTTTTATCAAAAACTTTGATAATTATTCTGCAACAACGATAACATCTAATGTTGCAAATACTTCGCCGTGAAGTTGGAAACGAACATCGTGATCACCAAGAGTACGGATTGGACCGTTTGGTAAACGAACTTCACTTTTCGCAATTTCAACGCCTGCTGCAGTTACTGCTTCTGCTATATCACGAGTAGTGATTGCGCCGAATAAACGGCCTTCATCACCTGCTTTAGATGCGATAGTGACAGAACCTAATGCAGTCACTTGTGCTGCGCGAGCTTGAGCTGCTGCAAGACTTGCTGCTGCCGCTGCTTCTAACTCTGCACGACGTGCTTCAAAGTGTTCAATGTTAGCTTTAGTTGCCATAACTGCTTTACCTTGTGGGATTAAGAAGTTACGAGCGAAACCAGATTTAACATTAACTTGATCACCTACGTTACCTAGGTGAACGATTTTATCTAAAAGAATTACTTGCATTTCCTAACTCCTTCTTAATTGTGATGAGAATCAGAGTAAGGTAATAACGCTAAATAACGAGCGCGTTTGATTGCGCGTGCTAATTGGCGTTGGTACTTCGCACGAGTACCGGTAATGCGGCTTGGTACAATTTTGCCGCTTTCAGAAATGTAGTTCTTTAATGTAGCGATATCTTTGTAATCGATTTCAACAACATTTTCCGCTGTGAAACGGCAGAACTTACGACGACGGAAATAACGTGCCATTTGGCTGTCTCCTAATCTATAAATTCGATTTGCTCGGCATGCAATACTAACTGCGTTAAACCATTTGAGGTTTTATGTGAAGTAATAAACCCCACCACAAGAAGTTTACTGCCGACCGTAATGCTTTGAGTTTTTTCTATTAACTGATTGCCACTGACTTGAACTGGCATCTTTAACCACGCTTGGCGTGATAAACCACTTTCGACTTGTTCGGAACGATGTTCCAGCCAAAACTGGCAATGCGCAATCCCGTTAGGGCTTTTGCTTCGTTTAGGTAATTGACACACTGTGCCGATTAACGAGAAGCGATTATCAAGTTTTGAATTACTCTTCAGCATCCTCAAAATCGTTGTTTTCAACTTCAGCTAAAGGTTTACGTTCTTCTTTAGCCGCTTTCATTGGGGACGCTTCGGTTACGGCGTGCTTAGTATGGATAACAAGACTGCGTAATACAGCATCGTTATAACGGAAAGTCGTTTCTAGCTCGTCGATGACTTGTTGAGGCGCTTCTACATTCATAAGCACGTAGTGTGCTTTGTGTAATTTGTTAATTGGGTACGCTAATTGACGACGACCCCAATCTTCTAGGCGATGAACTTGACCACCAGCTTCTTTAACAGAACCTGTGTAACGTTCGATCATACCTGGTACTTGCTCGCTTTGGTCCGGATGAACCATAAACACGATTTCGTAGTGACGCATTACTGCTCCTTACGGGTTAATCAGCCTTTGACGTAGATTAGCCACCAATCTGCAAAGGCAAGGAACGAAAAAATGAACGTGGCTAAGGGCGCTGATTATACAGATTTTTTTACAGACTTCAAATAATTTGTACGCTTTTCAAACAAAAAAAGCCGATATCAACATATCGGCTTTTTCTAATTCTAAAATTAACGGCTACGGAAAATGATACGACCTTTGCTTAAGTCATAAGGCGTCATTTCTACAGTTACTTTATCGCCTGTTAAGATACGAATATAGTTTTTACGCATTTTGCCAGAAATATGAGCAGTCACTACATGACCATTTTCTAACTCAACACGGAACATGGTATTTGGTAAGGTTTCCAAAATTGTGCCTTGCATTTCAATGCAATCTTCTTTTGCCATTTTATCCTCTAAAATTATGATTTTTTTGACCGCACTTTTTGCGGGTTATAAATGAAAAACGGGCGAATTATAGCCGTTTTTAATGTTAGACGAAAGATTAAAATGGTATTTTGTTGAAATGCACATTATTTTTTCAATAATTCGATTATAATGTTCCACTAAAGTCGATTAGGTAAAGAATTTAATTTAGCATACGAGACCAATAAGATGTAGCCTTATGCGTTATCACCTTTCCCAAGGTGGCACCCTATCTAAAAAGCTAAAGCAAACTTTACTATGATGTTCGTTAATCTGTATGTAAAACAATAACTTCAACCCAAGGGTTATTTATGGCTATACCTAAAATAATTGTAATTAGTTTAAAACATTCAACAAGAAGAGAAAATATTGCTAAGCGACTTTCTGGTTTGGGGTTAGACTTTAGTTTTTTTGATGCGACCGATGGGAAAAAACTGCCCGCTTCCGTATTAGAATCTGTCGATTATGATTTCTATCCCAAACACTATTTATCACCTAAGCCCTTAACGCTCGGCGAAATTGGCTGTGCAATAAGCCATATTAAAGTTTATGAGCACATGGTAGAAAACAATATTAAAAGTGCCATTATTCTTGAAGACGATGCGATTGTTTCACAGCACTTTAAGGAAATTGTTGAAGATACGCTCAATAAAATTAATAAAAATCATGAGTTGATCTTTTTTGATCACGGAAAAGTTAAATCCCATTTCTTTAAGAAACGGATTGTGGAAGGATATAGACTTGCACATTACAAGGCGCCTTCAAAAAATTCAAGAAGATGTATTATCTATGCAACCGCTTATTTAATTACACTCTCTGGTGCGAAAAAATTACTTAATTACGCTTATCCAATAAGACTGCCTGCAGATTATCTAACAGGATTAATCCAAAAAACACGTGTTGATACCTATGGTATTGAGCCACCATGTGTATTCAGAGGATTAAACAGTGACTCAGAAATAGACAAAATTGAGCATCGATATGAATAAGCTAAAGGCCCTAAGGTTAAAAATGGGGAAATGGATATTCGATAAATCATCAAGATCAAACAATCCCCAAAGTTTAGAACATCCTAAGAGTTTCTTATTTTTGCGACAAGATGGGAAAA
>CAUETL010000112.1:0-6008 GCA_959020685.1 Parahaemophilus parainfluenzae | reverse complement strand
AAACTCTTCCCTGATACCGATATGCAATATAAAAATGCAGATAGCCGTGTTTTATTACGAGAAGCATTCCGCCAAGTACAAGAAAAAGGCTATAAGGTCGGTAATGTGGATGTAACCATTATTGCTCAAGCCCCTAAAATGCGTCCTCATATCGATGCAATGCGAGCGAAGATTGCAGAAGATTTACATTGTGATATTGAGCAAGTCAACGTGAAAGCAACCACAACAGAAAAACTTGGCTTTACAGGCCGAAGTGAAGGCATTGCTTGCGAGGCTGTCGCATTATTATTAAAAGCTTAAATTTTAGGTAAAAAAAAGGTTGGTAAAATACCAACCTTTTTTATTTGAATTAAATTCTTATTGTTTTTTTAATAAATCGCGAATTTCAGTAAGTAATTCTTCTTGTGAAGGACCTTTTACTTCTTCTACTGGTTTTTTCACTTTGTTGATACCTTTGATCATCATGAAGATTGCGAATGCAATGATAATGAAATCAAAGACGTTTTGAATAAATACACCGTAGTTTAAGGTTACTGCTGGGGTTTCACCTACAGCTTGAGCTAACGTGATTTTCAAATCTTTGAAATCCACGCCACCAGTTAAAATACCTAACACAGGCATTACTACGTCACCGACAAGTGAACTTACGATTTTACCAAAAGCACCACCGATGATCACACCGACTGCCATATCAACTACGTTGCCGCGCATTGCGAATTCGCGGAATTCTTTAAGAAAGCTCATAAAATTTCCTTTTGTGTTGGTTTAAAAAATTAAAAGAGTGCGTATTATAGGTTTTCAGATTAAAAAGTAAACTGTTATTTAAATAAAAAATGCACTTGGTTGGAATAATTTTTCAATTTCTGACACGGATTTCTTGTCATTAATATAAACAATCACATTATCCCCTTCTTCAATAGCAACCTGACGACGAGCAATGATTACTTCATTTTTACGTAAAATTGCCGCAATCATCGCCCCTACTGGCAGCTTAATATCGCCAATTTGTCTTCCAACCACATTGGATGTTGTCGCATCGCCATGCACAACAAGTTCAATGGCTTCCGCGGTACCATGACGCAAAGAGGCCACATTTTTGATATCCCCTTTACGCACATGTCCTAATAAAGCGGAGATTGTTGCTTGTTGTGGTGAAACCGCAATATCAATGGTTCCGCCTTGAATCAAATTGATGTACGCCATGCGTTGAATAAGCACCATGGCTTTTTTAGCCCCTAGGCGTTTTGCCAGTAACGCCGACATAATATTGGCCTCATCATCCGCACTTAGAGATAAAAAGACATCAACGCTCTCAATATGCTCTTCAAAAAGTAAATTTTGGTCAGAAGCATCACCATGGAAAACAAGCGTTTTAGAAAGTCTTTCAGCTAAAACTTTCGCTTTTTCTCCATCGCGCTCAATGAGTTTTACTTGATACTTATCTTCTAACTGTTTTGCCACACCTGAGGCAATATTCCCGCTGCCAACGATCATGATACGTTTGTAGGTTTTCTCAAGGCGTTGCAACTCACTCATCACCGCTTTAATGTGTTCCGTCGCACAAATAAAGGTAATTTCATCGCCCGCCTCAATAATGGTCGAACCTTGCGGACGAATTAATCTATCATTACGTAAAATCGAAATGATTCGGCAATCAATGTGTGGCATATGCTCTTTAAAAGCGGATAGTGCATAGCCCACTAACGGACCACCGTAATACGCTTTTACAACCACAATGCTAATTCGATTATTGGCAAAATGCGCCACTTGTAAGGCACCTGGATAAGCAATTAAACGTGTAATCTCATCCGTAACTAAATTTTCTGGTGAAATAAGATGATCGATGGGTACGTTTTCATTATTAAATAATTTATCTTTCTCACGCAAATATTCCGCATTACGAATACGTGCAATACGTGTTGGGGTATTGAAAAGGGTATATCCCAACTGGCAAGCAATCATATTGATTTCATCTGATGCCGTTACTGCAACCATCAAGTCTGCATCAGCGGCTCCTGCATCACGCAAAACCTTGGGTGAAGAAGGGGAACCTTTAACTACGCGTAAATCATGCTTATCTTGCAAATTCTGCAAATGTTGAGATTCATTATCTACCAGTGTGATATCGTTATCTTCACTCACTAAATTTGCTGCAAGTGTTGTACCTACTTGCCCTGCACCTAAGATGATTATTTTCATTCTGTTCTCTCCACAACCAAAGGTCGGATGCCAATTTCAGCTGAATTTAGACCGCACTTTAATGCCTCAATACGGCGACAAATGGTCGATGTTACTTGTTCAGCTTCTGACATTTTTTCTGCTGTAATCGTTGGATCTTGTTTACCAAATAACAGCCCATCGAGTAAACGTTCTGCATGCATACCTTCACGACAAAAATGCAGAACACCAACATCTTCAAATAATGTCGCCACTTTTGCCATTTGAGTGGTTGCAATGCCTAAAGCACCATCTTCACCGCCGAGCTCTCGAAATAATTGATGTGTTGGAAATCCGCCACACGCTAAGAAAAAAGCTTTATTGAAAACGATATTTCCCCCACAGGTCATGCGCATATATTGCCATGCCTGATCAAAATTAGGGTGTTCAGCATAACGTTGGGCTAAATTTATTGGTTTTAATTCTAATCTCACCACCGAAGTATCTGGCTGAAAATGAAAGGTTGCCGCCGCCACTTCTAATGCTCCAGGTTCGTATGCATCATCCGCATCTAAAAATGCGACAAAATCGACCTCACTTTTAGCAGAGAGCATCGCACCCCAATTTCTAGCCATTGCGACACCACTATTTTTCGGCATTTGCTCGATAGAGATTCTGTCAGGATATTGTTCTGCAAGCTGTAAGGCTAATGCAAATGTATTATCTGTTGACGCATCATCAATCAACCAAAGGTGACCAAGATTATTTTGCTGCAACACAGACTCTACTGCACGAACAAGCGTTTGTTCAGTGTTATAGCAAGGAATGACGACATCAATTAAAGGCAAATTCATTTAAGCTGACCGTTTTCTCAATTTTGCATAATAGAACCCATCCCCGCCATTCTCTTGTGGTAAGAATTGGACTCCAATCGTATTTTCCGTTTGTTCAAACGGCAATGGCATTAATTCTGCATCGGGTCTTTCAGCTAAAAAATGCTGTATTTGCTGACTGTTCTCATCAGGAAGCACCGAGCAGGTCGCGTAAAGCAAAATACCATTAGGTTTTAATTTTGCCCAAAGCGCTTTTAGAATTTGTCCTTGCAAGGCAACCAATTGAGCAATATCCGTTTCTTGACGTAACCATTTAATATCTGGATGACGACGAATCACGCCCGTTGCTGAGCAAGGTGCATCTAATAAAATACGATCAAAGGATGCACCGCTTAAACCTATTTCCGCAAGCCACTTTTCAGGCTCGGTCGCATCGCCACAAACAACTGTCGCCTGTTGATTCAAACGGGCAAGATTTTCTTCAACACGTTTTAAGCGATAAGCCTCGACATCAAGCGCAATCACTTTCGCTTGTGGTGCCATTTCTAAAATATGCGTAGTTTTCCCACCTGGAGCCGCACAAGCATCTAAAATTAATTCATTATTTTGTGGCTCAAGCAATAAGGCCGACCATTGCGCATTGAGATCCTGAACTGTCACTGCGCCTTGTTCAAAATTCGGTAGTTTCGAGACAGAAAGCGGTTGAGCTAAGCGCAAAGCATGTGGGTTATCACATTCAAATGAGACTATCTCTTGCTCTTCCAATAAAGTGCGGTAAGTTTTCGTGTTATTTTGCTGTTGATTGATCCGTAACCACATTGGTGGCTTTTGGTTATTCGCCTCAATAATGTCACACCAATTCGGATAAGCTTTTTTGAGTTTATTCACAAACCATTCAGGATGAAGCGTTTGCCAATTTTTATCTACTACGGAAAGAATATCTTCTTTTTCCCGTAAGAAGCGACGCAATACACCGTTAACCAAACCACGGAAACTATCCGATTTCAATGATTTTGTGGCGTTCACCACTTCATCCACTGCAGCGTGAGCCGGAATGCGCATATAAAGTAATTGGTACAATCCCACTAATAGCAAACAGTGCACGATGCGGGTTTTACCCTTCAATGGCTTATCTAATAGTTTTTTTATAATATTTTCTAAACGAGGTAATACGCGACAAATACCAAAGGTGATTTCCTGTAATAAAGGTAAATCCTGTGGTTTTACCTGCGATTGCACTTCAGGAATCAATGTTGATAAGGACTTACCCTGATCTAAAACCTGTAAAATCACTTGAGCAGCAATAGCGCGTACCGAAAGAGCAGTCGATTTTCCCGTTTTTTTGCGTTGAAATACCATTAGTTTAGAACCTTACCAACCTGGAACCAATCTGCTCGACCATTGAGGAAGTCTTGCACAGACATAGGTTTCTTGCCTGCGGGCTGAAGTTGCAATAAATTTAAAACGCCTTCTTTCGTGGCAATTTGGATACCTTTTTTATCGACACTTAAAATCGTCCCAGCTGGTTTATCCACATGTGGCAACACGGCAGCAGCATAAATTTTTAGGGTTTGTTCATTACCTTGCTCATCAGTTAACTGTAGGAAACTAATCGGCCAAGGATTAAATGCGCGAATATTGCGTTCAAGCTGGGCTGCCGATAGCGACCAATCTAATTTAGCCTCTTCTTTAGAAAGTTTCTCTGCATAGTTACTTTGGCTATCATCTTGTTTTTCTGCAATGAATTTCCCTTCTTCCAAATGATCCAAAACATCAATCAATGCAGCTGGCGCAATTTCAGCTAATTTATGGTAAAGCGAGGCTGAGGTTTCTTGCGCATCAATATCGCAATACACTTTGTGTAACATATCGCCAGTATCTAAGCCTGCATCCATCTGCATAATTGTCACACCTGTTTGTTGATCGCCAGCCCAAATAGATCGCTGAATAGGTGCAGCGCCACGCCAACGTGGTAAGAGAGAGCCATGCACATTTAAACAACCTAAACGAGGCATATCTAACACTGCTTGAGGCAAAATCAAACCATAAGCGACAACAACCATTACATCGGCATTTAACGCTTTAAGCTCTGCTTGCGCGTCTTCTTTACGTAAGGATTTTGGTTGATAAACAGGAATTTGATGCTGTTCTGCTAATTGCTTTACAGGACTCGCCTGTAACTTTTTACCGCGGCCAGCCGGTTTATCTGGCTGCGTATAAACAGCAATAATATTGTGATGAGAATTTAAAAGTGCAGCAAGATGCTGTGCTGCGAAGTCCGGTGTACCGGCAAAGATGATATTCAATGGTTTCATAATGTTCTACGTTATGGCGTTGATAGGAAAAGTGCGGTCATTTTATACCGCACTTTTGATTATTGTTTTGCAATTTGCTTTTTGTATTTCACTAATTTTTCTTTGATACGTTGACGTTTCAACGGTGAAAGATAATCCACAAATAAAATACCGTTCAAATGATCGATCTCATGCTGAATACAAATTGCCAATAAACCATCTGCATCAAGCGTAAATTCTTTTCCATGACGATCTAACGCTTTTACCGTGACTTTTTCTTTACGAGGCACTAAAGCACGGAATCCAGGAATAGATAAACAACCTTCTTCAATGCCTGTTTCACCTTCAGAAGCCAAAATTTCTGGATTGATCAACACTAATTGATTTTGTTTGTCACCTTCAATATCAATCGTAATAATACGCTGTAAGATATCTACCTGTGGAGCGGCAAGACCAATCCCTTCTTCTTGGTACATCGTATCAAACATATCATCTACAATTTTACGAATGTCATCATTGACTTCGACAACTGGCTCACAAACAACCTTAAGGTGATCATCTGGATAAATTAATACATTAAGTGCGGTCATATTTTCTCTTGTTTTATTAAAATTACGGCGGTGATTGTATCATAGAATCAACGCTTTGCTAAAATATTGAAAACTCCATAAACAAAAACCCCAAGCCATTCAGCTCGGGGTTCACATTCAGTACCTGGCGGTGT
>CAUETL010000111.1:0-6031 GCA_959020685.1 Parahaemophilus parainfluenzae | reverse complement strand
TCTCTACCAAGCACTTCCTTCCCCCACGCGGCCTGCAAGTTGCGCGCTTGAGCCACAAAAGTACCGCCCGCAATACTTAAGGTAATTTTGCTTTTACGATATTCCGCATCTGGACAGAATTGCAATAAATACTGGCGTGCAATCAATTCATAAATACGTTGTTCATCAATACTTAAATTGCTCGAGCGTGTATTAGCCGTTGGAATAATCGCATGGTGCGCTTCCACCTTTTTGTCATTCCAACAACGATTACGTTGCTCGCTATCCACCACTGATGGCAAGGTTTGATAAATCTGACAATGCTGTGAAATCGCATTCATCACTTTATGTCGTTCAGCAAAATGCTCTTCCGGCAAATAACGACAATCAGAACGTGGATAGGTAATCAATCGATGGGTTTCATATAACCGCTGACAAGTATCCAGCACGCTTTGCGCTGACATGCCAAAACGTTTTGCCGCATCAATCTGCAATGCTGACAAGGAATAAGGCAAAGGCGCAGTTTCTTTTTCTCGCTTATCCACATATTCAGTCACTTCGGCAGGTTGATCGGTAATGCGCTTCATCACATTTTCGGCTAAGCCTAAAGACAGCACACGACCATCTTCATCTTGGTAGTCTTCGCAAGCTTTACTTGGTTGCCAAAGTGCAGAAAAAAGTGCGGTCGGATTTTCAGACGTTTTTTCGTCTTTTACCCACGCCAACACTTCATAGAAATCTTTTGGTTGGAAATTTTCAATTTCCAAATCACGTCGCACAATCAAGCCTAATACGGGGGTTTGCACTCGCCCAACGGAAAGCACGCCATCATAACCCGCTTGGCGACCGCGAATGGTATAAGCACGAGTCATATTAATTCCGTACAGCCAGTCCGCACGCGCACGCGCCAATGCTGAAGTGGCTAATGGGATAAAATTACGATTAGGTTGGAGTTTTTGTACCGCTTTTTCGACCGCACTTGGGTTAAGATCGCTAATCAAACAACGTAAAATACCATCACGTTTTTCGGCGGATAAATTGGCATAACTAAACACTTCATCCACTAGCAACTGCCCTTCTCTATCCGGGTCACCCGCGTTAACTAAAACATCGGCTTGATGAATCAGTTTTTCCACCACGGAAAGTTGCTTTTTCACTTCTTTTCGCGGTAACAGAATCCACTTTTCTGGAATGATGGGTAAATGTTCTAAACGCCATTGTTTGAATTTCGGATCGTAGGCATCGGGTTCAGCCTGTTCGAGCAAATGCCCCACGCACCAAGTCACGATATCATGATTGCCGCATTTAATAAAACCATCACCCCGTTGATGAGGTTTTGGCAATACATCGGCAATGGCTCGCCCAAGACTGGGTTTCTCGGCAATAAACAGGCGCATAAGATTAGTCGATCTGACGACGACCTAAGAAAGAGTGGGTTAAAGTAGTGCCGTCCACGGTTTCTAATTCCCCACCGACAGGGATCCCGTGAGCAATACGGCTCACTTTAATATTATGTTGATGGCAAATTTCAGCAATATAATTGGCTGTGGCATCGCCTTCCACCGTTGGGTTCGTGGCTAAAATCACTTCGTGGAAAGATTCTTCAACCAGACGTTTTTGCAATAAATCTAAACCAATTTCTTTTGGCCCAATACCATCTAAAGGCGATAAGTGCCCCATTAAGACAAAATAGCGCCCAGAAAATTGGCCTGTTTGCTCAATAGCCTGAATATCCGCCGGCATTTCCACCACGCAAAGCAAACCTGAATTTTGACGGCGAGGATTGTTACAAATATTGCACGTTTCCTCTTCGGTAAAATCACGACACTGCGAACAATGCCCAATTTTAGACATTGCTTCCGTTAACGCGCGTGCTAAGTTCATCCCACCGCTACGGTTGCGCTGTAAAAGATGATAAGCCATACGCTGCGCTGATTTCGGGCCAACACCCGGCAAGCAACGAAGATTTTCAATAAGATGTTCTAAAAGTGGACTGCTTTGCATAATATTTATGATGGGAGAAAATGAATGGTGTGTGAACGTGTAAATTCACACACCCGATGAATTAAAATGGAAGTTTCATTCCTGGAGGTAATGGCATGCCTGCGGTTACAGACGCCATTTTTTCTTTTTGTAATTCTTCTGCACGACGGACTGCATCGTTGAATGCTGCAGCGATTAAATCTTCCAACATTTCTTTATCGTCTTCCATTAAAGAAGGATCGATCTCAATACGACGGCAGTTGTGCGCACCATTAATCGTGATTTTTACTAAACCCGCACCGCTTTCGCCAGTTACTTCTAATTGGGCAATTTCTTCCTGCATTTTTTGCATTTTTTCTTGCATTTGTTGGGCTTGTTTCATCAAGCCGCCTAAACCGCCTTTTCCAAACATTGGATTTTCCTTCTTAAATTAACTAAAACGAGCCGCATTTTAGCGAAAAAATTTGCCTTTGGGAACAGAGAAATTTATTATTCCATACTTCAAAACTTGGTCAAAAACGACCGCACTTTTATTTAGGAATCGCTGATGGAAACTCGTTATTACTTTATATTTACGGCAGCTATTATTTTGTTACAACTGCTGATTTATATTTTTAATAAAACGCTGATTTGGTGGCTGAACAAACCACTCTCTCAAAAGGCAAGACGAACTATCACTTTTACCAGTTTTTTGCTTCCTAATGTCTTAGTTATTTGTCATTTTTTAAAGCTTTTTACGGCATTTCGACTTATTGCTTTAGTGCTCGCGCTGCTTCTTTTTTCAGCCTTTGCTAGCATTGCTGTGGGATGTATTCACTTCCTTTTCCGAAAATCTAAATCCATCGCAAAAATCGACCGCACTTTGCGTATTGCTTACCCTGTTTTATTTATTGGCATTATTACTTTAAGTGTGTATAACGCCTATGTTACCCGTGTTATTCATTATGAAATCACGCTAGATAAGCCCATTAAACCATTGCGAATTGGCATGGCAAGCGATCTCCATTTAGGCAAATTATTTGGCGGGAAAGAATTGGATAAACTAGCTGATATTATGCAACAAGAAAAGGTGGATATCATTTTACTGCCTGGCGATATTATGGATGATAACGTCAATGCTTATTTAGCCGAAAAAATGCAACCCCATTTAGCGAAACTCAAGGCCCCAATGGGCGTTTATGCCACACTAGGCAATCATGACTTATTCGGTGATCAAGATCGAATTGATCGAGAAATTCGCAAAGCTGGTATTACGGTATTAAGAGATGAAACATTAACATTAAATAATGAATTGGTACTGATTGGACGAAATGACAATCTTGCTCACGATAGACCAAGTACCGAGACGTTATTAAAACAAGTGAATACTGACTTACCGATTATTCTATTAGATCACCGCCCAACAGATATTGAAAAACATGCTTCACTCCCGCTTGATATTCAAGTTTCAGGGCATGCACATAAAGGGCAAGTATTCCCCGCGAGTTTAATCACGAAAATGATGTATCGTTTGGATTATGGTCATGAAAAAATTGGTAATCCACATGTTTTTGTCACTTCAGGTTACGGCTTCTGGGGCATTCCAATGCGTTTAGGATCACAGTCTGAAGTAATTATTATTGACGTGAAAGGGAAATAAAAAAGAGCGGTCAAAAATGACCGCTCTTTTATTATCAATGAAATCTTAAGAACACACTACTTTCACCGCTAAGCCACCTTTCGATGTTTCGCGATATTTGGCATTCATGTCTTTACCTGTTTCATACATGGTTTCGATCACTTTATCCAAGGTTACGCGAGGATTCGTGGTTCGGCGTAATGCCATACGGCTAGAGTTAATCGCTTTCACCGAAGCAATCGCATTACGTTCAATACAAGGTACTTGCACTTGGCCACCAACCGGGTCGCAAGTTAAGCCCAGATTATGTTCCATCGCAATTTCAGCTGCGATACACACTTGTACTGGTGTACCACCTAAGATTTCAGTTAAACCTGCGGCAGCCATTGAACATGCCACGCCCACTTCACCTTGACAACCAACCTCAGCCCCCGAAATAGATGCATTCATCTTATAAAGAGAACCAATCATACCTGCTGCTAATAAGTAGCGTTCAATGACTTCAGGCGTTAAAGGTGCGACAAATTTTTCATAATAAGAAAGTACCGCCGGCACAATACCACACGCACCATTAGTTGGTGCTGTTACGACGCGACCACCTGCCGCATTCTCTTCATTTACCGCAAGGGCAAACATATTCACCCAGTCGATCACATACATTGGGTCATGGGCTAAACGGCCGCTATTCGCCTCCAAGAGACGATAAAGTGATGGCGCACGACGGGCAACTTTTAATGGCCCTGGTAACACCCCTTCTGTTTTAATACCATGTTCAATACAATCTTTCATGGTTTTCCAAACATTCTGTAAATGTGCTTCAACCTCTTTTTTATCACGCAATGCTAATTCATTTTTCATCATCACGGTTGAGAGCATTAAGCCACTCTCCTGACAATGTTTCAAAATATCTTCAGCATGTTGATAAGGATACGGCACAGTCACCGGATTTTCTTCCTCTTGACCAAAATGCGCCTCATCCACGATAAAGCCACCACCAATAGAGTAATAGGTTTGACGGTAAAGCACATTACGATCAGCATCTAATGCAGTAATGGTCATACCGTTTTCATGCAATGATAAAAAGGAATTATGGAATACCATATTGGCATCCCAATCGAAATTAACCGTTTTTTTGCCCTGTGCAATCGACAGTTTTTTGGTTTGTTTAACCTGTTCGATAAAGGTTGGGATTAAATCAATATCCACATCATGCGGTAGATAACCAGCCAATCCCATAATGATCGCAATATCTGTATTATGACCATGCCCTGTCATTGAGAGAGAGCCATACACATCAACATGCAAGGTTGCAACAGCATCAAATTTACCTTGCTCGATTAAATCGTCAATAAACTGCTTGCCTGCTTTCATCGGGCCGACAGTATGGGAGCTGGATGGCCCAACTCCCACTTTAAACATATCAAATACACTAATCATATTATTTTAAATCCTAAGCTAAACTAAAAAGCCGCTTATAATAATCCATATACGACCGCGGAGATAGCAATTAATCCCATAACTGTAACAAATACATTACTAAAACAACCTTGATAGCGTTTCATTGCTGGAACATTGCGAATTGCATACATAGGCATAATGAAAAGGATCATCGCAATAATTGGGCCGCCAAGGGATTCGATCAAACCTAAAATACTTGGATTAATGATCGCTACACCCCATAAAGTCAATAAGAAGAACACTGCAGTACCGTAATTTAATTTTTTACGATTCACACTTTCACCTTTCATTTTGAGGTATAAACCTTCTAAACCTTCACGTGCTCCTAAATAATGGCCAAAGAATGAGCTTGTAATCGCGAAGAAAGCCACTAATGGTGCGAAATAAGAAATGTATGGATTATCAAATTTGTTCGCAAGATACGACAAGATACTAATATTTTGTGCTTTTGCTTCTAATAACTCCGCTGGTGTTAAGGTTAATACACAGCTAAATACAAAGAACATCACGAAGAACAGTAATACGGTTGAAGTGCCTTTTTCTGTACGGCCGATGTGATATTCCGTTGTATTAAAATCTTTATATTCACGTTGTTGAGAAAGCGTGAAAGAAGAAATTGCCGGAGAATGGTTAAAAGAGAAAACCAATACTGGGATGGTTAACCATAATGTCGTGATAAAGCCACCAGCAGTAGGAAGTTCATAAAGCATTGAAGCATTCCATTGCGGAATGAGATAAATTGATAACGCAAAGAGAATCAACACCAATGGATAAACGAGTAATTCGGTGATTTTCAACATCACTTTTTCACTGAACAACATTACAGAAATCAATATCGCAATTAATACAAAAGAAAGAATCACACGGTTTGGTGAAGCCATGCCTAATTGGTTGACGATAAAAGAATCGACAGGATTAGTAATCCCGTGGCCAGAAATCAACAAAATTGGGAAGATCGCAAAGAAATAGAAGAAGGGAATTAATTTCGCAGCG
>CAUETL010000110.1:0-6058 GCA_959020685.1 Parahaemophilus parainfluenzae | reverse complement strand
ATGGCACGCCCTAAAGGATTCGAACCTTTGACCCACGCCTTAGAAGGGCGTTGCTCTATCCAGCTGAGCTAAGGGCGCATTTTAAGGGTTACATCTTTTGTATGGAATTTCGAGGGAAATATAAAAGAAGTGGTCGGCGAGATAGGATTTGAACCTACGACCCACTGGTCCCAAACCAGTTGCGCTACCAAGCTGCGCTACTCGCCGACGATTGAGCACAATTATAGTGAGCTTTTCTTTTCAGTCAATTAATTTTTTAGATTCCTCTTTCAATTGCTCAAAATTATTCCAGTTTTTCAACCGCACTTTTGTTGTCTTTGTAAAATAAGGCGTTGTCAGTTAAAATAGCAAACGTTTACTTAATGCCATCTTGAGGAAAAAACGCATGACCGCTCAAATTATTTCAGGTACTGAACTATCAAAAAAAATCAAATCGGATGTTGCCAATAAAATTGAACATTATCGTGCTCAAGGTAAACGTGCACCAGGACTTGCGGTAATTTTAGTGGGTGCAGATCCCGCTTCTCAAGTCTATGTAGGCAGTAAACGAAAAAGTTGTGAGGAAATCGGGATGGTTTCAAAATCTTATGATTTACCTGAAACCACTTCGGAAGCAGAACTACTGCAACTGATAGATCAATTGAATGCGGATGAAACGATTGATGGTATTCTCGTGCAACTTCCATTGCCTGAACAAATTAATAGCACATCAGTGATTGAGCGTATTAGTCCTGAAAAAGATGTGGATGGTTTCCACCCTTATAATGTGGGGCGTTTATGTCAGCGTATTCCAACTTTACGTGCTTGCACCCCTTATGGCGTGATGAAATTATTAGAAACCACGGGCATTGATTTACACGGTAAGCATGCGGTGATCGTTGGTGCATCAAATATTGTGGGACGCCCGATGTCACTTGAACTGTTGTTGGCTGGTGCTACTGTCACGGTGACACACCGTTTTACCAAAGATTTAGAGCATCATATTCGTCAGGCGGATGTTTTAGTCGTGGCTGTGGGCAAGCCTCGTTTTATTCCAGGCGATTGGATTAAAGAAGGGGCAACAGTCATTGATGTGGGGATTAACCGTATCAATGGTAAATTAGTGGGCGATGTGGAATATGATGTGGCGATACAAAAAGCGGCTTATATTACACCAGTACCGGGTGGAGTAGGGCCAATGACGGTTGCCATGCTGATGTTTAATACACTTTATGCTTATGAGCATAACAATCAACTCGTTTAAGAAATGAAAAAAGTGCAGTTAAATTTAACCGCACTTTTGCATTAATGTAATTTCAATCTTGGTTTTAAATAGTGGTTAAGTTTATCCACTAAAATAATCAAGCCAATCTTAATACATCCATGCAAAGCATGTTGATGCATACGATATAAAGATACATACGCAAATTGCGCAAATTTACCTTGAACAGTCAGTGGGTTTTTCCCAAATTTATTTGAAATGCTACCCAATGCGGTAAAGCTTGAAAGAGAAACCAAGGTTCCTTTATCGTTATATTTGAATGCTTTTAATGGTTTTTGCTCAAAAAGTGCAAAGATGTTTTTCGCACAAGCTTTTGCCATTTGGTGTGCCGCTTGCGCTCTTGGCGGGACTAATTTACCGTTTGGTTGCATTAATGCTGCACAGTCACCAATGGCAAAAATACTATCATCCATCGTGGTTTGAAGAGTGTCTTTTACCACTAATTGATTGATGCGGTTGAGCTCTAATCCATCGAATTGCTGCGTCACCGTAGAGGTGCGAACACCTGCCGCCCATACAATCAGATCAGCTTTGATTTCTTCCCCATCTTTGGTGATAAGCGTGTTAGGTTGGGCTTCTGTGATCATCGTATTTAATTTCACGTTTGCACCCATTTCTTGCAATTCATCTAATACTGCCGCAGATAAATTTTCAGGTAGAGCAGGTAATAAGCGCGGACCTGCTTCAACTAAGGTGACTTGCAAGCAAGAATTATCAATTTTACCGTAGCCGTAAGAAGATAAGTCTTCAGTCGCATGATAAAGTTCAGCAGTTAATTCCACACCAGTTGCGCCGCCACCAACAATCGCAATATTGACTTTGTTTTCATCCACTAGTTTTTGTTTAAACTCTTCTTCACCGATATCATCTAATGCACGGTTTTCAGAGAATTTAAGGAATAATTCCAACATTCTTTGTTGAAAACGAAGCGCTTGATCAGAGCTATCTAAGAAAATACAGTTATCGGCGACGCCTTTTGTATTGAAATCATTCGATTTACTGCCGATTGCAATCACTAAGTAGTCATAAGGAATACGGCGCGCAACCACAAGCATATCGCCTTCTTGCCCATAAACAGGGGCAAGCTCAACATATTTTTGTTCACGATTAATGCGTGTGATCGAACCTTGCTCAAAACTGAAATGGTGGTTTTTACCGTGAGCACGATAGCTCAGAGAATCCATACCATCATCCATGACACCTGTTGCAATTTCATGTAATAGAGGTTTCCACAAGTGGGTCGCATTGCGGTCAACAAGCGTTACTTTAGCTTGTTTCTTACGACCTAATTTGTCACCTAAAAATGTCGCTAACTCTATGCCGCCGGCGCCACCGCCAACGATAACGACGTTTTTCATAAAGTACTCCTAAAAGCAAAATTGTTAAAAATGTTAAACTAATGTAATGATAGCATAACAAATAAACAAGACGAAAAAATTTAATGGAAATGACCGCACTTTATTGATGACAGCGATCGTAAAGCGGTTGCAATTGTTGAATGGTTTTTGTGATAAATGAAACGGGATCAATTTGATGAAGTTCAGCTTTTTCAATGCTTTTACCAATGCACCAAAAATCTTCCTCTGATCGTAAAAAGAGATCTTTTTCAGCAATTTGTTTCACTTGGCGAAAGTCACCATATTCGCTTTCATCTTCTCGCCAAATATCAAAATCGGCAAATTGTTTGAAGTCAAATTGGTCAAGCCACTGATTATATTGTTGCACATTAATTTGTGAGCGATCTGCACGATAGCAATGCCAATCTAAACACACTCTTAGTCGGCGACGATTTAATAGCACAGAAAAAATAGCTGCAGAATTTTGGTTAAACTCGTATTTAAAATAAGCGAAGAAATGCGCGCGAACCTGCCAGCCATTGGTCCAACTTTCAATATGCGGTTTCGCAAAAGGCATGCCAAGTTGCTTTGCCACTTCTTGAATAATCGCTTTCCAGTTATCCCAATGTAATTTGTAATCAGCTTTAATTGCCGGAATATCTTCCGGACAAAATTTCTTCATCTGGGCGAATTGGTAGAACGGAATATTGAACAGTTCGCAAGATTCAGCATTAAGTGAGAGCATAGTGTTTCCTTAAAAATCACAGTAATTTTTGACCGCACTTTGTGTGAAGAGCTGTTTATCTTCCCAACGCAACATAGTCATTCGATTATTCCACACACAACCTGTATCTAAGGCATAAATACCTTGAGGGAGATTCTCATCGACTAAACTTGCCCAGTGCCCAAATACAATCGGGATCTGTTTATAAAGAGGATTATCCAAATTAAACCAAGGTATAAGCTCCGCCGGCGCATCTTTCAAAGAGGATTTACAGGCAAAATCAAAGCGATGATCTGAATAGCAAAAACGCATTCGAGTGAAAGCATTAATAATGTAACGATGACGTGCTAAGCCCTGCAAATCTGGCGACCAACGATTGGGTTGTTCTGAATACATATTTTCAATGAGATAATAAAAATCACCATGCTGTAAAATGTGTTCCACTTCAGCTGCACAAGATTTCGCGGTTTCCAAATCCCAATCTGGCGAAATGCCTGCATGTGCCATCAGGAAGTTTAATTTTTCATTATGCACAAGTAAGGGTTGATGGCGTAACCAGTCAATAAGTTCATCAAAATCGGGCGCATTAAAAATAGCATCGACACGATCACGAGGCTTCACTTTTTTAATACCCAGTGCGGTTGCAATTAGATGCAGATCGTGATTACCAAGGACAGTCTGTGCCGCACTTCCAAGTGATTTTACAAAACGAAGACATTCAAGTGATTTATCGCCACGCGCCACAAGATCCCCCACAAGATAAAGTTTATCTTGCACAGGATTGAAGTTTACTCGTTCTAATAAAAGCTGTAATTCATCATAACAGCCTTGTAAATCACCGACGAAATAGGTTGCCATTTTTGACCGCTCTTTTACTATTCTGAATCTAAGATTTCATCTTTATTGACATCTACTGGTGGATTATCTGCCAACCAGTTGGCTAGGCGTGCATAATCTGCGATAGCTAAATTTTCTGCTCGTGCATTTAAATCAATACCAAGTGCGGTCAGATTTTCAGGTGAAAATAGTGTTGAGAGTGCATTGCGTAATGTTTTTCGACGTTGATTAAACGCTTGGGAGCAAACACGGTTCAACCAATATAAATCTTTTACAGGGTGCGGTAATTCTTTATGCGGAATTAAACGCACAACCGCTGAATCCACTTTAGGTGCTGGTTTGAATGCAGAAGGTGGTACTTCAAGCACAGGCATCACTTGGCAGAAATATTGCGCCATAATGGTTAAACGACCGTAAGCTTTGCTATTTGGCCCTGCGCATAAGCGTTTCACCACTTCTTTTTGCAGCATGAAGTGCATATCTTGAATTACATCATGATACTTAAATAAGTGGAACATCAATGGGGTAGAAATGTTGTAAGGCAAGTTACCAAATACGCGTAACTTCTGACCTTTTTCCGCTAAATTCTCTTTTGTATAAAGCTCACCAAAATCAAATTGCATCGCATCCGTTTCAATAACGGTGAGTTTTTGATGTAAAAATGGATGATGACGTAAACGTTCTGCAAGGTCTCGGTCAAGCTCTACCACAGTCAGATGCTCGACAAGTTCACCAACCGGTTCTGTTAATGCGCCAAGTCCAGGACCAATTTCTACTAAGAATTGATTGGGTTGTGGGTAAATCGCCGCCACGATACCTTGAATTACAGAAGTATCATGTAAAAAGTTTTGACCAAAGCGTTTACGCGCCGTATGGCCTAAGTGTTTTTTTGAGTTCATAAAATAGTCTAGTAAATGATAAAGTTTGTGGTTTATATCTTTAAATATCTAGCCACTCTGGTTTTATTTCTCTCGGGGAGATCTCATTAACATTATCATGGTAATGAATAATATGGCATGCATTCTTAGAATTTGGATGCCAATGTGTAAAATTTTCTTTGTCTTGCGAGTAAAAACAAATCATAGGTTTATTTAACCCCGAAGCAATATGAATCGTTGATGTATCAACCGAAATAAGCAGAGCACAATTTCTAATCAACTCAATTGTATGATAGATCGTTGTGTGAGGATTTGGATAAACAAATACATCATTAAATTGATTAGCGATTCTACTTAAATGCTCATAAGCATCAGGTGTTGCAAGTAAGACTAGCTGATGTTTATGAGAGTCTCTAATATATGTTAAATAATCTACAATGTGAGAGTCATCAAACTTTCTATTTTTCCCATTCCCATAGAAGTTAATTGTAATGTAATTATTTAACTTATTATCAGTAATAAACTGAAGGATTTCTTCTTTAGTTGAGTCATCTTGCGGAATGTCATAGCTATCATCACTTAGACTGATGTTTGACTGAACTAAAGCCTCTTTGTAAATTTCTGAAAAATGGCCGTCTTTAGTAATATTTATATTAAAAATATTATAATCTGCTTTTCTATAACCGATATAATTACGGGCATTGAGTATTCTCAATAGCAACAAGTCCCGGTTTCTAAGAATAATAGTTGGATCAATAACAACATCGTATCTTTCTTTTCGAATAAACAGTGCCGTCTTGATGTAGTCAAGAATGTTTCTTTTCTTTACAAGATAAATCTCATCAATGTTATGGTTTCTTTGAAACAGATAAGCGTTCTGTTTCGTGCAGATGACACCAATTTTTATCGAAGGGTTAAATTTCTTTATTTCCCGAAAAACAAAAGAACTCACGATATAGTCGCCAATTTTCCCATCTTGTCGCAAAAATAAGAAACTCTTAGGATGTTCTAAACTTTGGGG
>CAUETL010000109.1:0-6125 GCA_959020685.1 Parahaemophilus parainfluenzae | reverse complement strand
GTTCCATCTTCAGGTAAACGGAAATGCGTCCCTTCTTCTAAATCGTTGTTCATCACCACTTGTAACCATAAAACACCGTCAAAATTGACCGCACTTACGATCGAGCCCGTTTTACGCCAAGCCGTTTCTAACTGCATTTCAATTTCGCTGCCGATTTTCGGTGTAACCGTTGTTTCACCCGAAAGCACATACATCGCTCGTTTATTGGCACCACGATATTTGGCTCGCGCGACAGTTTCCTGCCCGATATAACACCCTTTAGTAAAAGAAATCGCTTGTTCGATAGCTTGTAGATTTAATGCCTGTGGGATAAATTCATTTTGCGTTTCCGCACTCAAGCTTGGTAAGCCCGCTTGAATATCCGCACAAAGCCATTGTTTTTCATCGCCATTAAAGGTGACATCTAACGGTGTAGGATTGAGCAAAATTGCACGATTTTCATCAATATCTAATTCAATCTGCGCGTGAATTCGACCGCACTTTTCACCAATCAAGCCGACAATTTGCCAATCCAACACTTGGAAAGTGACTTTGGAAAACACCGCGTATTTTTTTAAATGATCGAGTGGAGCCAATAAAGCTTTCGGCATTAAAATCAAAAACTGCTCTGCTGAAAGCTTAATTAAGCGGAACAACGAATTCATTTTGCCTTTAGGATCGCAATGGGCTGTAAGCGTTGAAGCGCCAACTGCTAAATGCACCACATCACAAGTTAATTGACCTTGCAGATATTTCTCCGCATCGACACCAGCCACTTCTACCAAATCATAGTGGTTTAATGAAATAAATGTTGCCATGATTTTTCCTATTCAAGGTTTTGAATTTGCTCACGCATTTGTTCGATTAATACTTTTAATTCCACAGCAGAAGCGGTGATCTCTGCATTAATGGATTTTGATGCCAACGTGTTAGATTCACGATTGAGCTCTTGCATCATAAAATCTAGTTTACGACCCACTGCCCCACCTTTTTTCAAGATATTGTTGGTTTCTTTCACATGCATTTGCAAACGATCTAATTCTTCTGCCACATCCACTCGTTGCGCCAATAAAATCATTTCTTGTTCGACACGTTGTGGATCAAGTTGAATCTTCGCTTCTTCAAAACGTTGCAATAAACGCTCACGCTGCCATTGTAAAACTGCCGGCATTTGTGACCGCACTTTTTCAGCTTCTACCGTAATACCATCAAGACGTTGTTGAATAATGGCTTGCAATTTTTCGCCTTCACGTCCACGCATTGCAATAAATTCCACCAACAACTCATCAAAAGCTGTCAACAAATCTTGACTGATCGCATCTAAATCTTGCTCAGTCGCTTCTACCACGCCAGGATAACGCAATACGTCCGCTAAATTGATTTCGCCCTCTCCAGCTTGCGACTTAATCCATTGTAAAGATTGGATAACTTGATTCGCTAATTCTTTATTTAAATTGAGCTCAGCCGCCGCTTGTTTTTTGCTATCAATACGCAATGAACATTCAATTTTACCGCGGGTGAGATTTTGACGAAGTTTCTCACGCAAAGCATTTTCCAAGCCACGAAATTGCTCTGGCAAGCGGAAAAAGTTTTCCAAATAACGTTGGTTAACCGAACGAATTTCCCAAACTGCATCGCCCCAATCTTTCTTGATTTCAAGGCGTGCAAAGGCTGTCATACTATAAATCATAAGCGCTCTCCTACTATTGTCTCTTGTCTTAATTGATTTGCCGGCTATTTTATCGGGAAAGTGCGGTCATTTCTACCGTACATTTTGTAGAAGAATTTTGTTTTCCCTACTTTACACACTGTAAAGATTAAAATACAATCATCGTAAATTTATTATTACAATTAAAGGAAAGTAAAATGAACAAGACTGTAGGAAGTACCTTACTTGTTGCTGGAACCATGATTGGGGCGGGGATGTTGGCAATGCCTCTCACCTCAGCAGGGATTGGCTTAACGGCGACGATTTTCTTATTAATTGGCTTGTGGGCGGTGCTCACATTCACCGCGCTTTTATTCGTAGAATTGTATCAAACCGCTGACAGTGATGCAGGGATCGGCACACTTGCTGCACAATATTTTGGTAAAGCAGGGCGAATTATTTCCACTGCTGTTTTAATTGTCTTCTTATATGCCTTAATTGCCGCTTATGTGAGTGGTGGTGGTTCTTTATTAATGGATTTACTCCCAGCCATTGGCGATAAAGACACCATGAACAAAATCGCGGTGCTTGTATTCACGATTTTCTTCGGTAGTTTTATTGTCATCGGCACGCACAGTGTAGACAAAGTCAATCGTGTCTTATTCTTTGTGATGATTGCCACTTTTATCTTAGTACTCGCATTAATGCTACCAAACATTAAATTTGATAACTTAATGGCGATGCCCATTGATAACGCCTTAATTATTTCTGCAAGCCCTGTATTTTTCACGGCATTTGGCTTCCACGGTTCGATTCCTAGCTTAAATAAATACTTAGACGGTAATGTGAAATCCTTACGCATTGCGATTTTAGTTGGTTCTGGCATCACGTTATTTGCTTACTTTTTATGGCAGCTTTCGACGCACGGCTTACTCAGCCAAAATGAGTTCTTACAAATTTTACGCGAAGACGCCACATTAAATGGCTTAGTGAAAGCAACCTTAGAAATCACCCAAAGCCCAATTATTGCAAATGCGGTAAAAATCTTCTCCACTTTGGCGTTGGTCACCTCATTCTTAGGCGTGGCATTAGGCTTATTAGAATGTATTGAAGACTTGCTCAAGCAATCTTTTAATATTCATGCAGGACGCATTTCATTAGGTTTAATGACCTTCATTCCACCGGTACTATTCTCCCTTTTCTATCCAGAAGGTTTTATTCTCGCACTGGGTTATGCCGGTCAAATGTTTGCGTTCTACGCGGTAGTTTTACCGGTGGCATTAGTCTGGAAAGCACGCTCAATTTATCCAAACTTGCCATATCGCGTATGGGGCGGTAAAGCGTTGTTAGTGATCATATTGATGCTTGGCGTGATTATTACTTCAATTCCTTTTGCTATCCGAGCGGGTTACTTACCTTTTGTTGTAGGTTAAAATGGAATAAAAAAGACCGCACTTTTAAGGTGCGGTCTTTTTTATTTATTTTCGTATAAATGGGTGACTAACTGACCATTTAAATATTCACCGACATACACTTGGTTAACTGCAAGATTCTGTTTTTCTAACTCCGATTTAACCCATTCCTCGTCACGCCCAACGACTTCTAAAATATCGTTATCTAATTGCCCATCAATAATTAATGGGTAACGTAAATTTTCATCGCCATATTGAATAATGGAAAGTTGCCCATTTTGTTCGAGTACAGCACGTTTTACACTATTAATTTCATAAATACCGGCAGCACGTAACTTAAACATGAGATCATGAGCGGTAATACCATTTCTCATACATTCAGCCGTCTGAACCTTACCATTTAAAATGACCCAAACAGGTTTACCATCAATCAAGGATTTAACAAATTGATTATGATTTTTGATAAAACGCAGGGTAAAAATCAATAACGTCCAAAGTACGAGTACGAGAGAGAACTGGAATACCCCAATACTATCGCTATAAATCACACCACCAATAATGCCACCTAGCACATAGTTTTGTACCTGATCCATCGCGGAAGTCGGTGCAAGGTTACCTTTTCCCATTAAGTTAATTTGGAGTACCAGTCCAATAATACCCATGGCCAATTTCAAGCCTAATAATGTGTAGCCATCCATTATTTATCCTCCTTATCAATCACAGTAACATTAGGGTTTACTAAGTTAATTGGGGATAAGGTATATGCGGTAAAATCATTATTAAAATGGACTTCGAAATACTGATCCCGAATATTTAAAATCATGCCGTTACTTAATGTACGGCTATTGGTACGAATATCTTCTTTCTGTAAATTTTGACTGTCTTTCACCGAATTTAAAAATGTCACCACGCGAGAGGTATCAGCTGCATAGACTTCACTTCGCTCATATTGGTTATATTGCACACCGAGCAAGAAAATGATTAATAAAAGAAAAATGATACTGAGATCACGGTATTTGGTTTGTAACCGATGACGCAAATATAAGCTTGTCACCACAAACAATGCACCTAACGAGACAAAAATGGCGATATATTTAAGATAACCTTGAAAAGACATCGCATTTTCTAAAAAAGCAAAAGAGAAAAAAGACATTTGTCATTCCTAATTTTAAAGAGAAAAACAGGTTGCTACTGTAGCACAACGAAAACTGGCTGGCTATTTTTATCACAGAAATTAAATTCGTTTTTCCGAAAAATCCCTTTTATAATGACCGCACTTTTGAAACAAAAAGAGAAAAATATGAAAGCAATTCAGCCCGAAGATCAGGGATATTGGCTGTTCACCAAAGGATCGACGCTTTATTGGCAGGAAAATGATCTGCCTTTTGGAGCAGCAAAGGAACTCGACCTCACAACACAAAAAGCAATGTTGCTCGGGAAATGGAAATCACAACCTTTATGGCTTGTGGCAGAAAATGATCAAGATGAACGAGAATACCTTTCCTTACGGAGTTTGTTGTCCTTACCGACTGAAGATTTTCATTTATTAAGCCGAGGTGTGGAAATCAATCATTTTTTGAAAACTCACCAATTCTGCGGAAAATGCGGTCAAAAAGCGGAACAAACTCACGATGAGCTTGCGGTTCAATGCACAAGTTGCGGTTATCGTATTTATCCGGTTATTTGCCCTTCGATTATTGTCGCTGTTCGTCGTGGTACAGAGATTTTATTAGCCAACCATAAACGCCATTACACGCCTGGCAAAGCAGGTATTTACACCACGCTAGCCGGTTTTGTGGAAGTGGGTGAAACCTTTGAAGATGCCGTTCGTCGCGAAGTCTTTGAAGAAACTGGCATTCGCATTAAAAATATTCGCTATTTCGGTAGTCAACCTTGGGCATTCCCGAATTCACAAATGGTGGGCTTTTTAGCCGATTACGACAGTGGAGAAATTCAACTGCAAGAAACAGAACTGCATGATGCACAATGGTTTTCTAGCGCTGCCCCCTTGCCAGAATTACCGCCAACAGGTACTATCGCACTCAAATTAATTAATGCTACGCTTGAGCTTTGCAAAGCGGAACAAAATAAATAAAGGAAAGCCCATGTCTGAATTAAAAAATGATCGTTATTTAAAAGCCTTATTACGTGAACCAGTGGATATGACACCCGTATGGATGATGCGCCAAGCGGGACGCTATTTGCCTGAATATAAAGCAACACGCGCAGAAGCGGGCGATTTTATGTCTCTTTGCCGCAATGCGGATTTAGCTTGTGAAGTCACCTTACAGCCACTTCGTCGCTATGCTTTAGATGCGGCTATTTTATTTTCAGATATTCTGACTATTCCTGATGCGATGGGCTTAGGATTAAGTTTTGGTGCAGGTGAAGGCCCGAAATTTGCTCATCCAATTGAAAACAAAAGTGCGGTCGAAAATTTACCGATTCCTGACCCTGAAGGCGAACTTCAATATGTGATGAATGCTGTTCGCACAATTCGTCGCGAACTAAAAGGCGAAGTGCCACTGATTGGTTTCTCTGGTAGCCCGTGGACACTGGCGACTTATATGGTTGAAGGTGGTAGCAGCAAGACCTTCAATAAAATCAAAAAAATGATGTATGCCGAACCGCAAACTTTGCATCTTTTATTAGATAAAGTAGCGGATTCCGTGATTTTATACTTAAACGCGCAAATCAAAGCAGGTGCACAAGCGGTCATGGTATTTGATACTTGGGGCGGTGTGTTAGGTCATCGTGAATATTTAGACTTCTCTCTGCAATATATGCACAAAATCGTCGATGGTTTAATTCGTGAACACGATGGCCGTAAAGTACCGGTGACTTTATTTACTAAAGGCGGCGGGTTATGGTTAGAAGCCATGGCAAATACAGGATGTGATGCGCTCGGATTAGACTGGACCGTTAATTTGGCTGATGCGAAAGCACAAGTAGGCCATAAAGTGGCACTACAAGGCAATATGGATCCAAGCGTGTTATATGCCCCGGCAGAACGCATTGAGCAAGAAGTGCAGTCAATTTTAGCTGATTTTGGACAAGGCAGCGGACATGTATTTAACTTAGGTCAT
>CAUETL010000108.1:0-6336 GCA_959020685.1 Parahaemophilus parainfluenzae | reverse complement strand
GAGAAACTTCCACAAGGTTTTGATACCGTTATTGGTGAGAATGGCGCGAGTCTTTCTGGTGGTCAACGCCAGCGTTTAGCGATTGCTCGTGCGTTATTGCGTAATTCACCTGTCTTAATTTTAGATGAAGCGACTTCTGCTCTCGATACCGAATCTGAACGTGCGATTCAGTCTGCATTAGAAGAGCTGAAAAAAGATCGTACGGTATTGGTGATTGCGCATCGTTTATCAACCATTGAAAATGCCGATGAAATCTTAGTCATTGAGCACGGTGAAATTAAAGAACGTGGTACGCATCAAGATTTATTAGCGCTTGATGGTGCGTATAAACAATTACACAGTATGCAGTTTAGCGGATAAAATAATAAGGGCGAACCAATGAGTTCGCCCAAAATCAATATAGGATAAATGAAATGCCTTTTTGGTACTCTAATTCAAAGCTAGCTTGGTTGCTCCTTCCTTTTTCATTGCTATTTTGGTTGTTTAGCCACATTCGCCGAGCACGATTTTCTTTTAATCTCTTATCCTCTTATAAATCCCCGAAACCCATCATTATTGTCGGTAATCTTTCTGTGGGTGGAAACGGTAAAACGCCTGTTGTGGTGTGGCTAGTGGAAGAGTTACAAAAGCAAGGATTGCGTGTAGGTGTGATTTCTCGTGGCTATGGTAGTCAATCTAAAACCTATCCTTTACTTGTCACACCGGAAACAGATCCCGTTCAAGGAGGTGATGAACCTGTTTTAATCGCCAAAAGAACAGGTGTACCCGTGGTGATTTCACCGAATCGTCAACAAGCTATCGAATTACTCTTGAAAACACAAGATTGCGATCTGATTATTTCGGATGATGGATTACAACATTATAAGTTGCGACGTGATATTGAAATTGTGGTGATGGATGCAGAACGCGCTTTAGGGAACGGCTTTGTGTTACCTGCTGGGCCTTTGCGTGAGTTACCAAGTCGTTTAAAAAATGTGGACTTTGTGATTACTAATGGCGGAAAAAATGCTTATTCTGATGCCATTATGCAATTAGTTCCTCACTATGCGATTAATTTAGTGACGGCAGAAAAACGCTTGTTAAGTGAATTTACTCAAGGTTCAGCCATCGCGGGAATTGGTAACCCACAACGTTTTTTCACGATGTTGGAAAATTTAAATATTCGTTTAGAAAATACGAAAGCTTTTCAAGATCATCAACATTTTGAGCCGCAATTATTAGAAAAACTCGCTGAAAACCAATCGCTCTTTATGACCGAAAAGGACGCAGTAAAATGCCAAGCTTTTGCTAAAGAGAATTGGTGGTATGTTCCCGTTGATGCAGAGATTGTAGAGGCTGAAAATCAAGGCCAAAAACTTCCACAATTGTGGGAAAAAATCCGTCATTTAGTTTAACTCTATTCGAGTGAAATATGCGTGAGAAACTTAATCCTCGATTATTAGACGTGATCGCTTGCCCACGATGTTTGGCAAGATTGAAATACGATCAAGAAAATCAACGGCTCATTTGCCCTTTTGAGCAAGTGGCGTATCCTATTGAAAACGGCGTGCCGGTTTTGTTGGCAGAAAAAGCCGAAACATTAAAAGAATAAGGAATACTTATGTCATTTACAGTTATTATCCCTGCTCGTTTTGCATCGAGCCGCTTACCAGGTAAACCTTTAGCTGATATTGCTGGTAAACCCATGATTCAACATGTTTTTGAGAAAGCTCAACAATCAGGCGCGAGCCGAGTCATTATTGCGACAGATAACGAACAAGTTGAAAAGGTAGCAAAAGCTTTTGGGGCAGAAGTGTGTATGACATCAGAAGCACATAATTCTGGTACTGAGCGTTTAGCGGAAGTGGTAAGTAAGCTTGGTATTGCTGATGATGAAATTATTGTAAACATCCAAGGGGATGAGCCGTTAATTCCACCCGTTATTGTGAGTCAAGTGGCAGAGAATTTAGCGAAATTTAACGTGAATATGGCGACACTTGCGGTAAAAATTCACGAAGCGGAAGAGTTATTTAACCCAAATGCCGTGAAAGTCGTTACGGATAAAGATGGCTACGTTTTATATTTTTCCCGTTCAGTGATTCCTTATGATCGTGACCAGTTTATGCAATTAGAAGATACCTCAAAGGCGCAACTGGCTGATGCGTATCTCCGTCATATTGGTATTTATGCTTATCGTGCAGGCTTTATTAAACAATATGTGCAATGGGCACCAACACAATTAGAAAACTTAGAGAAATTAGAGCAACTCCGTGTATTGTGGTACGGCGAGCGTATCCATGTGGAATTGGCGAAAGAAGTTCCAGCTGTTGGTGTGGATACAGCAGAAGATTTAGAAAAAGTGCGGTCAATTTTGGCGTAGTTTTTACTGATGTTTGATTCTAAAAAGTTTCTCTCAGACGTTTCTCATGAACCTGGTGTTTATCGTATGTATGACGATAAAGATCAGGTTATTTATGTGGGCAAAGCGAAAGATCTAAAAAAGCGCCTTTCCAGCTACTTCCGAAAAAACTTAAGCAGCAAAAAAACAGAAGCCTTGGTGTCGTCAATTCATCATATTGATACGACGATTACTTCTTCAGAAACTGAAGCGTTATTGCTAGAGCACAACTTCATTAAGCTTTATCAACCTCGTTATAATGTGTTATTGCGAGATGATAAATCCTATCCTTTTATTTTATTGACAAAAGAACGCCATCCTCGCATTACTTCTTATCGCGGAACGAAAAAAATTGCAGGCGAGTATTTCGGGCCTTATCCTCATGCGGGTGCAGTGCGTGAAACCTTGTCGTTAATGCAAAAATTATTCCCTGTTCGTCAATGTGAAAATTCGGTTTATAACAATCGTTCCCGCCCTTGTTTGCAATATCAAATCGGGCGTTGCTCCGCACCTTGTGTGCCAGGCTATGTGACTGATGAGGAATATAACCAACAAGTTGAATTAGCACGACTATTTTTACAAGGAAAAGATCAGCAAGTATTAGATTATCTCATTGGCAAAATGGAGCAGGCGAGCCGAGACTTGGATTTTGAAGGCGCGGCACGTTATCGTGACCAAATTCAAGCGGTTCGTGCTGTTATCGAAAAACAATTTGTTTCCAATGAGCGTTTGGATGACATGGATATTATGTCCATTGCGTATCAGCACGGTTTAGCTTGTGTTCAGGTAATGTTTATTCGTCAAGGCAAAGTATTGGGCAATCGCAGTTATTTTCCGAAAGTGCCTGCTAATACAGATTTATCTGAACTCACAGCCACTTTTGTTGGGCAGTTCTATTTGCAAGGTCATCAGGGCAGAAGTATTCCTAATAGTATTATTGTGGATCATAAATTAGATGAAAAAGCGGAGCTTGAGGCCTTATTAACTGAACAAGCCGGCCGAAAAGTGGTGATACAAGAATCTGCTAAAGGCGATAAAGGCAAGTATTTGCAGTTGGCACAAATTAATGCCAAAGCGGCCTTAGCGACTCAACTTAAACAATCTTCCCGAATGTACGAACGTTATCAAGCGCTTTGTGAATTGCTCGATATGCCTGAAATTAAACGCATGGAATGTTTTGATATTAGTCATACGATGGGTAATCAAACCGTGGCATCTTGCGTGGTATTTAATCAAGAAGGCCCACTGAAATCAGATTATCGCCGTTTTAATATTGAAGGTATTACGGGTGGTGATGATTATGCAGCGATGGAGCAAGCCTTAAAGAAACGTTACGACCGCGATCTTGATGAAGATAAAATTCCCGATATTATTTTTATTGATGGTGGTAAAGGGCAGCTTAATCGTGCCTTAGAGGTTTTTCATCACCTCAACGTA
The DNA here is from genome assembly GCA_959020685.1 of Parahaemophilus parainfluenzae. Lineage (GTDB taxonomy): Bacteria > Pseudomonadota > Gammaproteobacteria > Enterobacterales > Pasteurellaceae > Haemophilus_D > Haemophilus_D parainfluenzae_T. The sequence goes on along the minus strand of CAUETL010000108.1, from coordinate 2,522 downwards.
AAATGGGATAAAAACCGACCGCACTTAATTGGTGTTGCAAAAGGTGTAGATCGTCGAGCAGGACAAGAGGTGTTGATTATCAGCAAACAAGATCGTGAAATCCATTTGCCGGATGATAGTCTTGCGTTGCATTTAATCCAACATATTCGAGATGAAAGCCATAATCATGCGATTAGCGGTCATCGTCAAAAACGCCAAAAAGCCTTTACCCAAAGTGGATTGGAAACCATTGAAGGGGTAGGTGCTAAACGACGTCAAGCCTTGTTGAAATATTTAGGTGGATTGCAAGGTGTCAAAAATGCCACGTTGGATGAAATCGCCTCTGTACCCGGTATTTCTAAAGCGTTAGCCGAAAAGATTTTCGAGACCTTAAAAAGTTAGGAAAAATCTTGATTTTCTACGTGAACTGTCTATGATTCAACCTTTCGGATTTTATATAGGAACATATTATGTTTGAATGGCTTGTTGATCCTGAAGCATGGATTTCATTGCTTACTTTGGCCGCTCTTGAAATCGTCTTGGGTATTGATAACATTATTTTTATTAGTATTTTAGTAGGACGTTTACCCGCGAATCAACGCCAATCTGGTCGTATTATCGGTCTTGGATTAGCGATGATTACTCGTATTTTACTTCTTGTTTCTCTTTCCTGGATGATGAAATTAACGGAGCCACTATTCACTTTAGTCGGTCAGGAAATTTCGGGTCGCGATTTGATTTTATTCCTTGGGGGCTTATTCCTGATTATGAAAAGTACAGGTGAAATCAAAGAAGCGATGCATCCTGAATCACATCATGAAGAAGAGAATAATAAGAAGAAAGTCAGTTATTTGGGTGTATTAATCCAAATTGCGATTTTAGATATTGTGTTTTCTTTAGACTCAGTGATTACTGCGGTAGGGATGGCAAACCACCTTCCAGTGATGATTTTGGCAATTATGATTGCAGTAGGTGTGATGATGTTTGCAGCGAAACCAATTGGTAATTTTGTTGATACCCATCCGACATTGAAGATTTTAGCCTTAGCATTCTTAATTTTAGTTGGAGTAAGTTTAATTGCTGAAAGTTTGGATATTCATATTCCAAAAGGCTACATTTACTTTGCAATGGGCTTCTCAACAGTAGTTGAAATGCTCAACATCAAAATGCGAAAATCACTTGGTCATTAAATCATATAAAAAGGCGGAACAATGTGTTCCGCCTTTTTTTAGTCATTATAGAATACCCCTTTCCCATACAAATACATGGTGACTTGTTCGTCAGTATGGTATTCGTTGATGAGATCTTCATTGATATTCAATTCATAACCGCAAACATCAATACAAATATTGATAGCTCGTCCTCTTGATTCAATTCGCTTAATCTCACCTTTAAAAGAAGCGGTCGGGTCTTGGATTTTTTTCGCAAGAGAGAATTGCTCAGGGCGGAATAACACTTTCCCTTGCGTATGGCCATTTCCTTTATTTTCGATGGCAATTTCACCTAATTGACAGGTCGCGATGCTATCGTTTTTTAATGTTGCAGGAAGAATAATGCTGTCCCCAATAAATTTAGCAATAGACAAATACTGAGGTGACCAATAGAGCGTTTTAGGTGTCGCAATTTGGAGAATTTTCCCTTCTTGAATCACTGCGATTTTGTCAGCATGACATAGTGCTTCATCGCGATCATGGGTTACAAATACGGCAGAGGAACCACTTTCTCTTAATACTTGTAACATATCGTAACGAATTTGATTTCTTAGATGTTCATCTAACGCACTAAATGGCTCATCAAACAGGATTAACTCAGGGCTTGGTGCAAGTGCTCGAGCAAGTGCAACACGTTGCTGTTGACCACCAGAAAGCTGATGAGGGAAACGGTCCGCTAAGCTGCTAATACCCGTGAGTTTCATCACTTCTTCGATGCGTTGTTTTTCCTCTTCCGTTTTCCCTTTGCCATCGCCTAAGCCATAAGCAATATTGCGGTAAACATTTAAATGAGGAAATAGCACGCCTTCTTGTACCACATAGCCTAATTTGCGTTGCTGGGTCGGCACATTGAGATTTTCTTTAAAAATAGGTTGATTCTTTAACCAAATCTCACCGCTTGTTGGTTGTTCAAAACCAGCAATACTACGCAATAAGGTGGTTTTTCCACAACCAGATGCGCCAAGAAGAAATAGAATTTCACCTTTCTCTAATTGCAGAGAGATATTGTGCAGAACCTGGTGTCCGTTAAAGGATTTATTCAAATTTTTAATGTCGAGTAATGTTGTCATTTTTATCTTCTCGTTATTTAAAACCGTATCGTTTCAGTAAAAATACAGGAATCCCTGAAAATAGCACTAACATAATGGCATAAGGCGTTGCAGCCGCATATTGTGCATCAGAGGTGTATTCCCACACCGCAGTTGAAAGCGTTTTAATGTCATTAGGGGTCAGTAATAAGGTTGCGGTGAGCTCTTTCATTAAGTTTAAAAATACTAAAGCAAAGGCAGCCGCAATCCCCGGTAACATAGCTGGAATGACTAAGGTACGGAA
>CAUETL010000107.1:0-6398 GCA_959020685.1 Parahaemophilus parainfluenzae | reverse complement strand
CCCCGTTTCTTAAGTGGTGCAGCGAATGTAGATCGTAGCAATCGTAAATTCATCACGAGCGAAACCTATTATCTAAAAGATGTTTCACATGTTCCGGCATTAACGACAAAATACCTTGATGCAAACAAAAAAGTATGTGAGTTAAAAACAATTGGTAACGCTTCAGATGTTTACTATGCTTGTGATGGTAAAGATTTCCAACGTTTTATCGCCGTGGTTTATCAAGCGAAAAACATTCTTTCTTTCCGTAGCTTAAAAGCGTATCAAGAAAAACCAACCGAAGCGCAAGAACAAGCGATTGTTAAAGGTTTAAGAGATTATCCGTTAGATACTATCGCTCGTTAATCTATGGATAGACGCAATCTGCTTTTAAATGAAATGGGGGTAACCCGTTGGCAGCTACATCGCCCAGAAGTATTACAAGGGGCGGTTGGTGTGAGTGTGTCTGAACAAGTGAAATTTATTGTGGTGGCGAAAGATAACGTATCGAACTCTCCACTTTTTTCAGATGTTCGACTGGCACTCGAGTTAAACAAAGAAGATTGCCTTTGCCTGAATTTCGATCAAATTCAACATATCACATTACAACATTCTGTGCGGTATTGGTTATTAGCTGAAAATGTAGATGAAATCGACCGCACTTTGCCTTATTGCTTAAATGCCGAGCGTGTTTATCGCTCTGTTGATTGGCCACAATTCCAGCAAGATAGCCAAGCTAAGCGTGAGCTTTGGCAACAAATTCAACAAATTTAATCATGATGCCTTCTCTTTTTCCTATTGAAGAATGCGATATGGGTCGCCTATATGAAATTGAACAAGCAGCACACCTTGTGCCTTGGTCATTGGGAACATTGAAAAATAATGTCGGCGAGCGTTATCTCAATTTGAAATTAGTGGAAAAAGAGCAAGTGTTTGGTTTTGCTATTTGCCAAACGGTATTAGATGAAGCCACATTATTCAATATTGCGATAGATCCGATTCAACAAGGAAAGGGCTACGGTTCGTTTTTATTGCAAGGTTTAATGAGTGAGCTTAAAGAGAAAGGTATTCAAACCCTTTGGCTGGAAGTACGAGAGTCGAATCCGGCTCGTTTCCTTTATGAAAGGCTAGGATTTAATGAGGTTGATATTCGTAAGAATTATTATCCAAAACCAGATGGTGGACGAGAAAATGCTGTCGTGATGGCATGTTATCTCTAGAATGCAAAAGTGCGGTCAATTTTGACCGCACTTTGTTTATCTAAAAAGTAAAAATTACACTTCTTCTGCAGGGAAGACAAATGGATTTAATCCACTGCGCGCGAAGCCTTTTTCTTCCATTTCAATATCTAAGAAAATCGATGCCAAATCATCAGCCACTGCCTCAACGTTAGGATCTTTTTCTTGGAACATGATTTTTAAGTAGCTTTGGCAATCACCACAGGTTTCAGCACGAACAAGAGCAAGCTCTTCATTTAATGACCACATTTCAAGATTTTTGTGTTCATTACAATTAGTACATTGAGCTCGGACTAAATTCCATTCGCTTTCACAAAGGCTACAGTGTAAATAACGTAAACCTTGTGATGTGCCGATATGAACAACACTTGCCACTGGTGCAGAACCACAAACAGGGCAGTAATGCAGATTATCTGTACCTTCTTGACGGCTATTATGAGGAATTTGTTGAGCCAATTGTAACCAATAAAGAGAAAGTGCAGCCCAGATAAAGACAGCTTTATCAGTGCTCACTAAATTAAATTCTTGGCTTAAAAGATGAGTAGCCATTTCTTCAAGCTCTTTATCAGAGGCTTTTTCAAGATTTTCAATAGTAGCAGTAACCTGCTCATTCGCTTTTGGTTTTATGCTATGTAAAATTTCTTTGAGATATTCAATCCAAATGTCTGATCGTTTAAATGTTTTAGCATTTAACGGTTCAATTTCATTTAAATTATCGAAATGCTGTTTTTCTAATGGATTTTTTTCAAATACGCTTAATTGGGTTTCCACAACATCTGCAGCAAAGAGTAAATAATCAGCCAGTGGATGATCTTTTGCTAATTCTCTTAAACGTTTTGCACGACGTTGATAAAGATTTTTAGGGTTAGCAAACAAAACAGGTGGAATATCGTATGAATTCTTTTTTTGTTTGATTTCGTCTGCAGATAAGATTTTGATACTCATAATAGTCTCTTAAGTATTGATAAGAAAAAGTGCGGTCAATTTTAACCGCACTTTTTGATTTTAGCCATTGATACCTTTGAACAATGCTTTGGTTTTTACTTTTTTACCTTCAGCTTCATTTTCGAGGTCTTCTTCTAGCTTAGGAAGTACTTCATCTCGATACCATTTCGGGTGGTGTTTTTTCGCCCAACGAACAGTTACCCAACCTTCCACAATACCGCGAATAGATCCTTTAATCCAGAATGCCATGTACATGTGTACCAAAATACCGGTGAACAACATGAATGCACTTAAAGAGTGAAGGAAAATCGCAAAACGTAATACCGGAATAGAGAAGTAGTGCGAGAAATACTGACGCCACATAATGATACCGGTTACAAGTAAAGTGACCATCGCCAAGTTCAATGTCCAGAATAACATTTTTTGACCAAGGTTATACTTGCCGTTATCTGCAACAGCGTGCTCATTCCCTTTTAATACTTCAACGATGCCTTTTAACCAACGAATATCGTTTTTCTCTGGAATGTTGTGATCCCAGTAAAGATAGCCGAGGAAAATAAAGGCAACGAACATAATGATACCGGTGAACGGGTGAATTGCTCGAGCCAGTTGCGGAGTACCTAAAATTTCAGTTAACCACGCAAAATCTGGGAAGAAGAATGCCACACCAGTGAACATCGTCATAAAGAAGCAGATTACGAGCAACCAGTGGCTAAAACGAGCAGGCGTTCTATGACGAATGATTCGAGTATCATTGCTAATCTCAATCTTACTCATCTTTGCCTCCTTTTTTATCTTCTTCTTCAAATTCATGGTGATGATCTTCTACATCTTCTTCAACGTTTGGACCTACAGCTAAGTAGTGAGCGATTTCAGCAAGTGCTAGACCACCCATTGCTACAGCTGCTACCGGTTTCAATACATCTTTCCAAAGGGTGACGGTTAGGTCAACTTTTGGATCTTTTGGAAGACCAGAATAAAGTTCAGGTTTATCCGCATGGTGTAATACATACATTACGTGTGTACCACCTACGCCTTCAGGGTCGTAGATACCTGCGTTTTCGTAACCACGTGATTTTAAGTCAGCAACACGTTGTTCTGCGTAGAGTTTCATCTCTTCTTTAGAACCAAAACGAATTGCACCGGTTGGACATGTTTTCACGCAAGCCGGTTCTTGGCCTACAGAAACACGATCCACACAAAGGGTACATTTGTACACACGGTTGTCTTCTGGGTTCATACGTGGAATGTTGAACGGACAACCTGCGATACAGTAACCACAACCGATACATTTATCAGATTGGAAATCCACAATACCGTTTGCATATTGGATAATTGCGCCTGGTGCAGGACAAGCTTTTAAACAGCCTGGTTCTGAACAGTGCATACAACCATCTTTACGGATTAACCATTCTAAACGATCATTTTCTTCTACTTCGTTAAAGCGCATTACCGTCCATGCTTTTGCATTGAGATCTACTGGGTTATCGTAGATCCCCACACATTGAGCATTAACATCAGAACGGATGTCATTCCACTCTGAACAGCCCACCTGACAGGCTTTACAACCGATACAGGTGGATACATCGATTAATTTTGCTACTTCAACTTTATGATCACGCGCTTGAGGTGCTGGTGTTAAACCAGACGTAGCGGAGACCTTGATAATGTCTTGCGATTGAACGCCTTGACCACTTCCTGCCATATTATGCCTCCGCTTTCTCAATGTTTACCAAGAATGTTTTATATTCTGGTGTTTGAGTGACTGCTTCACCCCAAGATGGTGTTAAGGTGTTGGTGGAGAAACCACGATTACCTTTACCATTTAAGGCTTTCATGTTCCAGTGAATTGGAATACCCACGTGATGTACGGTACGTCCGTCGACTTCTAAATCTTTCAAACGTTTTGTTACCACTGCAACGGCTTTAATGTAGCCACGGCGAGAAGTAATTTTTACCATATCACCTTTTTGGATGCCTTTTTCTGCTGCTAATTTCTCACCAATTTCCACGAATTGTTGAGGTTGGGCGATGATATTTAACGCAGATTGAGCAGTCCAACTGTGGAAGTGCTCGGTCAAACGATAAGTGGTTGCCACATAAGGGAAATCTTTGTTTGAACCGATAAATTCACGGTCTTCTTTATAAATACGAACAGTCGGATCAGAGACGACACTTGGGTGTAGTGGGTTAGTGTCAATCGGACTTTCAATTGGTTCATAGTGTTCAGGCATAGGACCATTCGCAATTTTATCTACAGCGAATAGACGGCCAACACCTTCTGCAGACATAATAAACGGACCTGCATCAGAACCTGGTGGTTGTGTGCCATAGTCAGCGACATCTAACCAGTTCCAGTTTTTACCATTCCATTTGATTAATTGACGGTGTTTATCCCAAGGATTACCGTTAATATCAAGTGAAGCACGACTGTAAAGGATACGACGGTTTGCCGGCCATGCGAAGCCCCAACCTAATGTACAACCTAAACCAGATGGGTCAGAGTTGTCACGGTTTGCGGTTTGGTTACCTTTTTCAGTCCATTGACCCACATAGATCCAGTTACCTGATGAGGTTGTACCGTCATCACGTAAGTGAGCGAATCCGTTAAGTAATTGACCTTTTTTATACATGACGTTGCCATCAGCATCGAGAAGATCAGCAAGCGCGTAACCATTCAATTCTTTCGCTAATTCTACAGAACTTGGTGAATGCGGTTGAGCATAGTTCCAAGTCATCGCTTCGAAAGATTCGATACCACGACCACCTTCTTTTTGATAAAGGTGATGCATTTCTTCACGAATCATAGAAAGAATTTCAACATCTGGTAACGCTTCACCTGGTTGGTCACAGCCTTTCCAGTGCCATTGAGCCCAACGACCAGAGTTAGCAATAGAACCATCTTCTTCTGCGAAACAGGTGGTTGGTAAACGGAATACTTCAGTTTGAATATCTGCTGGATTCACATTGTTTGATTCACCAAAGTTTTTCCAGAATTCAGAAGATTCAGTTTGAAGCGGATCCATCACGATTAAGAATTTCAATTTGCTCATACCTGCAACAGTTTTGTTTTTGTTCGGTAATGAGTTTAATACGTTGAAACCTTGTAAAATCCAACCGTTCAATTTGCCATCATTCATTAACTTAACATGAGTGATAGGGTCGTATAAGCGGTCTGCTTTTGGTAAGAAATCGAAACCCCAACCATTTTCTTTGGTTGCTTTATCACCATAGAACGTTTTCATCATACTCACGAAGAATTTCGAGGTATTACGATAGTAGTTCACTTGGTTTGGTACGATATCTTTTGGCGTAATCGCATTAATGTATTGTTCGTAAGACGTATCTTTGTCATTCGGTAAACGCATATAACCAGGTAAAGACATCGGCAATAAGCCCATATCTGTTGTACCTTGTACGTTTGAGTGTCCACGTAATGCATTAATACCGCCTCCTGGCATCCCCATATTACCTAAGAGTAATTGGATCATAGCCATTGAACGAATATTTTGAGTACCGATTGTATGTTCAGTAAAGCCTAACGCATATAAGTGCGTCATGGTTTTATTCGGTGCAGAGGTTTTACCAATTTCTTCACAGATTTGTAAGAAGAGTTTTTGCTTAACACCGGTAATACGTTCAACTATTTCTGGGGTATAGCGAGAAACGTGATCTTTCAAGATATTAATCACACAACGTGGATCTTGTAAGGTCATGTCACGTTTAGCATTACCATTTTCATCAAATTGGTAATTCCATTTAGATTTATCGTAAGTACGTTTTTCTTCATCAAAGCCTACGAATAAACCATCTTCAAATTTGAAACCTTCATCAACTAAGAATGAAGCATTGGTATAGTGTTTAACGTATTCGTGTTGAATTTGGTTAGTTTCCAATAAGTAACGGATCACACCCATTAAGAATGCGATATCAGAACCGGAACGAATTGGTGCATGAAGGTCAGCTACAGAAGCTGTACGGTTAAAGCGAGGGTCAACCACGATGATTTTCGCACCGTTTTTCTTCGCTTCGATCGCCCAACGGAAGCCAACAGGGTGAGCTTCAGCAGGGTTACCACCTTGAACAATAATAAGATTGGCGTTTTTGATGTCAACCCAGTTGTTTGTCATGGCACCGCGACCAAATGATGGAGCAAGACTTGCTACCGTTGGTCCGTGTCAAGTATTCGCTTGGTTACACATCGGCACTATGCCCAACATTCGAACCCATTTATGA
>CAUETL010000106.1:0-6432 GCA_959020685.1 Parahaemophilus parainfluenzae | reverse complement strand
GTTGATGCTTCAGGAAAAACCAGTTTGAAACAACTTGCCGCATTAATTCATCAAGCAAATTTAGTCATCTCGCCTGATTCTGGGCCAGCTCATATCGCGACCACGCAAGGAACACCGGTTATTGGATTGTATGCTTATCACAATCCATTGCGCACTGCGCCTTATCATAATCTGGATAATGTGGTGTCAGTATATGAAGAAAATGTGCAAAAAGAGCAAGGAAAACCTTCAAGTGAATTGCCTTGGGCGACCAAATTAAAAGGTAAAAATTTAATGGCTGAAATTCAGGTAGAGCAAGTGGTAGCTCAGATGAGAGCTTTGAATTTATTTTAAAGTGCGGTCAATTTTAGAGATAAAAAAGCCCTCAAATGAGGGCTAAAAGAATCATAAAGTTCCTTGCGAATTATTCGCCTTTTTGTGCGTTGTAAGCTTCTAATGCACGAAGAGAATAGGTGTAAGCTGCACCTGCATTTAATGCGATAGACATCGCTAATGCTGCTGCCACTTCTTCTTCAGTTGCACCTGCTTTCACTGCTTCATCAGCGTGCACGCCAATGCAGCTTTCACAACGTGTTGTGACTGCAACTGCTAATGCAATTAATTCACGGGTTTTGGCATCTAATACGTTACCTTCTGCCGCCGCCGCACCTAATGCGCCATAAGCTTGTAACATTTTAGGGTATTTTTTACCTAATGCACCGAATGATTTTTTAACGTGTGCTACATCATTTTTCCAATCTGCAAACATTGTTTTTCTCCTTAAATTTAGTACAAATTTCGAGAGGAATTATAAGCAGATTAGCGTATGATACTTGTCAAATTGTCTTAACTTTTAGACGGAAAATCTCACAATGGATTATTTAGATAAATTAACACAGCTGGCGCAAGTGCGCGGGGAAATTAATATTCGCTGCTTGTTTCAAGGAGATTGGCAAGTTGAACATCAGCCAGATGCGGCGGAGTATCAAGGTTTATTTCATTTAATTGAGCAAGGTGAGTGCTGGGTAACCTTTGCGAGAAAACAGTTTCATTTGAAGAAGGGTGATCTCTTTTTTCTCCCTCAAAATCGACCGCACTTTTTGGGCAGTTCTCAACAAAAAAGAGAGAATAGCCAACAGAGAGAGCAATCAAATGCACTTTTTAATGTCCATCAAATAGGAGCAGGTACGCCCGATCTGAAGATGTTTTGTGGAACATTTTATTACCAAAAACCGTCATTATTAATTGATTCGTTACCAGATTATTTACATCTTTCGCTGCAAAATACGCCCGTGCAGCCCTTGGTTTCACTTTTTTTACAAGAAGCCGAGAAACCGGAGCAAGGCACAAAATCTGTGATTGATGCATTATCAAATGTGTTGTTTATTTATATTTTGCGTCATGCACAGCAAATAGGTTTGCTCAATCAAGGCTTATTAGCCGCGTTGCAGGATAAAAGACTGAATCAAGTCCTTGAAAAGATCCTGTTTTCACCTCAATTAGATTGGAATATTGAGCAATTAGCAGAGTTGGCTTCCATGTCTCGTGCGACCTTTATGCGGATCTTTCAACTGCAACTCGGGATGCCCCCAGGAAAATTTCTCACACAAGTGCGGTTAGAAATGGCGGCCGTTTTATTGAAAAATACGCAAAAGACCATTTTAGCGATCGCTCTTGAAGTAGGGTATCAATCAGAAGCACATTTTAGTAAGGCGTTTAAAGCAATTTATGGGCTTTCACCGAGTCAATTTCGCAAAACATAGCCCATCGTTCAAAACTTACGCTATAATGACCGCACTTTAGGCGGCACTGTCGCCTTTAATTTTTTAAGGTATTGTTATGTTTAATAAAATATTTTCATGGTTTGAAAACCGTTTAAATCCTTATCCGGAAAGCAATCCAACGACGCCTGAAAAAGGCTTGTTCCGTTTTATTTGGTCAAGCATTGATGGCATGAAAGGCTGGATCTTTTTACTCGCAGTATTGACGGTCGGTACTGGTGTAATGGAAGCCTTACTTTTCCAATTTATGGGATTGTTGGTGGATTGGTTGGGGGCTTATACGCCAACCACGCTTTGGCAAGAAAAAGGGCATTTGCTCGCAGGTATGGCAGCCTTGCTCATTTTCAGTATTGTATGGTCCTTTGTGGGCGTGAATGTACGCTTACAAACGCTACAAGGGGTGTTTCCAATGCGTTTGCGTTGGAATTTCCACCGTTTGATGCTAGGACAAAGCTTAAGCTTCTACCAAGATGAATTTGCAGGTCGTGTATCGGCGAAAGTGATGCAAACCGCCCTTGCGGTGCGTGATACCGTCATGACCATTGCGGATATGTTGGTGTATGTTGCCGTATATTTTATTACGTCAGGCTTGGTGCTTGCGGCTTTAGATACCTGGTTTTTAGTGCCGTTTTTCTTATGGATTGTGGCATTTGTGACTATTTTACGTTTGCTTATTCCTCGTTTAGCTAAAACCGCACAACGACAAGCCGATGCGCGATCTCTAATGACAGGGCGTATTACGGATGCTTACTCAAATATTGCAACGGTGAAACTATTTTCACATGATGCGAGAGAAGCCAATTATGCAAAACGTTCCATGGAAGAATTTATGGTCACCGTGCACGCACAAATGCGTTTGGCAAGTTCATTAGATACCTTAACTTACGCAACCAATATCTTCTTAACGTTAAGTACTGCGATTTTAGGTGTGGTGTTATGGCAAAATGGCCAAGTGGGCGTGGGAGCAGTGGCGACTGCAACCGCGATGGCATTACGTGTGAACGGGCTTTCTCGTTGGATTATGTGGGAATCTGCTCGCTTATTTGAAAATATCGGGACAGTGAATGATGGTATGGCAACGCTAACCAAACCGCATACCATTGTTGATAAGCCAAATTGTGTTGCATTAGAAGTAAAACAAGGTGAGATCAAATTTAACAATGTTTCGTTTGCCTATGATCCGAATAAACCATTACTTAGTCATTTTAATCTCACCATCAAACCGGGTGAAAAAGTGGGCTTAATTGGTCGTTCCGGTGCGGGCAAATCAACCATTGTGAATTTACTTCTACGTTTCTACGAAGCGCAAGAAGGTTCAATTACCATTGATGGTCAAAATGTTTTAGATGTAAGCCAAGAAAGCCTTCGTAGTCAGATTGGTCTTGTAACACAAGATACCTCGCTTTTACACCGTTCTGTTCGCGATAATATCATTTATGGTCGCCCAACTGCGACAGATGAAGAAATGATAAATGCAGCTAAACGTGCGGAAGCAGCCGATTTCATCCCTTACCTCAGCGATGCACAAGGTAGAAAAGGCTATGATGCTCATGTTGGTGAACGTGGGGTGAAACTGTCGGGTGGCCAACGCCAACGTATTGCGATTGCGCGTGTCATGTTAAAAGATGCACCAATTTTACTGTTGGATGAAGCGACCAGTGCACTAGACTCCGAAGTGGAAGTGGCGATCCAAGAAAGTCTCGACAAGATGATGGAAAATAAAACGGTTATTGCCATTGCTCACCGTTTATCCACTATTGCGGCAATGGATCGTTTAATCGTATTAGATAAAGGGCAAATTGTCGAGCAAGGGACTCACGCAGAGTTGCTCGAACAAAATGGCCTTTATGCTCGCCTTTGGAAACACCAAAGTGGTGGCTTCTTGAGTGAGCATGCCGAGTAAAACACAGGAAAAAATGACCGCACTTTGCAAAGGTGCAACTCTTGAGAGAGTTTAGATAGAGATTGAACTTTTCTTATAATTAGTGCGAATTTCCTTTGACTATTTTATTGACAACAGGTAATATTCGCACCCTATGCAAAAGGTAAAACTACCCCTAACCGTTGATCCGGTTAAAGACGCTCAACAAAGAATTGATTATGATGGTTATTATACCGCTAGTCAGTTAGTGCGTTTAGCTGAATCTACGGGGAAAGTGCTCAGCGATGCACAGGTAACATTATCGTTTTATATTGATCCACAAAAATTAGTGGTGATGAAAGGGCAAGTGCAAGTTGATGTCGAATTAGATTGTCAACGTTGTGGCGAACCATTCAAACAAACATTGGAATGTCATTTTATGTATAGTCCAGTGGCTAATTGGGATCAGGCTGATGACTTGCCGGAAATTTATGAGCCAATCGAATTTAATGAGTTTGGTGAAATAGATTTACTTGGTGCAGTGGAAGACGAACTTATTTTAGCTCTACCGCTTGTTCCAATGCATTCATCTGAACACTGTGAAGTGTCCGCGCACGAACAGGTTTTTGGCGAATTGCCTGAAGAATTGGCAAAAAAACCGAACCCGTTCGCTGTATTAGCTAATTTAAAGCAAAAGTAAATTAAATTTAGGAGTATAGCCAATGGCTGTTCAACAAAACAAAAAATCTCGTTCACGTCGTGATATGCGTCGTTCACACGATGCATTAACTACTGCTGCAGTATCAGTGGATAAAGCAAGCGGTGAAACTCACTTACGCCACCACGTAACTGCTGACGGTTACTACCGTGGTCGCAAAGTGATCAATAAGTAATTTTACTTATAAGGTATTCACTTGAACCGTCTAACCTTAGCGTTAGATGTGATGGGCGGGGACATTGGTCCCCGTATTACTATCCCCGCATCTCTTTCAGCGTTGGAAGCAGATCCAATGCTCTCTTTAGTGCTGTTTGGCGATAGCCAACAAATTTCCCCCTTACTGGAAAATGCACCTTCTTCTCTTTTAGAACGTATTCAAATTCATCATTGCACTAAGACTATTGATAACAATCAAGGTATTTCTCATGCATTGCGTCATAGCAAAGGCACGTCGATGCGTTTAGCTATTGAAATGGTTCAGAAAGGAGAGGCGCAAGGTTGTGTCAGCGCAGGAAATACGGGTGCATTGATGGGATTGTCAAAGGTTCTCTTACAGCCTTTAGAGGGGATTCAACGCCCTGCGTTGGTATCCTTATTGCCGTCAATGACGGGTGATAAAACCGTGATGTTAGATTTAGGAGCAAACGTAGAATGTTCTGCTCAAAATCTTTATGAATTTGCCGTCATGGGCTCGATCTTTGCCGAAAACCGATTGAACTTAGTTTATCCACGTATTGCCTTACTCAATATTGGTGTGGAAGAAATTAAAGGACATCAATCCATTCGTGAAGCCGCGAATTTATTAGAAAAATCGACCGCACTTAATTATACAGGCTTTATTGAAGGTAACTTTTTATTAAATGGTGTGGCTGATGTGATCGTGAGTGATGGGTTTTCGGGAAATATTGCATTAAAAACCCTTGAAGGGGCAGCTAAGAATCTGTTATCTCTTCTGAAAGGAAAAGAAAAACAGCCTATTTTTAAATCATTTGCCAAATTTATTCTGCGTTTTTTCTTTAAGGATGCTTATCATCGCTTGAAACGCATTAACCCTGATGAATATAATGGGGCATCTTTACTCGGATTAACGGCTGTTGTGGTGAAAAGCCATGGCAGCGCAAATGTGGATGCATTTGCTCGTGCAATTGCGGATGCAGCTTTACAAGCTCGTTTGCAAATTCCACAAAAAATCTTGGCAGGTTTACAACGTTATTAATTAATAAGTTTTGATATTATGAATAGTAGAATTTTATCCACCGGTAGCTATTTGCCGAGCCATATTCGTACCAATGCGGATTTGGAAAAAATGGTTGATACTTCAGATGAATGGATCGTGACACGTTCAGGTATTCGTGAACGTCGTATTGCTGCAGCAGATGAAACCGTTGCAACAATGGGATATGAAGCAGCCAAAAAAGCACTTGAAATGGCCAATCTTGATCCTCAAGAAATTGAGTTGATCATCGTTGCGACAACCAGTGGTTCTCATGCTTATCCAAGTTCAGCTTGCCAAGTTCAAGGTTTATTAGGCATCGAAGACGCAATTTCTTTTGACTTAGCGGCGGCTTGTACCGGTTTTGTTTATGCTTTAGGCGTAGCGGATAAATTTATTCGTTCAGGCAGCGTGAAAAAAGCCCTTGTGATTGGTGCAGATCTTAACTCGCGTAAATTAGATGAAACCGATCGTAGCACTGTCGTGTTATTTGGTGATGGTGCAGGTGCGGTGATCTTAGAGGCATCAGAGCAAGAA
Source organism: Parahaemophilus parainfluenzae (assembly GCA_959020685.1). Classification (GTDB taxonomy): domain Bacteria; phylum Pseudomonadota; class Gammaproteobacteria; order Enterobacterales; family Pasteurellaceae; genus Haemophilus_D; species Haemophilus_D parainfluenzae_T. The sequence goes on along the minus strand of CAUETL010000106.1, from coordinate 343 downwards.
GGCATTATTTCAACGCATTTACATGCATCGCCAGATAACAATGCGGCATTACTACTTCCACAAGCTGAACGTGGTGTGGAGAAATCTGGTTATATTGAAATGCAAGGTAACGAAACCTTTAAATTAGCGGTACGTGAGCTTTCTAATGTGGTGGAAGAAACCCTTTCTGCTAATAATCTCCAAAAAACAGATATCGACTGGCTTGTGCCACATCAAGCAAATTTACGTATCATCACTGCAACAGCGAAAAAATTAGAGATGGATATGTCACAAGTAGTGGTCACGCTTGATCGTACAGCCAATACCAGTGCGGCAACTGTGCCAACGGCTTTAGATGAAGCGG
>CAUETL010000105.1:0-6471 GCA_959020685.1 Parahaemophilus parainfluenzae | reverse complement strand
GCACCGGTTTCGGCGATAATGCGCGTTTTCCCCATGCGTTTTGCTAATAAAATTTGACCTAATACTTGGTTGGTTTTATGGGCACCACCGTGAAGTAAATCTTCACGTTTTAAATAAATTTTTGCTTTTGTCCCTTTGGTTAAATTACGGCAAAGGGTAAGTGCGGTTGGTCTGCCCGCATAATTTTTAAGTAAATCTTGAAATTCACGTTGGAATTCAGGATCGTCTTTTGCTTCAACAAAGGCTTTTTCTAGCTGTTGTAGTACCGGTACGAGAATTTCCGGTACATACATTCCGCCAAATTCACCGAAATAAGGATTTAAAAGGGTTTCTGACATAATATTTCCTTGTTATTTTTGAATTCTTGCGACATTAAGTGGTGCAAAGGTTTGTGCAGTAGGCATCACTTCAATGCGATTAATATTGACATGTTTAGGTTGTTGATTAAGCCATAGAACAATATTAGCAATGTCTTGTGGACTGACATATTCCACATTTTCATAGAGTTTTTTTGCTCGGGCATCATCACCTTTAAAGCGGATATTAGAAAATTCTGTTCCACCACAAAGACCAGGCTCTACATTGGTCACGCGAATTTGAGTTCCAGCAAGATCGGCTCGAAGATTTAAACTAAATTGTTTGATAAAAGCTTTAGTACCACCGTATATATTGCCACCTGGATAAGGATAAGTCCCCGCAATTGATCCTAAATTAATAATATGGCCCGAATTACGTTCAACCATTTGTGGTAACACAAGACGAGTGATGGTGACGAGACCTTTAATATTGGTATCGATCATTTGCATCCAATCGTCTAAATTCGCTTTATCAGCACTCTCTAAGCCTAATGCTAAGCCTGCATTATTCACCAATAAATCAATGGATTGCCAACTATCTGGAAGGGAATGGAACGCATCTTCTGTTGCTTGGCGATCTGAAATATCAAAGGCAAGAAAGTGGAAGTTTTCACCTAATTCTTGCTGTAATTGTTCTAAACGAGCTACGCGGCGTCCTGTGCCAATTACACGATAGCCATTTTCAATGAGTGTGCGACAAATTGCCGTACCAAATCCGGCAGTTGCGCCGGTTACTAACGCTGTTCTTTGCATAATGCTTCCCCTTAGCAATCAGATTAATTTGACAAAATCGTCTTAAAAACTGACCGCACTTTTTCGCTATCTTTCACGCCAGCGGCAGTTTCTACACCAGAATTGAGATCAACCCCTAAGCAACCTTGCTTAATGGCTTGTTCAATATTGTCAGGTGAAATTCCACCAGCCAAAATAATTTTGTGTTTCAAGTTTTCAGGAATGAGTGACCAATTAAAGGTTTTTCCTGTGCCACCTTGTTGATTAGCAGATTGGCTATCGAAAATATAGCGAGTGATATTTAAATCATCTGTAAAATCAACCGCACTTTGTGCTTCAGTATTCACCGAAATGGCTTTCCAAATTTGTATTTCTTCAGGCAGTTGGTGACGAAGTGCGGTAATAAATTCAGCGGTTTCTGAACCGTGTAGCTGAACGACATAAAGCTGCAATTGTTTAGCGATTTTTACAATAAAATCAATTTCTTGATTCTGAAATACGCCCACAAAACGAAGTGGTGATGCTGTCACTAATTCTTGGGCTTGACGTAGGCTCACACAGCGTTTTGAATGTTCGGCGAAAATTAAGCCGCCGTATAATGCTCCGTTTGCGTAAACCTCTTTGACATCTTGCGTGCGAGTTAAACCGCATACTTTATTTTCTCCAAAAATCACTTCACGCACAGCATTATTTAAATCTGCACTGCCCATTAGGCTACTGCCGATTAAAAAGCCATGTGCCACTTTTTGCAAATCACGAATTTGGCTGTGATTATAAATCCCTGATTCGCTGATAATACGTGCATCAGTAGGAATGCGATCGGCATATTTTTGTGTGAGTTCTACTACGCGGTTTAAATCAACGGTGAGATCGTGAAGATTACGATTATTAACGCCGATAATTTTTGCACCTAGAGCAAGGGCTCGCTCAAATTCTTCTTCATTGCTGGTTTCCGTCAATACGCCCATGCCAAGAGAATGCGCCAGATCAGCTAGTACGCGATAGGTTTCATCATTCACCACTGAAAGCATCAATAAAATAGCATCCGCTTGATAGTGGCGCGCGAGATAAACCTGATATTCGCTGATCATAAAATCTTTGCACAATACAGGTTGTGAGACAACGTCACGTATTTGCGGCAAATAGTCAAATTTACCTTGGAAGTATTTCTCATCCGTTAGCACAGAAACAGCTGATGCATAATGTTTATATACATTGGCGATTTCATCTAAATTAAATTCATTACGAATTAATCCTTTAGAAGGGGAAGCTTTTTTACATTCCAAAATATAAGCCGGTTTTTGATGTGTGCCTTTAGCCAACGCATCATAAAAAGAGCGGTCTGATTTTTGAATGTTTTCTTTAAATTGTGAAAGCGGAAATTCAGCTTCCTTTGCCTTAACCCATTGTGCTTTGTCTAAGACGATTTTTTGCAGCACCGTCGCAGAGTCAATTGGTTTAGTGAAATCTTGCGTGATCATAAATTTTCTTCTTATTTTATTGGGCGTGTCAAATCAGCCTTTATCTTAATATTTTGTCAAATGTTGTAATGTATCAAACGCTTTGCCTGATGCAAGATGAGCCAACACATGTTGAACATTTTGTTTTAAGTCATCATGACCAAATAATTTCAGCAATAATGCCACATTTGCGGCTACCGCATTAGCATGTTCCGCTTTGCCTTTACCTTGTAAAAGTGCGGTCAGATATTGGGCATTTTCTTGTGGTTCGCCACCACGTAAACTTTCTAAAGATTGTGTTTTTAAACCAAAATCTTCAGGGGTTAAAGTGAAGTAATCAATTTTGCCGTTTTTAATTTCAGCGACTTGGGTTTCACCATGTACGGCGACTTCATCAAGACCCGCACCATGAACCACAAAAGTATGTTGATGGCCTAATGCAACAGTTGTTTCAGCATAGGTTTTCACTAATGCAGGGGCATACACGCCAAGCAAATGATAAGTTGGTCGAGCTGGATTAATTAATGGACCTAAAATATTAAAAAGTGTACGCGTTTTTAATGCCGCGCGAACAGGGGCAACATGTTTAAAACCACTGTGATATTGTTGAGCAAATAAGAAACATACCCCAATATCATCAAGCGCTTGACGAGCTTGTTCTGGCGTGACATTCACATTTACACCGAGAGCGGTTAATACATCACTGGCACCGGATTTACTTGATACGCTACGGTTACCGTGTTTTGCTACTTTTGCACCCATAGAGGCTGCAACAATGGCACTCGCAGTAGAAATATTAATTGTGTTTTGACCATCACCACCTGTTCCCACAATATCCGCAAAAGGGTAGTCCGGGCGAGGGAATGATTTGGCATTTTGCAAAGACGCCGATACGGCACCACTTAATTCATCAATAGTGGCACCACGTACTTTTAACGCAATCAGCATGGCAGCGATTTGTTCGTTATTCAGTTCGCCTTGCATAATAGCATTAAAAATGACCGCACTTTCTTCTTTGTTAAGTGTTTTTCCGTTGTAAAGTTGTTCTAATAATTGAGCCGTTTGCATAATCAATCTTCCTTATACGTTAAGATCATAGACTAAGTCTCGAGCTTCATCACCTGTCATACCACGGAAGCCCCAACAATGAGCAGGCTGTTCCTTAATGGTGATTTCTACATCATAGGATTTAATACCGATTTTGTATTCTAATTCGCTAAATAGCATTTTGATCAAACGTTTTTTAGTCCCTTCTAAACGTCCCTGCATAAGATTAATTTCGATTGCGATATAGTTTTCGCTACGATCTTCTGGATAGAAAAAATCTTCTTTATCCAAACACTCGAATCGAATGGTATGCTTGCCATGCGGAATATCCAAGCCTAAATTAAGACTGTCATAAATAGCCTTGGCAATAGCTTTACGACGTGGGGTAAGGGTTTCTTTTAATCCATATACGGTAATCATTTTTTTCTTCCTTAATCTCTGTTTAATAACCATTCCACAGATTGTTGTAATAATTTCGAACCTTGCACAGTAAGAATGCTTTCTGGGTGAAATTGGAAAGCACAGATTGGCAAGGTTTTATGACGAATAGCCATCACGATACCATTGTAATCGGCATTGACAATAAATTCGTCAGGCAGATTTTTACCCATTAAAGAGTGATAACGTGCCACAGGCATTGGGTTGGCAATATCTTTAAACATGGCTTGGTTATCGTGTTGAATGCGCGATACTTTACCATGTAATACTTCGCCTGCATGTACAACCTCTCCACCAAAGGCTTGAATAAGCGCTTGATGGCCTAAGCAAATCCCAATAATTGGCACATCATTTTTTAAACGTTCAATGAGCGGGAGTAAGATACCTGCTTCAGCCGGAGTACCTGGTCCCGGTGAGAGCGCAAGAATCGTATCCGGTGTATTTGATGCCTCTTGTACCACTTGTTCTAAATTAGTGTCATTGCGATAAATTTTTACGTTATGCCCAAGCACTCGGAATTGATCCACTAAGTTATAAGTGAATGAATCAAAATTATCTAAAAAGAGAATATTAGCCATAATTTATCGTCCTTATTTTGCTTGGGTATTGATTTGTTTGATTGCTTTAAGCACTGCAGCCGCTTTATGGCGAGTTTCATCCGCTTCCATTTGAGGATCAGAATCCAACACTTCTCCACAACCTGCTTGAATATGGGCAATGCCATTTTGTACAAAGGCAGAACGAATCACGATACAGGTATCAAAACGACCGTCAGATGTAAGATAGCCGACCGCACCGCCGTAGCTGTGACGTTTTTGCTGTTCAAATTGATAAATTAACTGCATCGCTTTAATTTTAGGCGCACCAGTTAACGTCCCCATATTCATACAAGCTTGATAAGCGTGTAAGGCATCAAGTTCAGGACGAAGTTTACCCACTACGCGAGAAACCAAATGCATGATGTGCGAATAGCGATCTACTTGCATTAATTCAGCGACTTTACGTGTACCGCTTTGGCATACGCGAGCAATGTCATTACGGGCTAAATCTACCAACATTAAATGTTCGGCTTGTTCTTTATGATCAAGACGTAATTCTAATTCCAAGCGTGCATCTAATTCTGGATCAATATTACCATGTGCATCAAAACCACGCGGGCGAGAACCTGCAATTGGATAAATTTCTAATTGGCGATTGTCTGGCGCATATTTCAACGCACTTTCAGGTGATGCGCCAAATAAAATGAACTCCTCATCGTTCATGTAGAACATGTAAGGACTTGGATTGTTAAGTTTTAATTGTGCGTAGCTCGCAAGGGTATTCGGACAAGCTAATGAAAAACGGCGGGATGGCACGATTTGGAACACATCACCAATATTAATATGATGTTTTAACGCTTTAACGATACCTGTAAATTCAGGATCTTCAAAGTTGGTGCTGACCTCATCACTTGCTGCTTTAATGGAAAGTACGCCATCAATATTTTTTAATTTTTGTGCAATAGAAAGTGCCGTTTTCGCGACTTCCACTTGTTCTTCTTGACTAAAACAGAAGCTTTTTAATGTAGCTTGTTGGCTTTGATGATCGATGGTAATTAAGTTTTCTGCGAGATAGAAACTGTAATCCGGGCAGTGAATACCATCATCTTTTAATTCAACACCTTGCATTGGAATAAAATTTGCCACCAAATCATAAGCAAATAAACCACCTAAAAAGACTGGCGTACTGCTATGTTGATAATGGTTAGAAATTACACGAAGACCATCAAAGATTGTTGCAGCTTGTAATTTACTGTCTTCATCTAATTGATTATTGAGCGGTGCAAATTGCACAGAAAATTCATCATCAAAATTGACCGCACTTACAGTACCGAGTTGGCTTAATACGGGATGAATTTCTTTTAACACTTGTTTACCGTTCGCATTTAGCGCTCTAAATGTCACTTGATTGCCTAAGCAAGTAATTTTAACGGCCGCATTAATTAGAATAAGACTTTGTAAGCTATTTTTGCTACCAATTTCGGCAGAGTCGAGGAGAAGAGAATTTGAGTTCTGTTGGCATAATGTATTAAAAATTGCGGTGGTGTCGGCATGATAGGGAACCGGTTGAGAGGTCACCGCAATAAAAGGGGTATTTTTCATAATCAATCCTGTATTTTGAACTTTTGCACTATTAAACTAGTACATGACACATAAGTCAAGAAAATAATCAAAAAATTGGCGCGATTTTACAATATTTTTTTAATTTTTAACCAAAGATATCAAAAATAGAGGAAGTTGATTAGAAAAAAGCCATTTCGAGGCATATCTCAAAATGGCTTAATAGAAGAAGGATATTCAGTGATTAGAGAGAAGCAACGATCTCATCAATTTTATTTCTTGCCGAACGTTGTGCTTTTTCAATCGCTTCAGCACCTAATCCGATACCTTTTGCATAAG
>CAUETL010000104.1:0-6480 GCA_959020685.1 Parahaemophilus parainfluenzae | reverse complement strand
AATGTCAGGATGAGCGTTCACAACATAAAAATAAAGCTAAAGCGATGTCTGTATTGGCTTCACGTATTGTTCAAGCGGAGCAAGAGCGTCAAGCCGCAGAGCAAGCGGATACCCGCCGTAACTTATTAGGTTCAGGCGATCGTTCTGATAAAATTCGTACTTATAACTACCCACAAGGTCGTGTAACAGATCACCGTATCAACTTAACGCTCTATCGCTTAGATGAAGTGATGAACGGCAAAATTGATGAGCTTATTCAACCGATTATTACTGAATATCAAGCAGATCAATTAGCGGCGTTATCTGAGAGTAATTAATGACCTATCAACAATGGCTTGCCGATGCTGTGCAAGCCTTAAATCAGGTAAATCCGACAGAGAATGGCAAAGTTGATGCGTTAGTGCTATTGCAACACGCAACGGGCAAATCGAGAACACAAATTTTAGCTTTCGATGAAACGGAAATTGATGAAAAAGTGCGGTTAAAATTGACCGCACTTTTAGATCGTCGTTTAAAAGGCGAACCTATCGCTTATATCCTCGGTGAAAAAGAATTCTGGTCCTTGCCTTTAAATGTGTCTGAAGGAACATTAATTCCTCGCCCTGATACCGAAATTCTCGTAGAAAAAGCATTGCAAATTGCGTTAGAAAAACTGGAAGAAAATCCACCGCACTTTCGTATTCTCGATCTTGGAACCGGCACGGGTGCCATTGCGTTGGCGTTGGCTTCTGAGCTTTCTCTAATTTGTCAAAAAAAAACTATTCAATTGGATGTCATTGGTGTGGATTTAATGCCAGAAGTCGTCAAATTAGCGCAAGCCAATGCCGAAAAAAATCAGCTTGATGTGCAATTCTTGCAGAGTCGTTGGTTTGAACATGTTGAAGGGCAGTTTGATATTATCGTCAGTAATCCGCCTTATATTGATGAAACTGATGAACACCTTTCTCAAGGTGATGTGCGTTTCGAACCTCGTTCGGCGTTGGTGGCAGGTGAAAACGGTTTAGCTGATTTACGTCATATTATTGAGCAGTCACCAAGATATTTAAAAGATAGCGGTTATTTATTGTTAGAGCACGGTTGGAAACAGGGCGAAGAAGTGCGCTCAATTTTCTGGCAAAATCATTGGCAAGGGGTTGCAACCATACGGGATTATGGCGACAATGAGCGCGTAACGTTGGGATATTGGAAGCGGTAATGAAATACGATCAAAAAGCCTTATATGCTGAACTGACTCATTTTTATCTGAGCATTTGTGAGAAAGAGCAACTTGATGAGCCTCGTATAAGAGGGCTTGTAGGTAGCTTAGTGCGTAGAGCTCGCCAAGCTATTCCAGAAGAATGGGATGATAAAGCTAAAATTCATCAATTATTACAGCTATTTTACGGTGATTGGGGATTTCATTGCGATGCGGATAATTATTTCTATGCCCGCAATTTGTACCTTCCGTATGTTTTAGAAGAGCGTGAAGGCATGCCGGTGAGTCTTGGCGCCTTAATCCTTTATTTGGCTGCAAGTTTAAAATTGCCGATTTATCCCGTAAATTTCCCGACTCAACTGATTTTACGTGCAGAAGTAGAGGGTGAAGTAGCATTTATTGATCCTTGGAGCGGAAAATATATTTCAGTGGATGAATTGAAAAAACTCTATGAAGGCGCCTTTGGTTTTGGGGCTCAAATTCAACCTGAGGATTTAGCCCGAGCAGATATTCCGATGCTGACAGCACGTTTCCGTCAACTCGCCAAAAATGCCTTAATTCGTGAAGAACAAAACGATTTGGCTTTTAATTATATCCAATTCTTGTTAGCAGGAAGAAAAGATCCTTACGATATTCGCGATCGTGGCTTAGTGTTGGCGCAAATGGGCGCTTATCCTTCCGCCATTGAGGATTTAGAATATTTTGTGGATCAATGTCCTAATGATCCCACTTCTTCTCTGTTAAAAACTCAACTTTTAGAACTGAAAGGCGAAGCATTGAAAGATGCCAATGCCATCCATTAAAAAGGAAATATTATGCAAAATAAAATTGTAAAAATTGGCAATATTGATGTCGCAAATGACAAACCCTTTGTGCTTTTCGGCGGAATGAACGTGCTTGAAAGTCGCGATATGGCAATGCAAGTTTGCGAAGCTTATGTAAAAGTGACTGAAAAGTTGGGCGTTCCTTATGTTTTTAAGGCGTCTTTCGATAAAGCTAACCGTTCTTCAATTCATTCTTACCGTGGTCCAGGCATGGAAGAAGGTTTAAAAATTTTCCAAGAGATAAAAGAAAGCTTTGGCGTGAAAGTGATTACCGATGTGCACGAAATCTATCAATGTCAGCCTGTTGCCGATGTGGTGGATGTGATTCAGTTACCGGCATTCTTAGCTCGTCAAACAGATTTAGTCGAAGCTATGGCAAAAACGGGTGCGGTAATTAACGTGAAAAAACCACAATTCTTAAGCCCAGGTCAAATGGGGAATATTGTAGATAAGTTTGAAGAATGTGGTAACGATAAAATTATCCTTTGTGATCGTGGTTCAAACTTCGGTTACGATAATTTAGTGGTGGATATGTTAGGCTTCGGCGTAATGAAAAAAGTGTCTAAAGGTAGTCCAGTTATTTTTGATGTGACCCATTCATTACAATGCCGAGATCCGTTTGGTGCAGCTTCAGGCGGTCGTCGTGAACAAGTGACTGAATTAGCCCGTTCTGGTTTAGCAATTGGGATTGCAGGTTTATTCTTAGAGGCTCACCCAAATCCAAATCAGGCAAAATGTGATGGCCCTTCTGCATTGCCACTTTCGGCATTAGAAGGTTTTGTCTCACAGATGAAAGCCATTGATGATTTAGTGAAGTCTTTCCCTGAATTAGATACGTCCATCTAATGGAGAAGTGCGGTTGAAAACAGCGTTGTTTTTGACCGCACTTTTGTTCTGTAAAAGGAGATAACAATGAATATCGTATTTTTAGACAGCACCGCAATTCCAAAACATATTCCTATTCCTCGTCCAAGCTTTCCACATAACTGGGTAGAGTATGAATATACTTCTGCAGAGCAAACTATTGAGCGAGCAAAAGACGCGGATATTATTATTACCAGCAAAGTGATTTTAAGTCGTGAGGTATTACAACAACTACCTAAATTAAAACTCATTGCTATCACCGCAACAGGCACCAATAACGTAGATTTAGACGCCGCAAAAGAATTTGGTGTAGCGGTTAAAAATGTGACGGGTTATTCAGCAACAACAGTACCTGAACATGTATTAGGCATGATTTTTGCGTTAAAACATAGTCTAGCTGGATGGCAACGCGATCAACTCACGGGAAAATGGACAGAGAGCAAACAGTTCTGCTATTTTGATTATCCCATTACAGATGTGAAAGGTTCAACATTAGGCGTGTTTGGAAAAGGCTGTTTAGGTACGGAAGTGGGGCGTTTAGCCGAGCTTTTAGGCATGAAAGTGCTTTATGCTGAACATCGAAATGCCACAACGTGCCGTGAAGGTTACACGCCTTTTGAAGAGGTGCTAAAACAGGCCGATATTCTGACATTGCATTGTGCATTGACTGAAACAACCAAAAATTTAATCAATCAAGAAACCTTGTCACTTTGTAAGAAGGGGGCGTATTTAATCAATACTGGTCGTGGTCCATTGATTGATGAGCAAGCAGTTTGTGACGCATTGAAGTCAGGACAATTAGGTGGTGCCGCATTAGATGTGTTAGTGAAAGAGCCACCAGAGAAAAACAATCCACTGATTGAATTAGCGAAAACGATGCCGAATTTAATTATCACACCTCATATTGCTTGGGCGAGTGATAGTGCGGTAACCACGCTAACGAAAAAAGTGACGCAAAATATCGAAGATTTCGTTCAACAATTAAATCAAAAATAATGAATTTACCTATTTCTTTATATGTTGCCCTGCGATATTGGCGTGCAAAAAGCGCCGATCGTTTTGGGCGACTTGTTGCTAATTTGGCAAGCTTTGGCATCGTACTGGGTGTGATGGCATTGATTATTGTGCTTTCTGTCATGAATGGATTAGAAGGCTATCAAAAACAACAGGTGCTTTCGACAATTCCGCATGCGATTGTGAGCCAAGATGCGCCTATTTCGGTAGAAAAGCCGCTTGAAAATACACTGCACTTTGTGCAAAAAGCCGTATCAATTAATACGACAAATGTTGTGTTTCAAACAGCAAAAGGTGTGAGTGCCGGACAAGTAATTGGTATTCAGTCTTTTTCAGATGATCCTTTACTGGAAGGTTTCGATCCTAGCCAATTTAATCAACTTTTACCGCAAGGTGAGTTTAAGTTGATCATTGGTGATAATCTGGCTCAAAAATTAGGTTTAGCAGTGGGTGATAAAGTTCGCCTAATGATTACTGAAAATAGCCAATATACGCCATTTGGTCGTGTGCCAATGCAGCGTTTATTTACGGTGAGTGAGATTTACTATGATTATGGTGAAGCGTCAGGTTATGAAGTTTTTGCTAATTTAGCGGATATTGGTCGTCTAATGCGTATTCAGCCAGGTGAGGCACAAGGCTATCGTTTATTCTTAGATGATCCTTTCCAAATCACAGAATTGCCGAGTTATTTTAAAGAGAGTCATATCAGCGATTGGCGTGTCCAAAAAGGGGAGTTTTTCCAAGCTGTTCGTATGGAAAAAAATATGATGGGCTTGTTGATTAGCCTAATTATTGTTGTTGCGATTTCCAATATTGTGACCTCATTAAGTTTAATGGTGGTGGATAAACAAGGGGAAATTGCCATTTTGCAAACACAAGGCGTCACTAAATCCCAAGTACGTTCGATCTTTATTTATCAAGGTTTATTGGTGGGGCTAGTGGGCACATTGATTGGTGCTGTACTGGGCGTATTAATCACCTTAAACCTTGGGGCAATTTTAAGTGCGGTCAATCCGAACGGTGTTTTCTTGCCGACCTCGATTGAGCCAATGCAAGTCATTATTGTGATTGCCTTTTCTTTATTGTTATCTTTATTATCAACCATTTATCCAGCTTATCGTGCGGCAAAAACTGAGCCGGCGGAAGCATTACGTTATGAGTAAAATATGAATAACTATTTATTAGAATGCCAAAATATTAATAAATTTTACCAAGAAGGCGAGAATCAAACCCAAGTATTAAAAGGCGTAAGCTTTGCCATGAAACCACAAGAATTAGTGGCGATTGTGGGGAGTTCTGGTTCGGGAAAAAGTACTTTATTACACACCTTAGGCGGTTTAGATCAGCCAAGTAGTGGGGAAGTCTTTATTAAAGGGCAATCTTTGCAAAAAGCATCTGAAAGTGAATTGGCTAAATTACGTAACCAAAATCTAGGGTTTGTGTATCAATTTCACCATTTAATGGCGGATTTTACTGCATTAGAAAATGTGATGATGCCGATGTTAATTGGTCGTCAGAATAGAACAGAAGCAAAAGATCGTGCTGAAAAAATATTAGGCGCAGTAGGCTTAAGTCATCGCATTACCCATCGTCCATCTGCACTTTCGGGAGGGGAGCGTCAACGCGTGGCAATTGCTCGTGCATTGGTGAATAATCCCGCTCTTGTCTTGGCCGATGAACCAACTGGTAATTTGGATCATAAAACCACCGAAAGTATTTTTGAGTTGATTCAAACCTTGAATGTGGAACAAAACATTGCGTTTTTATTGGTGACACATGATATGTCATTAGCACAAAAACTGTCTCGTTGCTTAACCATGCAAGATGGCATTTTGAAGGAAGGTGCATAATGAATACGCCTTTTTTCATTAGTTGGCGTTATCAACGAGGTAAGCAAAAGAATCCGTTGGTGGCGTTAATTTCAAAATTCTCTGCTATTGGTATCGCCCTTGGCGTAGCGGTATTGATTGTCGGATTAAGTGCCATGAATGGTTTCGAGCGTGAATTAAACTCACGCATTTTGGCTGTCGTGCCACATGCGGAAATCACAGTAAATCCACAGGGCAATGAAGCCACATTAAATCATTGGCAAAAGCTAGCAGATCGCCTAAAAACAAATAAAAAAATTACCGCACTTTCACCTTTTGTGAGTTTTACTGCCTTAGTTGAAAACGGCAATAAACTTAAAGTCGTTCAAGTGAAAGGGGTCGATAAACAAGCTGAAGATCAAGTAAGTTCTCTTGGTAAGTTTGTGGAAGGTGATGGCTGGCAAAAATTTGCAGAAGAAGGCGGATTGGTGCTGGGCTCTGGTATTGCCAAAGAGTTAGATGTTAAAGCAGGCGATTGGGTGTCGTTATTAATCTCTCAACCGAATGGCGAAGATCAAATGGCGCAACCTAATCGTGAGCGTGTTCAAGTGACCGCTATTTTGCGTTTAGATGGCCAGTTAGACCACAGTTATGCCTTACTGGCATTGCCTCAAGCTCAAGAATTAATGGGGTATCGCGAAGATCAAATTACTGGTGTTGAATTGAAAGTGGATGATCCATTCAAAGTACAAGACATGGATTATTCGATGCTAAA
>CAUETL010000103.1:0-6567 GCA_959020685.1 Parahaemophilus parainfluenzae | reverse complement strand
AAAAATCTCTGCGATCGTGAAGGCATTGATTTTAATGAATTCTGGGGAGAAAACAGCGATGCAGAACTTTATCACTTTATCGGTAAAGATATCGTATATTTCCACAGTCTATTCTGGCCGGCGATGTTAGAAGGTAGCGAATTCCGCAAACCAACCAATGTGTTTGCTCACGGTTATGTCACCGTAGATGGCGCAAAAATGTCAAAATCACGCGGTACATTTATCCAAGCCAGCACCTATTTAAATCACATTGATCCAGAATGTTTGCGTTACTACTACGCAGCGAAATTAAACGATCGCATCGAAGATCTTGATTTCAATTTGGAAGATTTCGTTCAACGAGTCAATACAGATATCGTGAATAAATTAGTCAATTTAGCTTCTCGTAATGCGGGCTTTATCACAAAACGTTTTGAAGGCAAATTAGCAGATAAATTAGAAGATGAAGCGCTTTTCAATGAATTCACTGCACAAGCTGAACAAATTGCTGCTTATTATGAAAGCCGTGAATACAACAAAGCGATTCGTGAAATTATGGCATTAACTGATAAAGCCAATAAATATATTGATGAAAAAGCCCCTTGGGTCATTGCAAAAGAAGAAGGTAAAGATGCCGAATTACAAGCAGTTTGCTCAATGGGTATCGAGCTTTTCCGTGTATTAATGTCTTACTTAAAACCGGTTCTTCCGAAACTGGCTGAACGTGCAGAAGCGTTCTTACAAACAGAACTAACATGGGATAATATTGCACAACCATGATTAGGTCATCAGCTTACTCCATTTAAAGCACTTTTCTCTCGTTTAGAGAAAAAACAAATTGATGCTGTTGTAGAAGAAACTAAAGCACTTTTCGCTGAAGCAAACAAAGCGACAGAAAAAACAGTGGCAAAAGCGACCGCACTTTCAAATGTCGAACCAATTGCTGATACCATTACCATTGACGATTTTGCTAAAATCGATATGCGTGTGGCAAAAGTACTGAAATGCGAAGCTGTACCTGAATCCAATAAACTCTTACGTTTTGAATTAGACTTAGGCGATCATACTCGTCAAGTGTTCTCTGGCATTAAAGCAGCTTACAACAAACCTGAAGAATTAGAAGGTCGTTTTGTTATTGTGGTTGCAAACCTTGCACCACGTAAAATGAAATTTGGTGTATCAGAAGGAATGATTCTTTCTGCTGGTACTGGCGGAAGTGATTTATTCTTACTTTCAGCTGATAGCGGTGTGACTGCCGGTATGCAAGTAAAATAATTTAATATTTAGGCGACTCCGGTCGCCTTTTTTATTGCCAAATAGAATCAAATACCCTACCATATCAATCAGCTATTTATCATGCAAATTAAAAGGAATTCATTATGACAAACGAACTTATCTGCTATAAACAAATGCCGATTTGGACAAAAGATAAATTACCGAAAATGTTCCAAGAAAAACACAATACTAAAGTGGGCACTTGGGGCAAACTCACTGTGTTGAAAGGTAAACTTAAGTTTTATGAGCTAACCGAAGATGGTGATGTTACTGCTAAGCATATTTTCACGCCAGAAAGTAACATTCCATTTGTCGAGCCACAAGCCTGGCACCGAGTTGAAGCACTTTCTGATGACTTAGAATGTACGCTTGGCTTCTATTGCAAAAAAGAAGATTACTTCAGCAAAAAATATAATATGACTGCAACGCATGGTGATGTGGTTGATGCCGCTAAAATTATTAAACCTTGTAAAGTGTTAGATTTAGGCTGCGGACAAGGTCGTAACTCCCTTTATTTAAGTTTAAAAGGCTATGATGTGACTTCTTGGGATCATAACGAAAACAGCATTGCCTTCTTAAACGAAACCAAAGACAAAGAAAACTTGAATATTAAAACGGCTGTGTATGATATTAACACTGCTAATATTCAAGAAAACTACGACTTTATTGTATCAACCGTAGTATTTATGTTCTTAAACCGTGAGCGAATTCCAGCCATTATTAAGAATATGCAAGAACACACCAACCCAGGTGGTTACAACTTAATTGTAGCAGCGATGTCTACACCTGAGGTGCCTTGTCCATTAGCGTTCTCATTTACTTTCTCTGAAGGTGAATTAAAAGAATACTACAAAGATTGGGAATTCTTAGAATACAACGAAAATATGGGCGAGTTACACAAAACCGATGAAAACGGCAATCGCATTAAATTAAAATTTGCGACAATGTTAGCAAGAAAAAAATAATTCGCTAATTTAGAAAAGAAAATGACCGCACTTTATCTATCAAGTGCGGTCATTTTTTATAGTATTTTAATTACTCTTCAATAGAACGTAATAACTCATTGATACCCACTTTACCTAAAGTTTTTGCATCAACTTTTTTCACGATCACTGCACAGTATAAGCTGTATTTACCACATTTTGATGGAAGGCTACCAGAAACAACCACAGAACCAGCAGGAACGCGACCGTAGAACACTTCACCAGTTTCACGATCATAGATTTTAGTTGATTGACCGATGAATACGCCCATAGAGATCACACAACCATCTTCAACAATCACGCCTTCAACCACTTCAGAACGTGCACCGATAAAACAGTTATCACCGATAATGGTTGGGTTTGCTTGTAATGGTTCTAACACACCACCGATACCTACACCACCTGATAAGTGAACGTTTTTACCAATTTGCGCACATGAACCAACGGTTGCCCATGTATCAACCATGGTACCTTCACCCACATATGCACCAATATTTACATAAGATGGCATCAATACACAGTTTTTAGAAATGTATGCACCTTTACGTACGGTTGCAGAAGGTACAACACGGAAACCTTCTTGAGCAAAACGCTCTTCGGTATAGTCAGCAAATTTTAATGCTACTTTGTCATAGTATTTAGTTTCAGCGCCATCAATGATTTGGTTATCATTGATACGGAAAGATAATAATACCGCTTTTTTCAACCATTGATGAGTAACCCATTCGCCATCAATTTTTTCTGCAACACGGTATTTACCGCTATCTAATCCTTCGATCACTTCTTCGATTGCTGCACGAGTTTGTGCATCAACTGTTTTAGGGGTAATTTCCGCACGTTTTTCAAATGCAGCTTCAATAACTTGTTGTAAATTTGACATTTTGCTTCCTATTGTTGATGTGAAATAACGGTTGATAGTTGTATCATATTTTTGACTTTCAAGCAAAAAACAACCGCACTTTCTTTTGATTTAAAACATAAAAAAAAGCGAACCTTATTATGGCTCGCTTTTTTCTATTTTTTCGTTTAAGTTAGTTGATAACAGAAACATTTAATGATGAACCGCCAACGATTCTTACGCGACGACCTGCTTTAAAGCTAGGATCCGCTTTTTGAACCACAACGATCTCTTCTCTATTATCTTTTCTGATAACAAGCTCTGCACCATTAACTTGGCTCATTTTCTCTTCAGCTTTGCTACCAATAATCGCCCCACCAATTGCACCTACTGCAGTTGCAATTGCTTGTCCTGTGCCACCGCCAATTGTACTACCAGCGATACCACCTAAAGCACCACCACCAACTGTACCGATTACACCTGGATTATCCGCTTGGATTTTAACAGGACGAACAGAAACAATAGTACCATAGCTAATTGAACGCGCTTCTTTTGCTTGTCCAGCTTCATACACATCACCGCTAAAAATATCAGTGTTTGCACAACCGGTTAAGCCGATAGACATCATAAGTGCTAATGCTACTGTTACTTTTTTCATAAAACTAACCTTCTAAAAATGAATTAGATTGGGTTTCTTGGAGACCAAGTAGAAACGTTTTTCACGCCTTGACCGTTGTCAGATACTTTCACACAAGCACCAGTTACTAAAGTTGAATCGTATTTGTGAACGATAACTTCTGTTTCACCTTCTTGTTTGTATGAGCAGTCGTTTTTACGAACGGTTAATTTTACATCATCACCTTGGAATTCGGTGAAGATAACTTGACCTTTATAAGCGCTTTCATCTTTTTGTGATTGAGATGAACAAGCTGATAAACCTAAACTTAATAAGACAGTTAATGCTAAGGTAATTTTTTTCATTACACTAAACCTCGAGTATTTTCTTTATTGTATAAGGATGAACCTTTATGCAAACGTGATTTTCTGTTTTATCAACAAAACTCACAGCAATGGATGGATTGGGCAATTGCTCCCCTTCCACCTTAGGTTCGCTCACCTTCATGGTTAATTGAGTTAGTTCCTTCCATAAAAATGTATTGCAAATTCGATTAACCCAATCCTCAACAGATTCATGAGATAAAAACGGCATTACAATTTCAATATGTTCCCAAGTTTCTTGGGGATATTGTTTATTTTTAGGAAACGGTAATTCAATAACATCGACAGGCTGACCAATGAAATCAACTGGCTCATCTAATTCAATCAAATAGATAGGACGCCCATTGACGATATTATCGCTTAAAATTCTACCGCACTTTAATAACTCTGTCAGCCAATTTTTTGCTTTTTCTTCAGTATTTGCTCTTAAAGCTAAATGATCAATTTGATAATCCGCTAAATTCACGTTCATGACGGCAGCTAATTGCTGAATTTTTTCCTGAAATAAAGGCAACGCTTGATAAAGTGCGGTCGATTTTTCCATTAAATTTAACATTTTCTCCTGCTCTTACTTTGAGAAATCACTAAACAACGGTATCATAGCCGATTATTTTCATTATTCAATTTCAAGATTAGGAAAAACCGTGAATATTCAATCTATTTTATCCGATAAAATTAAACAAGCGATGATTGCGGCAGGCGCAGATGAACAATGTGATGCGCTTATTCGCCAATCTGGTAAACCGCAATTTGGCGACTACCAAGCAAACGGCATCATGGCTGCTGCTAAAAAACTAGGTTTAAATCCACGTGAATTTGCACAAAAAGTATTAGATCATGCTGATCTTTCTGATGTCGCTGAAAAAACTGAAATTGCAGGTCCAGGTTTTATCAACATTTTCTTAAATCCAACTTGGTTAGCAAATAATGTTTCTGCTGCATTAAAAGATCAAAATCTTGGTGTCAGCGCAAATGAAAAACAAACTATCGTGATTGATTATTCTTCACCAAACGTTGCGAAAGAAATGCATGTAGGTCACTTACGTTCTACCATTATCGGTGATGCTGTTGTTCGCACCCTTGAATTTTTAGGTCACAATGTTATTCGTGCAAACCACGTAGGTGACTGGGGTACGCAATTTGGTATGCTTATTGCTTATCTTGAAAAAATGGAAAATGAACACGCAAGCGAAATGGAACTTCAAGATCTTGAAGCATTCTATCGCGAAGCGAAAAAACATTATGATGAAAATGAAGCCTTCGCTGAAAAAGCCCGTAACTATGTGGTGAAATTGCAAGGTGGAGATGAATATTGCCGCACAATGTGGAAAAAATTAGTTGATATCACCATGCAACAAAACCAACGTAACTACGATCGTTTGAATGTCACATTGACCGAAAAAGATGTGATGGGTGAAAGTCTTTATAACCCGATGTTACCTGCTATCGTTGAAGATCTGAAAAAACAAGGTTTAGCGGTTGAAGATGAAGGTGCATTAGTGGTTTATCTTGATGAATTCAAGAATAAAGAAGGCGAACCGATGGGCGTTATCGTTCAGAAGAAAGATGGTGGTTTCCTTTATACCACTACCGATATTGCAGCGGCTAAATATCGTTATGAAACCTTAAAAGCGGATCGTGCATTAGTGTTCTCTGATACACGTCAAAGCCAACACATGCAACAAGCGTGGTTAATTACGCGTAAAGCAGGTTATGTGCCAGACAGCTTCTCACTTGAACATAAAAACTTCGGTATGATGTTGGGTAAAGATGGTAAACCATTCAAAACTCGTACTGGTGGTACCGTAAAATTAGCAGATTTATTAGATGAAGCGATTGAGCGTGCAACGGTATTAATCAATGAGAAAAATACCAATTTATCTGACGATGAAAAAGCAGCGGTTATTGAAGCGGTGGGTATCGGTTCGGTGAAATATGCGGATCTTTCTAAAAACCGTACCACTGACTATGTATTCGATTGGGATAATATGCTCAGCTTTGAAGGTAATACCGCGCCTTATATGCAATATGCTTACACACGTATTCGTTCAATCTTCAATAAAGCAGACGTGAATCCAACCGCACTTGCAGAAGCGAAAATTCAGCTTTCTGATGAAAAAGAACGTGCATTAGCCATCAAATTGCTTCAATTTGAAGAAGCGGTTCAAACTGTGGGCAAAGAAGGAACACCGCATGTGCTCTGTGCTTATTTATATGAATTGGCAGGTGTGTTCTCCTCATTCTATGAACACTGTCCAATCTTAAATTCTGAAGATGAAAGCGTAAAATTAAGCCGTTTAAAACTTGCTTCTCTTACAGAGAAAACCTTAAAACAAGGTCTAGAGTTATTAGGCATTAAGACAATCGAAAAAATGTAAAAAAAGTGCGGTCAATTTCAACCGCACTTTTTCTTTATACATCCACTAAAATGAGTATCGCCGCTTCTCCGCCCCATTCTTTGGGAGCTTGGTGTAACGCTCGTACTTTAGGATG
>CAUETL010000102.1:0-6733 GCA_959020685.1 Parahaemophilus parainfluenzae | reverse complement strand
GTACTTTCTGTTTTTTCCGCTAAATAGACGGTAAAAGGACGCGGCTCGGCAAAAACCGTTTTTAAACCTGTTTTAATTACTTGTGTAGATAATACCGACAGGCCCATTACAATCACGCCCATAATCCACTGTTTACGGTTTTCAAAAAGAAAACGGAAAAGTAAAGCAAACACACCACAGGTAATTAAAGCGTAAGGTACGCTACCGGTTTCGGTTAAAAGATAAAGCCAATAATCCCATTCCATTAATTGGTTGTTTCCATGCCAATGATAAGCAAAACCCCAAACAAAAAATGGTACAAGACAAAGGAATAACGTATATAATGACAGCCTTTTAAACATTGTTGCCTCTTGATAATAAAAATAAAGTGCATATTTTAACAGAATAAAATTGAAAAAAGGATAAGTTATGTCAAAAATCCAATTGGTTGCTCAAGCCAATTTGCCTACCGAATATGGCATATTTAAAATGGTCGGATTTGAATTTCCCGATACAAAAAAAGAGCACGTTGCATTAGTAATGGGGGATATTTCAAACCAAGATGAGCCTGTGCTCGCCCGTATTCATTCTGAATGCTTAACGGGTGATGCGTTACACAGTTTAAAATGCGATTGTGGTTTCCAGCTTGCAGCCGCATTACGTCAAATTAGTGAAGCGGGTCGAGGCGTATTGATCTATCATCGTGAAGAAGGGCGAGGCATTGGTTTAATTAATAAAATTCGTGCCTATGCATTACAAGATCAAGGCATGGATACGATTGAAGCCAATCTTGCATTAGGTTTTAAAGCCGATGAGCGTAACTTTAATGTGTGTGCCGATATGTTTGAATTATTAGGTGTGAAACAAGTTCGCTTGATGACAAACAACCCACAAAAAGTAGAAACGATGAAAAAAGCGGGCATTAATATTGTAGAACGTGTGCCATTAAATGTGGGTGAAAATCGTTACAATACGAAATATCTTGATACTAAAGCGAAAAAAATGGGCCATTATATTGTGCATAATAATGAAGAACATTTAATGACTTGCCCACATTGCCAAGAAGAAGTGATTTAAATAAAAAAGCCATACAACTGTATGGCTTTTCTTTTATCAAAACAATTATTGATTAACGCCCCAATGACGAGTGTCTTTATCAAATTTCATGCCTGAATGGGATCCTTCCGAACCATTAAAATAAACGTCTTTATTTGCGCAAGCTGAAATTACTAGTGCACCGATAACAATAAGAATTAATTTTTTCATTGTGTTTACCTTTTTTAAAACTAACTTACCAAAATTGTATCACAACTTTCCTCGTTTTTTCCTGCTTAAATTAGTCCTTTTCTTGCAAAATTTATCTTTGACTTCTACAATCCCGCCTCATTTTTAACTTGTAGTTCGCAAACCTCCTACATAAAAAAACTAGGTATCCTATGAATATTTCAAATCCTAATCACAATCGCAAAGCCCTTGTGATCTTCTCAGGTGGACAAGATTCCACAACCTGTTTAATTCAAGCCATTGCTGAATATGGCGTGGAAAATGTCGAAACCGTCACCTTTCAATACGGCCAACGTCACGCTATAGAATTAGAAAAAGCCCGTTGGATCACCAAAGATCTCGGCGTAAAACAAACGTTGATTGATACGTCCGTCATCAAATCCATTACCCATAATGCCCTAATGGATGCCAATGCAGATATTGAGCAAAAAGATGGTGAATTACCGAATACCTTTGTGGATGGGCGCAATGCGCTATTCTTATTGTATGCGGCGATTTACGCAAAAGGACAAGGTATTAATGACATTATCACGGGCGTATGTGAAACAGATTTCAGTGGCTATCCCGATTGCCGTGATGTGTTTATCAAATCCATGAATGTCACCCTTAATTTAGCCATGGATTATCCGTTCAATTTAAAAACACCGTTAATGTATCTTACCAAAGCACAAACTTGGGCATTAGCCGATGAATTAGGTGCGTTAGATTATATTCGTCAGCACACTCACACTTGCTACGAAGGTGTTGAAGGAGGTTGCGGGGAATGCCCGAGCTGTAAATTGAGAGATAAAGGCTTGCAGGAATATTTAGCCACAAAAGCAAAAGCTTAGTATTTAGATAACTCAATCTATAGCAGATTAAATAGGTTCAAATGAATCCAAAGTGCGGTCAAAATGCACGTCAAATTTTGACCGCACTTTTAGTTAATGTAGTATCCTCCCCTTTTCTCATCTTTGATTTTATAAATGCGTCATTTTTTGATAAAATCACGCTAATTTTTTTATAAATAAGTAACTAACTTTAAAAATGACTACAAATTATTCCGCTCAAGAAATTACGGTTCTGAAAGATCTCGAACCGGTGCAAATTCGCCCCGGCATGTACACGGACACTACCCGTCCAAATCATCTTGCACAAGAAGTTATTGATAACAGTGTGGACGAAGCCCTTGCGGGTTTTGCCACCAAAATTGAAGTAATTTTACATGCTGATCAATCGCTTGAAGTCATTGATAATGGACGCGGGATGCCGGTGGATATTCACCCAACTGAAGGGGTTTCAGGTGTTGAAGTCATCTTAACCAAACTTCACGCTGGCGGTAAATTCTCGAATAAAAACTATGAATTTGCTGGTGGTTTACACGGGGTGGGGATTTCTGTCGTCAATGCCCTTTCTGAACGCGTTGACATTCAAGTTAAACGTAACGGTGAAGTGTATAAAATTGCCTTTGAAAATGGTGCAAAAGTAGAAGAATTAGAAGTCATCGGAACTTGTGGCAGACGTACAACCGGCACCACCGTTCACTTCAAACCAAACCCAAAATATTTCGATAGCAAGAATTTTTCTGTTAGTCGTTTACGCCACTTATTGCGTGCGAAAGCCGTGCTTTGTTCAGGCTTAGAGATTAAATTTGTCGATAAAGTCAATAACACCGAAGATGTGTGGTGCTATCAAGATGGTTTATCGGATTACTTAACCGAAGCAGTGAATGGTTTTGAAACCTTACCCGAAAAACCTTTTGTCGGCGAGTTTAAAGGATCCACAGAAGCGGTAAGCTGGGCATTATTATGGTTGCCGGAAGGTGGTGAGCTTATTGCAGAAAGCTATGTAAATTTGATTCCGACAGTACAAGGCGGAACACATGTGAATGGTCTTCGCCAAGGTTTGCTCAATGCCATGACCGAATATTGTGAATTCCGCAATAAATTACCACGTGGGGTGAAATTAACGGCAGACGATATTTGGGATCGCTGTGCTTACATTCTTTCAATAAAAATGCAAGATGCTCAATTTGCTGGCCAAACGAAAGAGCGTTTATCTTCCCGTCAAAGTGCGGTCTTTGTTGCGGGGGTTTTAAAAGATGCCTTCAGTTTATGGCTAAACCAAAACGTACAAGATGCGGATCGCTTAGCTGAAATGGCGATCAGTTCTGCACAACGTCGTCTGAATGCAGCCAAAAAAGTCGTACGTAAAAAATTAGTGAGTGGCCCTGCTCTACCAGGTAAATTAGCCGATTGTGCATCACAAAATTTAGAAAAAACCGAATTATTCTTAGTAGAGGGTGACTCTGCGGGTGGATCGGCCAAGCAGGCGCGTGATCGTGAATATCAAGCTATCCTGCCGTTACGCGGAAAAATCTTAAACACTTGGGAAGTAGCTAGTGATCAAGTGCTTGGCTCAACGGAAATTCATGATATTGCTGTGGCGCTTGGTATCGATCCTGATAATGAAGACCTATCTCAACTTCGTTACGGGAAAGTTTGTATTTTAGCCGATGCGGACTCTGATGGTTTGCATATTGCCACCCTACTCTGTGCACTCTTTTTACGTCACTTCCCTAAATTGGTTCAAGATGGACACGTTTATGTGGCAATGCCACCACTCTATCGTATCGACTTAGGTAAAGAAGTCTTTTATGCCCTCGATGAAAACGAAAAAGAAGCAATTTTAGAACGCTTAAAAGGTAAAAAAGGCACTTTAAACGTACAACGATTCAAAGGTTTAGGTGAAATGGATCCATCACAATTACGTGAAACCACCATGGATCCGAATACACGCCGTTTAGTTCAATTAACCTATGAGCTAGGCGAAGATCAAGGCGCAGAAACATTAGAATTAATGGATATGTTACTCGCCAAAAAACGAGCGGAAGATCGCAAAAATTGGTTACAAACCAATGGCGATCAAGTGGATTTAACCGTTTAATTATTTGAGGTCAATCATGAACGAACAACGTCGAGATTTTTTTAAAAACAGTGCACTAGGCCTAGCAACAATTACATTAGGTGCTGGTTTAAGCCTTATTCCTTCTGCTCAAGCGGAAGAAAAAGCCTCAAATACAACAACCACTGCAGTTGAGAATTTACCAGAGATTGAAGCTGAACTGACGCTTGCGCCAAATGTACCAAAACCGATTGAACGTAACTATCCGGCAAAAGTCGTGGTAAAACTGACCGCACTTGAACAAATTATGGATTTAATGGATGGTGTACAATTTAAATTTTGGACATTAAACGGCAGTGTACCTGCGCCATTCATTCGAGTACGTGAAGGCGATATGGTGGAAGTACAACTTTCCAACTCAGCGAGTTCAATGATGCCCCACAGTATCGATTTCCATGCAGCTGCTGTGCCAATGGGCGGTGCTATCGCGAGTGAAACCCCTCCAACCCGCACATCCACCTTTCAATTTAGAGCATTACGTTCGGGCATTTATTTGTACCACTGTGGCAGTCAGCCTGTGGATATTCACCTTGCTAAAGGGATGTATGGTTTAGTTTTAGTTGAGCCAAAAGAAGGCTTGCCAAAAGTGGATCGCGAATTTTACATCATGCAAAGTGAATTCTATACCAAAGGTGAATTTGGCGATCCCGGCTTGCAACCATTCAGTATGCAAAAAGCCATTGATGAACGTCCTGAATACGTCCTCTTCAACGGCAAAGTCGGCGCAACAATGGATGGAAATGCCTTAAAAGCGAAAACCGGTGAAACCATTCGTCTATTCGTAGGAAATGCAGGACCAAATTTATGCTCTTCTTTCCACTTAATTGGTGCCGTATTTGATAATGTGTATGTGGAAGGCGGTACGCTTGTTAATCATAATGTTCAAACAACTTTGGTTCCATCTGGCAGTGCTACCATGGTGGAAACTCGAATTGATGTACCGGGCACTTATGTCTTTATGGATCACTCGATTTTCCGTGCTGTAAATAAAGGCACAATGGGACAAATCGTGGTCGAAGGCGAAAAAAATCCGAATATTTATTCCGGAAAACTAAAAGACGAAGCCTTTAAAGAAGCCAATCCACAAAAACCGCAACCTGTTCCTTACGAAATTGACAGTCACAAAGGAATGGATATGGGACATTCTCCTCACGAACATTCCGATGGGAATTCCGGTGCAACCAGAAAATAGATTAGAAGAATATGAGCAATATTAACTACGAAGGCATTGAGCAGATGCCACTTCGCTCCTTTACAGAAAACGCTTACCTTAATTATTCAATGTACGTCATCATGGATCGTGCATTGCCTTTTATTGGCGATGGCTTAAAGCCTGTTCAGCGACGTATTGTCTATGCGATGTCAGAACTAGGTTTAAATGCCGCGGCAAAATTTAAAAAATCTGCACGTACCGTCGGTGATGTGTTAGGTAAATTCCATCCACATGGTGACTTAGCCTGTTATGAAGCCATGGTTTTAATGGCTCAGCCTTTTTCTTACCGTTATCCTTTGGTAGATGGGCAAGGAAACTGGGGGGCGCCAGATGATCCTAAATCATTTGCGGCAATGCGTTATACAGAATCTCGCCTATCCAAAATTTCTGAGATTCTATTAACTGAATTAGGTCAAGGCACCGTTGATTTCCAACCGAACTTTGATGGTACTTTAGAAGAACCACAATATTTGCCTGCACGTTTGCCTCATATTCTCTTGAACGGTACCACCGGGATTGCCGTCGGGATGGCAACCGATATTCCACCACATAATATTAATGAAGTGGCAGATGCTGCTGTCCTGCTATTAGATAATCCAAAAGCAGGATTAGATGATGTACTCAATATCATTCAAGGCCCAGATTTCCCAACTGAAGCGGAAATTATTTCGCCAAAAGATGATATTCGTAAAATGTACGAAACCGGTCGTGGCTCCATCAAGATGCGTGCAACATGGCATAAAGAAGACGGTGAAATCATCATTAGTGCACTTCCTCATCAATCTTCACCATCAAAAATTATTGCGCAAATTGCTGAACAAATGACAGCTAAAAAATTGCCAATGGTTGAAGATATTCGTGATGAAGCAGATTATGAAAACCCTGTGCGTATCGTGCTTGTGCCACGTTCAAATCGCGTTGACACGGACGCCTTAATGGCGCATTTATTTGCGACGACTGATCTCGAAAAAAGCTATCGTGTGAATATGAATATGATCGGGCTTGATCATAAACCAGCCGTGAAAGGCTTACTTCAAGTTCTTACCGAATGGCTGACATTCCGTCGCACAACAGTAACGCGTCGTTTACAACATCGTTTAGATAAAGTACTCGCTCGTTTACACATTTTAGATGGTTTGATGATTGCCTTCCTCAATATTGATGAAGTGATTGAGATTATTCGTACTGAAGATGAACCTAAACAAGTTTTAATGGCTCGTTTTAACTTAAGTGATGAACAGGCTGAAGCCATTTTAAACTTACGTTTGCGTCATTTAGCCAAATTAGAAGAACATCAATTACAAGCTGAAAAAG
>CAUETL010000101.1:0-6764 GCA_959020685.1 Parahaemophilus parainfluenzae | reverse complement strand
TGAACAAGTGTCTTTTGGTGAAATGTTAGTTTTACCTTGGCAAAGTTTAGCGCAATGATCGACAGGAGGGATAAATATATGGAATTAACTAAAAATACATCAGTCGATCCAGCCAAAATGATTGGCAAAAATTACATTGAAGCAGTCAATGCAAAATTTCCAAATACCATTTTGGATGAGGAGTGGTCAACACCAAATCAGGTTACACTTACCATTAAAACCAATATGTTACCTGATGTTGTTGAATACCTTTATTATCAACATGAAGGTTGGTTACCTTTGGTATTCGGGAATGATGAGCGTTCAATTCATGGCAACTATGCAGTGTACTACGTGCTTTCCATGGAAGGGGAAGTGAAAACTTTTATCACTATTAAAGCCTTAGTTGATCCTGTGAGCTTAGAATTTCCGTCTGTGACACCAAAAGTCAAAGCAGCGGTTTGGGGCGAACGTGAATTATTCGATATGTATGGTTTGAAAGCCGTCGGTTTACCAGACCAACGCCGCTTAGTATTGCCAGATGATTGGCCGGATGATCTTTATCCATTACGTAAAGACTCCATGGATTACCGTTTACGTCCAGATCCGACAACCGCGACAGAAACATACGAATTTATTAACGAAAAAGGCGAAGCACGTATCGTTCCACTTGGCCCGTTACATATCACTTCCGATGAACCTGGACACTTCCGTTTGTTCGTAGATGGGGAAGATATCATTGATGCGGACTATCGTTTGTTCTATGTGCACCGTGGTATGGAAAAATTGGCAGAAACCCGTATGGATTACGACCAAGTTAACTTCCTGGCTGACCGTGTATGTGGGATTTGTGGCTTCACACATAGTGTGGCCTATGCCAATTCCGTCGAAAGTGCTTTAGGGATTCAAATTCCAAAACGCGCTGAATGGATCCGCGCGATTTTATTAGAAGTAGAACGTTTACACAGTCACTTATTAAACTTAGGTCTATCTAGTCACTTTACCGGCTTTGATACTGGCTTTATGCAATTCTTCCGTGTTCGTGAGAAATCCATGACCTTGGCAGAAGTGCTAACAGGTGCACGTAAAACCTATGGTATTAACCTTATCGGTGGTGTGCGTCGTGATATGTTGAAACATCAACGTGAGCAATGTATCAAACTTATCGGCGAAATGCGTGAAGAACTCAAAACCTTAACCGATATTTTATTAAATACACCGAATATGGAGCAACGTACGGTAGGTGTTGGTGTCTTGGCAAAAGATATCGCTCGTGACTTTAGCCCGGTTGGTCCAATGATTCGTGGTTCTGGCTTTGCGCGTGATGTACGTAAAGTACATCCGTTCTCCGGTTATGGCGATATCCCTTTCAATCTCTTCACTGAAGCCAATGGTGACGTGTTATCTCGTGTGAAAGTGCGGATTAATGAAGTGTTTGAATCCATGAATATCATCGATTACATGGTGGATAATTTGCCAAGTGGCGAAATCTTAAAAGAAGGTTTCAATTATACGCCTGGACGTTTTGCTTTAGGGATTACGGAAGCACCACGTGGCGAAGATATTCACTGGTCAATGCTAGGCGACAACCAAAAACTTTTCCGTTGGCGTTGTCGTGCTGCCACTTATGCTAACTGGCCAACCTTACGCTATATGTTACGTGGCAATACAGTGTCTGATGCGCCACTTATTATTGGTAGTCTTGACCCTTGCTATTCTTGTACCGACCGTGTCACCGTGGTGGATGTGCGTAAACGCAAAGCGAAAACTGTAGATTATAAAGAAATTGAACGCTACGGTATTGAACGTAAAAATTCACCATTGAAATAGGGGAGGCGGAAAATGTTTAAATTACTAAAAACGGTATTTAAAGCAGGTGATGTCACCACCAAATATCCGTTCAAACCTTATGAAGTCGATGAGGATTTTAGAGGAAAACCGGAACTCAATTCTGATCAATGTATTGTCTGTGCGGCTTGTACTATTGCCTGTCCAGCTAATGCGTTGACCATGAGAACTGACCCAGTTACAGGTGAACGCACATGGTCATTATTCCTTGGTCGTTGTATTTTCTGTGGACGTTGCGAAGAAGTTTGCCCAACTAAAGCCATTCGCTTGTCACAAGATTTTGAACTCTCAGTGACCAATAAACAGGATCTTTTCCAAGAAACCACCTTTGCTACAGTAACTTGTCAGGAATGTGGTAAACCGTTTATTTCTTATAAAGAATTGAATTACACCATTGATTTATTCAAACAAACTTTGGATAAACCTGAATTAGTGAAACAAAAATTAGCGGAGTTGCATACTTGTCCGGTTTGTAAACGTCAGCACAGCTTAGAAAAAACCGCGAATATGGAATCCAACATGCGGATGAAATTAATCGACTTTAAAGAGCCAGTTCGCTTGAATTTTAAAAAAGCACTCGAGCAACGAGAACAAAGTGCGGTTGATTTACCTAACGTTTTAGCAGGAGGCGAAAGACGATGAACACACAAATTCCAATGCCGGTCAATGGCATATCAACACCGTTTAGTATTGATGAAAATATTGCCAAAATGAAACAAACGTTACTGAAAGATATTCAACGTTCAGCTTACGTTTATCGTGTGGACTGTGGCGGTTGTAATGGGTGTGAAATCGAAATTTTCAGTACCATTACGCCAACATTCGATGCGGAACGTTTTGGTATTAAAGTGGTGGCTTCACCTCGTCACGCGGACATTTTATTATTCACTGGTGCGGTTACCCGTGCGATGCGTACGCCAGCAATGCGTGCTTACCAAGCTGCGCCTGATCCAAAAATCTGTATTTCTTACGGTGCTTGCGGTTGTGGTGGCGGTATTTTCCATGATCTTTATTGTGTTTGGGGCGGTAGTGATCAAATTGTGCCAATTGATGTGTATATCCCAGGCTGTCCTCCAACCCCTGCAGCAACTATTTATGGATTCGCGGTAGCGCTTGGTTTGCTTGATCAAAAGCTCAAAGGTAAACAAGAAAAAGCCGATCCTAACGCAGAAGCTAAATTACGTTTCCCAACTATTCCGTTGGATTTGCGTATTAGTCTTGAACGTGAAGCGCGTCGTCTTGCTGGTTATCGTCAAGGCGGTAACATCGCTAACCAATTTATGGCAATGATGGCAGAAAATGACAAAGTGCCATTTGGTGTACGTTTAGGTGAATACCTAGAACGCGAAGCCGATCCGCGTTTAAGCGAAATCGTCAATCGTTTGCATGCGATTAGTCTGCCGTTTTCGGGATAATTAATGATGGGGCAAGTGATTGCCCCTATAAAAATGGGAATGTTATGACAACGAAAGTCTTTTTCTATTTATTAAACGAACGTTTCGTCGAAAACGATGAACAGGTGCCAGAGCAAGCAAAACAGGTGATGTATTACTCTTTGGCGATTGGTCACCATGTTGGCGTAATTGATTGTTTTAAAAAATTACTGGTTTGTGACTACGATGCTTATCAACGTTTTGTAGATAGCTTTCCAGAAGGGGATGCTAAACGTAAATTTGCCGGCTTAATGCGATTCGGTGAAATAGTGATTGATTCTAGCCATGTCAATTTATTGGCGAAAGCGATGGATGAAAATAAAGCCAATTTCACCCCAGAACATCAAGAGTGGGTCGAAATTCTGATGGATACGTTAGCATCGATTCAGCGTGAACCTGTGATGTATATTATGGTGAAACGTCGTGACGAATAATGTGATCTTAACCGTTGGCAACAGCATGATGGGGGATGACGGTGCGGGCCCTTATCTCTATCAGTTATTGAGTGAAAATCCATTGCCAAATTGGACCGCACTTGACGGCGGCTCAGCACCGGAAAATGTTGCACATATTGTGCGAGACATGAAACCTGATTTGCTTTTAATTTTTGATGCGGCTGATATGGAATTAGCACCGGGCAAAATCCGAATCATTGAAAAAGAGAGCATTGCGGAAATGTTTTTCATGAGTACGCATAATATGCCGCTCAATTATCTCATCGAGCAACTGGAACAGGATATTAAACAAATTGTTTTTGTCGGGCTTCAACCCGATTTGGTTTCCTTTGGTTTTCCAATGACAGAAAGCGTAAAAGAGTCTGTGCAATTTATGTATGATTTTTTAAAAGAGGGAAGATCGCTTGAAGAGATTCCTGTTTTGTAAAAAAGTGAGGGTGATTTTCTAAACATATTTTAAAAATATTACGAAAACCTGTTTTATATCAATAAATCCATGTTTTTTGTAATACTATGAACTGATTTTGGGTGTAATATATACCCAGAATTAATTATTCTAATTCTATCTCTAACCTCGTGTTGTACTAAAATAAGGACGTTACTATGGCTATTAAAAAAGTAATTACCGTATGTCCGTATTGTGCCTCAGGTTGTAAAATCCATCTTTTGGTGGAAAACAACAAAATTGTGGGAGCTGAAGGTGCAAACGGCAAGACAAACGAAGGGGAGTTATGCCTAAAAGGATATTATGGCTGGGATTTTGTGCATGATACAAAAATCCTGACTCCTCGCCTAACTCAACCGATGATCCGCTACAAACGTGGCGAACCATTCACACCAGTGAGCTGGGAGGAAGCGATTTCTTACACAGCAAGACGTCTCAGTGAAATCAAAGAAAAGTACGGTAACGAATCTATTATGGTAACGGGCTCTTCCCGTGGACCAGGTAACGAAGTGAACTTCGTTATGCAAAAATTCGCCCGTGCGGTATTAGGAAATAACAACATTGACTGTTGTGCGCGCGTGTGACACGGCCCTTCTGTAACAGGTCTGCTCAAATCGGTCGGTAACGGCGCAATGTCCAACTCAATTGTTGAAATTGAAGATACCAAATGCGTATTCATTTTTGGCTATAATGCCTCTACTTCACACCCTATTGTGGCACGTCGGATTAACCACGCCAAAGCAAAAGGGGCGAAAATCATTGTTTGTGACCCTCGTAAAATCGAAACAGCCCGTATCGCGGATATTTATGCACCGCTTGCTAACGGGTCTAACGTGGCATTCTTGAATGCGATGATGAATGTGATTTTAGAAGAAGGATTACAAGATCAAAAATTTATTGATGAACACACCGAAAACTTCGATGCGTTCTATGAAACCGTGAAAGCTTATACACCGGAATCCACTCAACACATCACAGGTATTGAGCCTGAAATGTTGCGTGAAATTGCCCGCACTTATGCGAAAGCGGAAACCGCTACTATCTTATGGGGTATGGGCGTTTGTCAATTCCGTCAAGGTGTAGAAACCGTACGTGCATTAGCAAGCTTGGCAATGCTTACCGGTAACTTAGGTAAACCAAATGTTGGGGTAAACCCAGTACGTGGTCAAAACAACGTACAGGGCGCGTGCGATATGGGCGCATTATTCAACACATTACCAGGCTATCAAAGTTTTGCAGCCCCAGAAACTAACGCAAAATTTGCGAAAGCTTGGGGCGTGCCATCTATTCCAACCAAACCAGGTGTGCCATTGAGTGAAGTGCCTGAAGCAATCATGGAAGATAAAATTAAAGCATTCTATATCATGGGTGAGGATACATTACAAACTGAGCCTGATATTAATGCGGTTAAAAAAGCCTTCGAGAAAGTTGAACTTCTCATCGTTCAAGATATCTTTATGACTCAAACAGCCGCAGAAGCAGATATTTTATTGCCTGCCACTTCTTGTGCTGAGCATGAAGGTGTGTATAGTGCCGCTGACCGTGGTTTCCAACGTTTCTATAAAGCCGTTGAACCAACTGGCGACGTCAAGGATGACTGGGTGATCATTAGTGAACTAGCTACAGCAATGGGCTACCCAATGCACTATAACAATACCAAAGAAATTTGGGATGAACTTCGTTCACTTTGCCCAATTTACAAAGGGGCAACCTACGAAAAAATGGAAGGCATGGGCTATATCCAATGGCCATGTACTGACGAAGGCCCTGAAGATCAAGGTACAACATACTTGTATAAAGGCCAAATCTTCGACCGTCCGAATGGCAAAGCTGAGTTTTTTGCTTGCGACTGGGAACCACCAATGGAAGATCTCTCTGAAGAATTCCCATTGATACTTTCTACAGTTCGTGAAGTGGGTCACTATTCTTGCCGTTCAATGACAGGTAACTGCCGAGCTCTTGCTGCACTTGCGGATGAGCCGGGATTCGTACAAATGAACGATCAAGATGCCAAAGAATTGGGCATTAAAAACAACGACTTGGTTTGGATTGCCTCATCACGCGGTAAAGTTATTTCTCGTGCAGATGTGAGCACGCGTACAAACAAAGGCGCTTGTTATATGACCTATCAATGGTGGATCGGTAAATGTAACGAATTAACCGCTGAACATTTGAACCCGGGTTCTAGAACGCCGGAATACAAATATAGCGCGGTTCGTATTGATAAAATCGAAGACCAAGCCTGGGCTGAACGCTATGTGGTAACTGAATACGCGAAATTAAAAAATCGCTTAAAAGAAACCGCACTTGTGGCTTGATTAGTGTCATAAATGAATGACGGGCGAACTTAAATGGTTCGCCCGTTTTTTTATTGAATTATTTCCTTACGCATTATGAATGCATTTAGCCATCGTTATCCGTAGCTAAAGATAAACAGGAATCTGCGAGCGTTTCACTAAAGCGTAAATCATGTGAGGCAATAAGCATCGGTAACTGTAGTTCACGTAAAAGTGCAGTCAGTTTGGCGATATTTTTTGCATCCAGTCCATTGGTTGGTTCATCTAACAGCAATACTTTTGGCTGCATCGCCAGAACACCAGCTAG
>CAUETL010000100.1:0-6856 GCA_959020685.1 Parahaemophilus parainfluenzae | reverse complement strand
CATTGTGCTACATTTTGCCAAGGTACAACTAACGTATCACCAAAAGACACATTAGGTTGTCCTAACACAATGCCCACTGCATTTGTCAAAAGTTGTAAAATTGGTTCGGAAATATAAATCCCCATGAATAGAAGAAGTAGCAAATATGTTGCTAGAACAACAACTGAAGATTTATTCAACTCACCAACTTCAATACCTTCTTTTGGTTTACCTAATACCGTTTTTAACAACATGGTAGTTAACCCTGCTAACGCGATAGTTAGGAAAATCAAACATAAAACGATTAACCATGTTTTACCTGCATAAATACCGGCAACAGCAATCGCAAATTCACTCGTAAACATACCAAATGGAGGCATACCGCCCAGTGCTAATGCACCACCTGCAAATAACACCGCTGTGAACGGCATAGTACGCCATAAACCACTCACCTCATGAATATCACGGCTACGGTATTTCAATAAAATGTTACCAGAAGCACAGAATAATAAGGCTTTTGCCAAACTATGAGTGATGGTATGCAATAATCCAGCAAAGGCGCCAACTGGACCGCCCAAGCCAAAGGCGAAGCTAATTAAGCCCATGTTTTCAATACTGTGATACGCTAATTTACGTTTAATATCATGTTGCATGATAATAAAGAAGGACGCGATACCAGTAGAAAGCAAGCCAAATACCAACATTAAGGTTTGCGGATAATCAGCTCCTACTGCTTTAGAAACTAAAATGTAATAACGCAATACTACTAACATAGCACAGTTCAATAACACGGCAGAAAGTACCGCACTGACAGGACTTGGCGCCTCACTGTGTGCATCTGGTAACCAAGTATGCATTGGAAATAGACCGCACTTGGTACCAAAACCAACCAAGATGAATGCAAAGGCAAGATACATCAATCCATGATTTAACTCACCAGCTTGTTGATTAACTGCCGTCCAGAAAATCGCTTGGCTAGGCTCGGCTAAAAGATTGGTACCGTTAGAGAAAGTTAAAATCGTACCAAATAAGCCGAACGCTACCCCAACAGAACAAATAATGATGTACTTCCATGCTGCCTCAAGAGAGGTTTTTTGTTTATAGGTTCCTACCAAGAAAGCAGAACTTAAGGTGGTTGCTTCAATACCTGCCCACATTAAAATTAAGTTATTGGTTGTTACGGATAGAATCATCGTAAAGAAGAAAAGATGTAAAAATCCGTAGTAATTGCAATAAGTCTTAAGATCAACATGACTTTCGTTAAATTCACGATTGATATAAGCAATAGAATAAACACCAGCCAACCCACCAACAATGCTGATTAAAGCTAAGAAGATGGCTGACAAACTGTCAACATGAATCCAGTTTCCAAAGCAGTTAATTTCACCCTGTGTAAGCACACCAGTGATAACTTGCAATGAGAAAACAAACATTAAGATAAGGCCTGTAACATGAAGTGCGGTACAAATTGTCCGTGCTTTTGTCACGCCACAAGCGAAACTGGCAAGTGATATTGCTAAAGGTGCGATTAATAACGCAATTATCCATTGTTCATACATAGCGTTACCCCTTCAAACTCATAAGTTGTTTTGCATCTAATGAGTGGAATGTACGGTAAATTTTGTTTACCAACACCACCATTATGATGACGGCAAAGATAGCATCTGTGGCAATTCCGATTTCCACTAACTCAGGTGCTTTATTTGCCAATAAGGCTAATGTGAGATGAGAACCGTTTTCCATCAAACAATAACCGAATACTTGTTTTACGATATTGCGTTGGCTAACAATGCATACTAAACCTAATAAGAAGTGACTTAATGACACTGATAATGCCGGTTTAAGATGTGCAACCAACGGTAAATCGATTGGGAGAACTACAAAGTAGCACAATGTAACTATCACTGCTGTGATCGGGATCAACCAAGCGACATTTATTCCAGCTGGAGTTTGACTTTCATCAACTTTTTTCATCGCATAGATTAAAATTGCTGGCACCAAAACCACTTTGGTAATAAATGCGCTAATTGACCACATATAAAGTTCATGGGCTTGCATTTCATTGGCAAGATAGACAAACAACAATACCAATACCAACGATTGCAAACTGTAAAATAACGCAGCTTTTTTGGCGGTTCGAACCATAATTACGCAAAGAGAGGTAATAATGAGTAAACACGCAAGTCCATTTATCATTAACATAGATTCCTCCTTAACCTAACCAGCCAAACCTAACCAATATGCGGCGATAAAACTGGACACCACGGACATCACCATTAATACAACTAACACGAAACGCATAGAGAATGGTATAGATTGTGCATTGGCAACCGCTTCTGATGGTTTACCGATGACACATTGTCCGAATTTATACAACAACCATACGAATGTCGCGGTAGATTCAACTAAAGCAAGCACCATTAACCAAGTGATCCAGCCGTATTCTTGGCCTAACTCAAATCCGGCCGCAAATAATGGATATTTACTAAAGAATCCGTTAAACGGTGGCACCCCGGCAATCGCTAACGCGGCTACGCCAAATCCTGCCCCTACCACTGGCATTGTACGCATAATGCCTTGTAGTAATGGCATAGAACGAGTTCCTGTCGCATAACTTAATGAACCCGCGACCAAGAAGAATAAGCTTTTCGCGAAAGCATGGTTGAAGATGTAGCTAATCGCTGCCACAAAGGCCAATTTAGAACCTAATGCAGCAAGAGAAATCCCAATGAAAATATAAGACAGTTGGGTAATAGTTGAATACGCCAATAAACGTTTTAAGTCAGTTTGTGGCAAGTACATTAAGAAGCCGTAAATTAAGGTAATCATCGCCATGATGATGCCGACTTCACCCACAATATGTGGAATCTCACCAGCAGACATAACAGAACGAGCGAAGATATACACCCCAACTTTAACCATTGATGCGGCGTGCAAATACGCACTCACCGGTGTTGGTGCTTCCATCGCATTCGGCAACCAAATTTGCATTGGTAATTGCGCTGATTTACCCCACGCAGCAAACATCACACCGAATAACACGATGGTTTTCGCACTCGGATCTAAATGTTCTAATGCTGTGATAGAGAAAGTACCTGATTGGCTGAACAAATACGCTGCAGCAATATATAACCCGATTGCCCCCACGTGGGTAATAATCAAGGCTTTCATTGCGGCGGCTTGGGCTTTTGGTGTTTGGTAATAACTGATTAATGCCCAAGAACATCCCCCGGTAATTTCGAAGAACAATAATTGTCCAGCTAAAGTTGAGGAATACACCAAGCCCGCCATGGCACCGATAAAAATGAGCAAGAATGCATAAAAACGTGGTAACCCATTATGTGGGTGTTCACGGTTTTTATCAGTTAAGTAACCACAAGAATATAAGCAGATTAAGAAACCTAAGGCCACAACGGCAAAGGCAATTAATGTACTGACAGCATCAAGAGTGACACCAAAGATCGCGGTTTTATCAAAAGCGACGATGTCATAAGTGACGCTTTGATGACCATCGGCAAACCATTGTCCTGCGACTAACAAGGTTCCCAGCGTAGCAAGTGCAGCAAATACGGTGGCAATTTGAGCAAAATGTTTTTTGTTCAAACCGACAATAAACGCCCCTACGAAAGGTAAAATGATTGTAATCAGAGCTAAACGTTCCATATTTGTCCTCCTTACAACCCAGTGAAGTAAAATACAAACGCCAACACAGAAATGCCGAAGCCGACCACGGTTAAACGTCCTGTTAACATAAAGCGGGTACGAGAAAGTGTGTTTTCAAAGACACAAGCCAATACGAACACCACTAATAATTTCACGAAGAATAAAATACCACCTAAAATGACCGCACTTAAGCTCATCTCTGTCGGGATACCGAAAGGAAGCAACACGCTCACAAAGATAGATGCCACAACCATAGATTTTAAACTTAAGCCGATTTTTAATAAGGCGAGTGCTGGACCAGAATATTCAGTCAATGGACCTTCTTGTAACTCTTGTTCTGCTTCTGCCAAATCAAATGGAATTTTACCCATTTCAATAAATACGGCGAAGAATGCTGCAGCGATAGCAATCACTGTCGCAATTGGATATTGCCAAGTGTTTTCGGAAAGTGCATTACCGATAACCGCAAAATTGGTTGAACCGGCAATTAACGCAATGACAAGGAATGCCAACATGAGAATTGGCTCTACCAAGACACCTAATGTGACTTCACGACTTGCCCCTAAACTTGAGAATGTGCTGTTTGAATCCAAACCCGCAATTGAAAAGAAGAAACGGAACAAGGCGAATAAGTAAATCACGGTGATTAAATCACTGCCAGCGCCAAACGGTGCGACACGGGTAAACAAAGGCAAGCTCATGGCGACTACCATCACGGTGCTGATTAGCACATAAGGCATCACTTTAGAAACCCAACCCGCATTGTCAGGCCAAATGTTTTGACGTTTCATTAATTTCGCAATATCGCGATAATCTTGTAACACGCCCGGACCGCGACGAGATTGAATTCGTGCTCGGATCATACGTGAAATACCGGAAAATAACGGTGCAAGGGCAAGCAAAATCAAGGCTTGCACGATGGCAAAAACAAACATTCCGGCAGATGTTGCAATTTCTGAAGGTAACGTAATCATCTTCAACCTCCTACATCAACGCAATGGAAAGTAGTATTGCCACCAAGGCAATCACGAAGTACACGCAGTACACACGGAAATCACCTTGTTGCAACCATTGGATTTTTGCTCCTAACCAAGGAATAAAACGAGCGATTGGCATCGTCATTTTTTCTTCCCAGAAAGGTTCAGCTTTTGTTGCGCCTTTAATTACCGCTTGGATGCCTTTATCACCTAAAGGTGCAGGATCCAACACTTCACGCAAGGTATAAAGCGATTTGAAAATCGTACGTAACGGACGAGTGAAACTACCTGCAGAGGCAGCCATATCTTGTTCATAAGCATAACCACAAGCCCATGGATTGCCTTTTGCACGATCGGATAAACGTTGATTTTTGGTGAACGCATAGAAACTAAATGGCAAGAAGAAAAATGCCAATAACATAATAGTCACCATCGGTGTTGAAAGTGCGGTGTGCGGTTCAGCCTGTGCGACCACTACTCCATTTTGAGCCAACATTAGCGGTTCGCTATGAGCAAGTGCGGTCGAAATTTTCGCAATTATTGGGGTTACCACTGATGCGCCCACACCTAACAACACACAACATAACGCTAATACCGCCATGGCAATTACCATTGGTTTTGGCACTTCTCGTGCATTAGCTGCTTTTTCACTACGTGGTGCACCACCGAAGCTGATACCGTACACTTTCACGAAACAAAGTGCCGCTAACGCACCAGTCAATGCCAACATAATGATGGCAATCGGACCGGCAAGTTTTAATACGAAATCATCACTTTGACTTAAAGTGAATAAGGATTGATAAGTAAACCATTCACTGACGAAACCGTTAAACGGTGGCAATGCAGAAATCGCCATGGTACCGATTAAGAAACAGAATGCAGTGTAAGGCATAAGTTTGCCTAAGCCGCCCATTAAGTCCATGCCTTTAGTATGCAAGCGATACATGACTGAACCTGCACCTAAGAATAACAAGCCTTTGAATACAGCATGGTTAAGTAAGTGGTATAAACCACCAAGTAAGCCCACGGTTGC
This sequence comes from Parahaemophilus parainfluenzae, assembly GCA_959020685.1. Lineage (GTDB taxonomy): Bacteria > Pseudomonadota > Gammaproteobacteria > Enterobacterales > Pasteurellaceae > Haemophilus_D > Haemophilus_D parainfluenzae_T. The sequence continues at coordinate 1,204 of CAUETL010000100.1, read as the reverse complement.
CAACACTGGATGATGTGTCGCGATACCAATCATACCGACGCCCACACCCATCATAATGATACCTATATTTTCTACCGTGTGATAAGCCAAGAGTTTTTTGATGTCATGTTCTGCCAAGGCATAAAGTACGCCGAGTACGGAGGATACCGCACCGAAACCGAGTACGATAACACCATACCAAACATTGGTAGAACCGAGAAGATCAACACCCACTTTAATGATCCCGAAGATACCGATTTTCACCATCACACCAGACATCATTGCGGACGCATGAGAAGGTGCAGCCGGGTGAGCTTTCGGTAACCAGCTGTGTAATGGAATCATCCCTGCTTTGGCGCCAAAACCTAAAAATGCCAAAATAAAGGCAGTAAAGGCAAGCGGTGCCGGCAAAGTGGTTTGACGGAATGCGCTAAATTCAAAACTACCGGCATAGCAGTAGAAAATGAAGAAGGCGATCATAATTAATACCGAACCGGCATGCGCAATAAAGAAATAAAGCAAGCCTGCATTTACGGCATTATCATCTTGTTCGGTAAGGACTAAGAAATAAGATGCCAATGACATCATTTCAAAGAATACAAGGAAGTAGAACGCATTATCGCTGGTAACTAACGCAACCATGGAAGCGATAAATAAATTCATAAAGAAGCCCATGGAACCTGCGCCTTTACCTTTATATTCTTTTACATAAGAGAAAGAATAAAGTGCGGTCACAATCACTAATAAAGAAATGACGCACACCATAAACGCCGCCAATCCGTCAATACGGATGGAGAACGAGGCAAATTCAAATGGGGTTTTGAAAACATCAACGACTGTGTCGCTGCTGATCAGAACGGGGATGCAGGCAACAATACCTAACACTCCAGCAAGTACACCGGTCACGCCGGATATATTGATTGAAAGTTGTTCGTTTCGTCTCACTGCGAGCGAAATAAACGCACCTACGACATAAATCAACAGGGTCGTGATGAGTAAATTGATAGGTAAACTCATAATATCACTCCATTGATTACAAGTTAAAACACACTAATTATCTTGGAATAGCAGGCGAAGAAACCATTGCCATTTCACGTTTTCTTTCGTTAGCCTGCTTGATACTCTCATCACTAATAATAAATAACGTTTTGGTCGGACAGGTTTGTACACAAGCCGGACCATCTTCACGGAAATAGCAAAGATCGCATTTCACCGCAATGGCTTT
>CAUETL010000099.1:0-6933 GCA_959020685.1 Parahaemophilus parainfluenzae | reverse complement strand
TGCCTTGTAACGTAAAAGATTGATTGTCGGGGTCTTGCATAATGGATTGTGTGATTTGACTAAGTGTTGGCATGATTCTTCCTTATTTATTGAAATAAAAATAGCTCATTTCTGATGAGCTATTTTATCATAATAACGAAACGACCATTATAGATGTTTTACACGGCGTTTTACTTCTTCCTGTTTACCCGCATTGAATGGGCGAGCATCAGGACTGCCGAGATAACCGCAAACTCGTCGGGTTACAGAGACTTTTGCACTGTCATGGTTGCCACATTTCGGACAAACAAAGCCTTTACTTGTGCAATTAAATTCTCCTGTGAAGCCACATTCGTAACATTCATCTATTGGCGTATTAGTGCCATAATAAGGCACGCGATCGTAGCTATAATCCCACACATCTTCGAGTGCTTTTAGGTTATGTTGAATATTTGGATATTCGCCATAACAAATGAAGCCCCCGCTTGCTAATTCAGGATAAGGCATTTCAAAGTCTAATTTATCGTATGGATTCACTTTTTTCTCTACATCTAAGTGATAGCTATTAGTGTAGTAGCCTTTATCGGTAACGCCTTCAATCACACCAAATTGTTTGGTATCTAAACGACAGAAGCGATCGCACAAGTTTTCACTTGGTGTGGAATAAAGGCTAAATGCATAGCCGGTTTCTTTCTGCCATTGTTTGACTGCTTCACTTAAACGACGCACAATTGCGATGCCTTTTTCGCGTAGTTGTTCATCGTCAAAAATATGTCCTTTTTTATACAGTGCATTGATGGTTTCGTGAATGCCAATATAGCCTAAAGAAATTGATGCTCGGCCATTTTTGAAAATATCGGCAACGTTATCATCAGCTTTTAATCGAACGCCGCAAGCACCTTCCATATAAAGAATTGGCGCGACACGGGCTTTGGTATTTTCTAAGCGAGCAATACGTGTAAGCAAGGCTTTCTTGGCTAGGGCTAAGCGTTCATCTAAAGTGCGGTAGAATTTTTCTTCGTTTCCTTGTGCTTCAAGAGCAATACGAGGTAGATTCAAACTCACCACACCTAAATTATTGCGACCATCATGCACTTCATGACCGTTTTCTTCATAAGCACCCAAGAAGCTACGACAACCCATTGGAGCTTTGAATGAGCCAGTGACTTTGATTACTTGATCATAGTTTAAAATATCTGGATACATGCGTTTTGATGCGCATTCTAATGCCAGTTTTTTAATATCATAGTTTGGATCTTGTTCGTTTTGGTTCACGCCTTTTTTAATGGTAAAGACCAGTTTAGGAAAGACGGGAGTTTTGTGATTTTTACCCAAGCCACGAATACGGTTTTTCAAGATTGATTGCTGAATTAAACGTTCTTGCCAACTTGTGCCTAAGCCAAAACCAAAGGTAACAAACGGCGTTTGGCCATTGGACGTATGGAGCGTGTTAACTTCATATTCAAGGGATTGAAACGCATCAAAACATTCTTTTTCAATTAGCGCTTTTGCATAACCTTCAGCATCAGGATTACGCCATTGATCGGCATTTATAAAATGTTATTCAAAGCTGAGTTGAACATAAGGTGCAAGCACTTCATCAATACGATTAATGGTTGTACCGCCATAAATATGGCTGGCTACTTGAGCAATAATTTGTGCGGTAACTGCTGTTGCTGTGCCGATAGATTTAGGCGGTTCAATTTCGGCATTACCCATTTTAAAACCATGTGAAAGCATGCCTTTTAGATCAACGAGCATGCAGTTAAACATTGGGAAAAATGGCGCGTAGTCTAAGTCGTGATAATGGATTTCGCCTTTTTCGTGAGCTTCCACGACATCTCTTGGCAGAATGTGATGTTTAGCATAATGTTTGGCCACAATACCTGCCAGTAAATCCCGCTGGGTCGGGATCACTTTCGCATCTTTATTCGCATTTTCGTTAAGCAATTCGACGTTGCTTTGTTCAATCAGCCCTTCAATTTCTTTGGTTAATTGGCTGCGTTTTTCACGAGCAAGATCACGATCGTGACGATATTCAATATAAGCACGTGCAATTTGTGGATACTTGCTTGTCATTAAGTGATCTTCAACGATTTTTTGAATCTGGTTGATATCAATTTCATGCTGATAGTGACTAAAAATCTCGGTATTAATTCGCTGGCTCAGATCATGGATATAAATTTCATCAACAATATTGACCGCACTTGCCGCTTTTCTGATTGCATTAGTAATACGTTGTAGGTCAAACCCAATTCGTGAACCATCACGCTTAATCACGAAGAAAGCATTCATTTTATGACTCCTATATAGGCTAACTTTAAAAAAAAACGAAAGCACTATATATAGTTTTATTTAATAGATCAACACACAATATGTAGTGTTGTTTTATGTTTTTTGATGCTTGAAATTGTGGAGGAACCTTGCTAAATCTGGAAATCAAGAGAGTTTTTATTGAGAATTATTCTCAAATTATTTTTTAATAAATTTGATCTATGTCAAGATTTTTGGCAATAAAAAAACGGACGAAAAATCGTCCGCTCTTTAAGTCATAGAAAAGAAATTAAGCTGCAACCATTACCATGGCTGGGCGAATCACTCGACCATTTAAGGTATAACCTTTTTGTAAAACGGTGGTGATTTGATTAGTTGTAAAGCCTTCTGCTGGTTGCATAGAGATAGCTTGGTGAAGATCCGGATTAAAGGTATCGCCTACTGCACCAACAGGCTCGACACCAAAGCGAGAAACCGTTGAGAGTAACTCTTTTAAAGTCAGCTCGACACCATCGAATAGGGCTTTGATGTTTTCATCTTCCTTATTGGCTGGTGTGGCAAGCGCACGCTCTAAGTTATCAATGGTATTTAAAATGTCTTTTGAGAATTTTTCGAGCGCAAATTTATGTGCTTTTTCGATGTCTTGTTCGCTACGACGACGCATATTATCAATTTCTGCACGCGTACGGAGCAATAAATCTTGCTCTTTTTTAGAGGTTTCTTCTACTTGTGCTTTTAATTGTTCTTCAAGTTCTTGTACACGGGCAATCGCTTCTTCTAACGGATCTTCCGTTGCGGTGGTTTCCTGCTGAACTTCTTCAACAAGTTCTTCATTTTCATTTAAGTTTTGTGCTTGTTCTGACATCTTTTTCTCCATTTATCAAAAATTAGTGCTATTTTAGCAAAACTGAATTGCTATGTAATATAATGGCTAAAATTTTAAATTCAAGTGCGGTCAAAAATCAGTAAGTCTGTACTTGGGAGCAATCATAGTTATGGATGAATTAGTCAAATCATTTAAAACCATCGCCTTGATGGGAAAACCACGTCGCGATATTAATTTGCAAATGCATAAAAACTTGTATCAATGGCTGAAAGAGCGAGGATATCAAGTTTTAGTTGAAAAAGAGGTGGGTGAAAAATTCGGTTTACCGGAAGAGGTGTTAGCAACGGTTGAAGAAATTGGAGAGCAAGCTCAACTCGTGATTGTAATCGGTGGTGATGGCAATATGCTAGGGCGTGCTCGCATTTTGGCTAAATATAATATTCCAATGATTGGGATTAACCGAGGCAACTTAGGCTTTTTGACCGATATTGACCCGAAAAATGCTTATGCACAGCTCGAAGCGTGTTTAGAACATGGTGAATTTTTTGTAGAAGAGCGTTTTTTATTGGAAGCTAAAATTGAACGAAACGGAGAAATTATCTCCAGTAGCAATGCTGTAAATGAGGCGGTGATTCACCCCGCTAAAATTGCGCACATGATTGATTTCCATGTTTATATCAATGATAAATTTGCCTTTTCTCAACGTTCAGACGGCTTGATTGTTTCCACTCCCACAGGTTCAACCGCTTATTCGCTTTCCGCAGGCGGCCCAATTTTAACACCAAATTTAAATGCGATTGCCCTTGTGCCGATGTTCCCACATACACTTTCTTCTCGACCATTAGTAATTGATGGCGACAGTAAGATTTCAATTCGTTTTGCGGAACATAATACTTCACAGTTGGAATTAGGCTGTGATAGTCAAATTGCACTAGATTTTTGCCCAGATGATGTGGTGCATATTGAAAAAAGCCCTCACAAGCTACGTTTATTACATCTTAAAAATTATAATTATTACAATGTATTAAGTACAAAATTAGGTTGGCTTAAAAATTTCTAATCCCAAAAGTTAAAAATCTCTTTACTGTATATTGTGACAGTTATAATATATGAATATACAGTTAAGGAGATTTTTTTATGTTAACCCAACTTACCATCAATAATTTTGCGATTGTTCGTCAATTAGAGATTGAATTAGCGAAAGGAATGTCTGTGATCACGGGGGAAACCGGCGCAGGGAAATCCATTGCTATTGATGCGTTGGGGTTATGCTTAGGGCAACGTATTGAAACGTCTATGGTTCGAGAAGGGCAGGAAAGAGCTGAAATCTGCGCCTCCTTTTCTATTGAACCAACGAACCCCGCTTATCAATGGTTGCAAGAACAAGAATTGCTAGATCCTGATAATCCCTCCGATTGTATTTTACGCCGTGTCATCAATGCAGATGGGCGTTCTAAAGCCTTTATTAATAGCACGCCTGTATCGGCTTCTCAATTAAAAGAAATTGGTCAATATCTTATTCATATTAATGGGCAGCACGCTTCACAATTATTATTGAAAAATGACTACCAACTTCAGTTGGTGGATACATTTGCACATCATCATGATTTGCTCGCACAAATGCGAGAAGATTATCGCGCGTGGAAAAATCTCCAAACACAAGTTAAAACCTTCCAACAAAAAGTTACTGAAAATGAAGCGAAGAAACAGCTTTTACAATATCAGGTAGAAGAGTTGGATGAGTTTGCACTTCGTCCAAATGAATATTTAGAATTGGAAGAGGATCAACGTCGTCTATCAAATAGCGAACAGCTGACACAGTTATCACAATCAGCCTTACAGTTACTCAGTGAAAATGAGACCGTGAGTATCGATTCGATGCTTTATCGTGCGACACAGTATATTGATGAATTAAGTGAGTTAGATCCTCGCTATGCTTCTGTTCAAACAATGTTGAATGATGCACTTATTCAAGTGCAAGAGGCGACAAGTGAAGTGCAGCATCTTGCTTCTCATATTGAGCAAGATCCGATGTTATTACAAGAGATTGAACAACGTCTAGGTCAAGCTTTACAACTCGCTCGCAAGCATAATGTGAAACCTGAAGAGTTGGTGGAATGGCATCAAAAATTAAAAGCAGAATTGACCGCACTTTTAGATTTTTCAGAAAGTGAAGAACGCCTGATTCTAGAAGAAAAAGCTGCCTTTGAGAAAATGCAACGTACGGCAAAACAATTACATGAAAGCCGTTGCCAAGCTGCAGAGAAATTAGCCCAACAGGTTACACATTCTATCAAAGGACTTGCAATGGAAAATGCCGAGTTTTTTATTGAAGTGAATTCGGATTTAACTAAAGTTGCGTCAAATGGGGCAGATAATATCGTCTTTACTTTACGTAGTAATTTAGGACAACAAGCACAACCATTAGCAAAAGTGGCATCTGGTGGTGAGCTTTCTCGTATTTCATTAGCTATTCAAGTCTTAACATCAGATCAATCGGCGATTCCAACGCTGATCTTTGACGAAGTCGATGTTGGTATTAGCGGTAAAACCGCGAGTGTAGTGGGTAAATTATTACGTCAATTAGGCGATAAATGCCAAGTGCTTTGTGTGACTCATTTACCACAAGTCGCATGCCATGGACATCATCAATTTAATGTTGAGAAATTTACCGTTGATGATAAAACAGAAACTAAAATGACCGCACTTTCTCAAGAAGAGAGAGTTCCAGCTCTTGCAAGATTACTCGGCGGCAGTGAAATTACAGAGCTTGCCTTGGCGAATGCACAAGAAATGTTGGATTTAGTGAAGTAAAATCTGGTAAATAAATGGGCGTTTGTCGCCCATTTTATGCATTAATGAGCTGAATTCTGTCGTAAAGCTTAGGTTCTTCTTGTCACATTTCAAAAATACTTGATAGGAATGCTTGCTTATTAGTCAAAAAAGCGTATTATAGCCGTCTATACGTCAATACATCCAAAAGAAGAGAACTTATGTCTAGCTATTTATTTACTTCTGAATCGGTTTCAGAAGGACATCCAGATAAGATTGCCGATCAAATTTCTGATGCGGTACTTGATGAAATTTTAAAACAAGATCCTAAAGCTCGTGTGGCTTGCGAAACCTATGTAAAAACAGGGATGGCGTTAGTTGGTGGTGAAATTACTACATCAGCATGGGTTGATATTGAAAATCTCACTCGACAAGTCATTTGTGATATTGGTTACAAACACTCAGAGATGGGTTTTGATGGCAATTCTTGTGCGGTATTAAATGCGATTGGTAAGCAATCATCTGATATTAACCAAGGTGTGGATCGTGAGAATCCATTAGATCAAGGTGCGGGTGATCAAGGGATTATGTTTGGTTATGCGACAAATGAAACAGAAGTCTTGATGCCTGCGGCGATTACTTATGCGCATCGTTTAATGGAAAAACAAGCAGAAGTGCGTAAAAGCGGAAAATTAGCATGGTTACGCCCTGATGCGAAAAGCCAAGTGACCTTAAAATACGAAGATAATAAAATCGTGGGTGTGGATGCGGTTGTTCTTTCTACACAACATAGTGAAGAAGTGTCACAAAAAGAAATTTACGAAGGTGTGATGGAAGAAATCATCAAGCCAATTTTGCCAAGCGAATGGTTATCTCAACAAACAAAATATTTCATTAACCCAACTGGTCGTTTTGTGATTGGCGGGCCTATGGGTGATTGTGGCTTAACAGGTCGTAAAATCATTGTCGATACATACGGCGGCGCAGCTCGTCATGGTGGTGGTGCATTTTCTGGTAAAGATCCATCAAAAGTAGACCGTTCAGCTGCTTATGCTGCGCGTTATGTGGCAAAAAATATCGTT
>CAUETL010000098.1:0-6950 GCA_959020685.1 Parahaemophilus parainfluenzae | reverse complement strand
TTGGCATTAATAAACCTGAACGGCGGCGATCACCAATCGGTAATTGTAGATAAGGAGTGTAGAACACCGGCACACCTAACACTTTAAAACGTGCGTGCCAAAATTCAGCATATTCTTCTTTAATGTGCTGGCGAATCTCAGAAGCATCTACTGCCCACGCATTATCGTCGGGCAAACAAGAGGTAAATGTCGCGTTTTTCATCAAGCGGTAATCATCGCCTAACTCGATTTCTTGTGCTTTACCACGACCTTGACGTCCTACAAGTTGGTAATCTGCATCGGTCACGTTACCATTTTTGCTATCTAAATTAAAACTCGCATCATTACCTAATAGATTGATTTGATTATCTTTATAATCAAATCCACCACGTAAATAAGCCCAACGTTGTGCTTGTTTGCCGTCCCCTGTTTGTTTAACTTCAACTGAATTTCCGACCAGATGGCGGTTTCCTTGTTTCAAATCCACATTGCCTTGATAAATCGCCTGAGTTGGCTGATTAATCTCTGCTTTATCTGCTTCAATATAAACTGGCAAATTATTGACATCACCTTTCACAACTTCTCCAGTAAAGTGAGGCACACCAAGCAGACATTGAGAATGCAGATCGGCCAAACTTTGTTGACTATAAAGTGCGGTCAGAATTGAGATTGAAATTAAGGTATATTTTTTATTCATAATTCAGTTCTTATTCAGATGAAATTAGGGGGATTATACTGGAATATCATTTACAACAACAGCCATTTATATGGTCATTGACTAACCCCATAGATTGCATAAAGGCATAACACGTCGTTTCCCCAACAAAGACAAAACCACGTTTCTTCAACGCTTTTGACATTGCTTTTGAGGTTTCAGTTCTGGCGGGTACCACAGAAATATCCGGTACATCATTGATAATCGGTTGATGATTCACAAACGACCACACAAAATTACTGAAATTTTCACCGCACTTCTCCATGACTAAATAGGCTTTGGCATTTTTTACGATGGCTTCCAGTTTTGCTCGATGACGGATAAGTCCGGTATTTTCCATACAACGATCAATATCTTGTTCGGTCATTTGCGCAACTTTAATAGGATCAAATTGATGGAATGCAGCCCGATAGGCTTCTCGTTTTTTCAATACGGTGATCCAGGAAAGCCCCGCTTGTTGCCCTTCTAAACAGATCTTTTCAAACAGCTTTTGGCTATCAAATTGTGGCTTGCCCCATTCCTTATCGTGGTAGTCGATATAAATCGGACGTTCGTCCACCCAAGGGCATCTTGTACTCATGCCATATCCTTTTTGAGTTGTTCATAGATTGCGACAAAATCGGGCATCACCCCACGCCATAAATAAAATGAATGGGCGGCTTGCGCCACCAACATACCAAAACCATCGCTGACATTATTCAGACCTAAGGATTTACAGTAGGCAATAAAAGGCGTGTCACCACCTTTGGCATATTGCATATCATAGTAAGCTCGGGCTAATGATAAGATTGAGACATCAACGGAGGCGGTATGCCCGCTTAATCCGGCCGAAGTTGCATTGATCACTAAATCGTAGGTTTGCGCGGGAATCGCATCCATTGCGACAGCTTCAATTGTGCCGTAAGGTTTGAACTTATCTGCCAGTTGTTGCGCTTTTTCTAGGGTGCGGTTAGCCAAGACAATCTGCTGTTGTGCTTCCAATAAGGGCAGCAATACCCCTTTGGTTGCTCCGCCGGCACCTAAAATTAAAATGCGTTGTTGTGGTTGAATCCAACCTAAACGTTGTAAATCCGTCACTAAACCAATGCCATCGGTATTGTCCGCATAGAGTTTGCCGTTAGATAATTTTTTTAATGTATTACAGGCTTCTGCCAGTTTTGCCCGTTCGCTATGTTCGTCAGCGAGCGCATAGGCGCGTTCTTTAAATGGTGCGGTGATATTACAACCTTGCGCCCCTGCAGCAAAAAAGGCCTGTAATTGCTGCTCAAAATTCTCAAGGTCACCTAATTTGGCAACATATTCTATCGTTTGCTGGGTTTGCTTGGCAAATAAGCGATGAATCAACGGGGATTTACTTTGGGCAATAGGGTTGCCCCAAACGGCATAGTGCTGCATATCTTATCCTTGTCTGAATAGTTGGTTTGTGAGCAAATCGCGGATTTCCGATGGATTTTGTGCTTGGCCAACTGCTTCATCAAGCACAGGGAAATCTGCCCCAAATTGGGAACGCACAGCATCTGCGCTGCGGCAAGGTGATAAACCAGTTAAGTTCGCGCTGGTCGAGGTGAGGGCAAAGCCTGTTTCTTCGCATAGGGCTTTGACGGCAGGATGAGTACATAAACGCACCGCGATACTATTAAATTGCCCCGTCAGAAAATATGGAATTTCTGCCTTTGCCGGCACCACCCAGGTGATTGGATGTTCATATTGTGCCTGTAAGCGTGCAAGCTGTTCGTTAGACAAACGGGAAAAATCAACAAAAGGCTGCAAAAAATGCAAGCGCGGCGCGACTAAAATAAGGCCTTTTTCAATCGGACGCTGTTTTAAATCAAGCAATTTTCTGACCGCACTTTCACTTAGCGGATTACAGCCCAAACCGAATACAGCCTCAGTAGGATAGGCAACGACTTCGTCTTGCATTAAACGGGTGGCAATTTGTTGTACATTCATTTTTCGTTCTCAAAAATATGTCGACAGCCTTTATTCGCGCATTGCCAGACTTGCTGTTCGGCATTTTCACTTTTTAATAGCGCAAGTGGAAAATGGCATTGTGGACAAGGCATGGCATAGGGTTTTGCCGGTAAGGAAAATTTGCAATGGGGAAAGTTATCGCAACCATAAAAGATTTTCCCTTGTCGTCCGCGACGGGCAACCAAATGTCCTTTATGGCATTCCGGGCAGTCAATGGATTGCTCTTCATCCTGTTGCTCATGCACCACAAAATCACAATCGGGATAATGACTGCAACCGATGAACATGCCAAAGGCACCTTGTTTGAGTTGGAGTGGATTGCCACATTGCGGGCAGGTTTCATCAAGCTCTTTCAACACCTTATGTTCCACCTTATGCAAGGGGCGCAAATAATCACAGGCAGGATATGCCGAACAACCTAAAAACAGACCTTTTTTACCCTGTTTCATTTGCAGAGGCGCGCCGCATTGTGGGCAGTATTCTTCGTGTTTTGTGTGTTGGAAAAGACTTTGACTCATACGCTGTCCCTATGCTTGTAGCATTGCTTCCAATTCTTCCTGGGCTGCTAACCAATCCATCTCGACTTCTTCCAATGCTTTCTTCACCTCTACTTGCTGTGCTAAAAGTGCGGTCAATTTTTCTTTATTTTCTGCGCTGTATAGTTCGGAATCAGCCAATTGGTTTTCAATCTCCGCAAGTTTGGAAGAATGTTTATTCATTTTTTCTTCCAGTTGAGAGATTTGTTTACGAAGAGGCGCAGTTTGTTGGCGAAGTTCAGCCTCACGACGTTTTTGTTCCTTGCGATTTTGCATGGAATTTTCATTGTCGTCATTTTTCTCCGAGGATTTATTTTCTGGTGCACTGTTTTGTTCGTTAAGCCATTTTTGATAATCCTCTAAATCGCCTTTGAACTCTTCCACTTTTTTATCGTGTACCAAATAGAATTCTTCCACGGTATTACGTAGTAAGTGGCGATCGTGGGAAACCACTACCAAAGAACCTTCGTAATCCACCAGCGCTTCGGTTAATGCCTGACGCATATCCAAATCCAAATGGTTGGTTGGTTCGTCGAGCAGTAATAGGTTTGGACGTTGCCAAACAATTAGCGCAAGTACCAAACGGGCTTTTTCCCCACCGGAAAAGGCTTTCACCGCTTGATTAACTTTGTCACCATGGAACGCAAAACTCCCGAGATAATCCCGTACCTGTTGCTCCGTTTGCTCCGGTGCAAGTTTCTGCATATGCCAAAGAGCGGATTCATCTGCGCGTAGCGTATCAAGCTGATGTTGAGCAAAATAGCCAAGTTGTACGCCTTTAGCTAATTGTACTGTACCAGAAAGGGCTGTGAGCTCGCCGGCTAACAATTTAATTAAGGTTGATTTCCCTGCACCATTTTTCCCGAGCAAACCGATTCGTGAACCCGGCACTAAATTCAACTTAATTTTAGTTAAAATTTCTACCGCACTTTCACCGCTGCCATAACCTGCACTCGCCTGTTCAATCATCACCAAAGGATTCGGCAAAGATAGCGGTGGACGGAATTCAAAGGTAAAAGGATTATCTACATAAGTCGGTGCAATCAGTTCCATGCGCTCTAAGGCTTTCATGCGGCTTTGGGCTTGTTTAGCTTTGGTCGCCTTGGCTTTAAAGCGGTCGATATACTTTTGTAAATGAGAGATCTTTTGTTGTTGCTGACGATACATCGCCGTTTGTTGTGCCAATTTGGTTGCCCGTTGCACTTCAAAGGAAGAATAATCGCCCGTGTATTCGTTGAGTTTCTGATTTTCGATATGGAGGATTTTTGTCACAATCGGATCGAGAAAATCACGGTCATGGGAAATTAATACCAAAGTACCTTGATATTGTACTAACCACCGTTCTAACCAAATAACCGCATCCAAATCCAAATGGTTGGTTGGCTCATCTAGCAATAATAAATCCGATGGACAAAGTAATGCCTGCGCCAAATTTAAACGCATACGCCAACCACCAGAGAAGGATTTCACCGGTTGAGCGATTTCTTCTTGGCTAAAGCCCAAACCATGTAATAAGGAAGCCGCGCGAGATTGGATCGTCCAAGCGTCCAAGGTTTCTAATTGTCCGTGAATGCGCGCAATTGCATGACCATCATTACGTTCATTCGCTTCATTAAGCTCCTGCTGCAAACGGCAATATTCGCGATCCCCTTGAATCACATAATCAATAGCGGGAATATCCAATGCCGGCGTTTCTTGATTCACCCAAGAGACCCGCCAGTTGGATGGATAAGTGACCTCGCCGCCCTCTGGCGTTAATTCTTTTTTTAATAGGGCAAAAAGAGAAGACTTACCACAACCATTCTTCCCCACCAAGCCGACTTTTTGTTTCGGATTGATGGTCACCGTGGCATTCTCGAGCAATTCGGTTTGCCCGCGCTTTAGGGAAATATTATTAAATACAATCATTTTTTCGAATACATCTGAATTTGTGCTTATTTTGCAATATTTTTCCTTTTCTCGGAACAGTCTATTCCAATTTTATCGATATTTCTGCCAGAAAAACCAAGTATAATAACGCTCACAAATCAATTATGAGGAAATAAAATGAAGCTCTCTATTCTTAATCTTGCCCCCGTTCGGGAAGGGCAAACTTATTTGCAAGCAGTTGAGTCTATGGTAAGCCTTGCAAAACATGCTGAGAATATTGGTATTGAACGCTATTGGATTGCTGAGCATCATAATATGAAAAATTTGGTGAGTTCAGCGACCGCACTTTTAATTCAGCATACGCTAGCCAATACGAAGACCTTGCGTGTTGGTTCAGGTGGTGTGATGTTACCGAATCATTCACCTTATGTGGTAGCTGAGCAATATGGCACACTGGAGACGCTTTATCCAAACCGTGTTGAACTCGGTTTAGGACGTGCGCCAGGAACTGATATGCAAACGGCTGCGGCACTTCGTCGCGGACGAAACAGTCTGGATTTCCCTGCGGAAATTGCGGAACTTCGCGGCTACTTTAAAGATTGCAACCCTGTTTCTGCGTACCCTTCCGCAGGCTTGAATATACCGTTTTATATTTTAGGATCAAGCACCGAAAGTGCCTATCTTGCGGCAGAGCTTGGCTTACCTTATGCCTTTGCTTCACACTTTGCGCCACGAATGATGGAAATGGCGGTGGAGATTTACCGCAAAAACTTCAAACCATCGACCTATCTTGCTGAGCCTTATGTCATCTTAGGAGTCAACGCGATTGTTGCAGAAACCGATAACGAAGCAAGACAACTGGCGACGACGCAAACACTATTTTTCTTAAATGTGGTGACTAACGCACAACAAAATTTACAACCACCGATGGCATCAGAAGAAGATGTTTGGAAAGCTCAAATGCACGCCCAAAAGAAACCGCACTTTGGCCCAGTCGATTTCGAGGAAATCCCGATTTACAACCAAGAACGCGCAGTGGTGGAACAAATGACCGCTTGTTCGCTTATCGGTAGTCCTGAAAGCGTGGAATTTCAACTCAAGCAACTACGTGAACGGGTACATTTTGATGAAATTATGGCGGTAAGCTATATTTTTGATGAGAAAAAACAAGCTCAATCTTACACGATGTTGAAAGCGATCGTGGATAAGCAATAGCGAGACAAAAAGAAAAGTGCGGTGAATTTCACCGCACTTTAAATCAAAAAATACTAATAAGCCGTTTCTATCGGTAAACCAGCTTTTACCCAACCATCAAATCCACCAATGACACTAAACACATTTTCATAGCCTTGTTCAACGAGGAAAGTCGCCACATTTCGGCTGCTCACGCCATGATAACAACTCACGATAATCGGGGAGTCAAAATCCACTTGTTCTTCAAATTGTAAAAAACTTTGGTTGGTTAAATGAAACGCTCCTTTCGCATGGGAATAGGTAAAACGTTGTGGATCCCGAATGTCTGCAAGCATGGCGCCATTTTGCACCATTTCCCAAGCTTGTTCTGGGCTAATTTCTTTAAACGACATGGTTTGTTCCTTTTACGCGCTGTTTATACACGCCATCAAAAATAATCAGGCTCATCGCCAATACTAAACAAATGAATAACGGATAGCTGTCCGCATCCATTTCCTCTCCAATCAAAAATGAAATAATCACCATCAAAATGGTTTCAACATAGCCTAGAAGGCCAAGCAAATTCATCGGCAGCATATTGCTGGCAATAACATAAGCAATTAATGCCGCACCACTAATAAGCCCAAGTAATACCAATAATCCCCAAATATTAGGATTCGATTCCTGCACGGTGGCAAAATCGGTTT
>CAUETL010000097.1:0-6984 GCA_959020685.1 Parahaemophilus parainfluenzae | reverse complement strand
AACCTTATTTTAAACACTCGCTAAATAGCATGCACAAAGAGGAAAGTTACAATGGCCATTTTTAACAAATTTCAACGTACCAAGCAGGTTGCAGAAATCTTATTACGTTATGGTTTAGATGAGTTTTTTGAACGCAGTAATTTAGAGAAGTGGTTACCGGAATCCCTTTCAAATAAGTTAGCCAATGAATCAAGTGGAAGCGTGTCTGTATATGAACGTATCCGTCGAGCGATGGAAGAGCTGGGCACAACTTACGTTAAATTAGGGCAGATGTTAAGTGATCGCCGAGATTTGCTACCAGTTGAAATGATTACTGAACTACAAAAATTGCAAGATAAAGTAGAAGTTCAGCCCATTGATATTGCAGAGAAATTTCAGCGTGAATTAGGCATAGATATTCATGAACATTTCGAAACGCTTGCTTCAGAGCCTATGGCATCAGCTTCTATCGGTCAAGTATTCAAAGGGCGCTTGAAAAACGGACAAGATGTTGCGGTAAAAATCAAGCGAGAAGGCATTGATCAAGTCATTAAGGCAGATTTACTTATCTTACAAGATCTCGTGAATTTTCTAGAACAACGCAACGACATTATTTCTAACCTTCAACCTAAAGCGTTATTAAATACCTTCAAAGAATCCATTACAACAGAACTCTCCCTTGAAAGTGAGCGTCGTAGCATTGAGCGTTTTGCTAATAATTTTAAGCAAGATTCACGTATTTTAGTCCCACAAACCTATTCAAATTTATCAAACAATAACATTCTTTGTATGGATTTTGTGTATGGCTCAAAAGTAACCAATAAAGCACAGATTGAACAACAAGGTTTACTGGCTAAAGATGTTGCTTTACTTGGATTAGATCTCTATATGAAACAAGTATTTGAGTTTGGCTTCTTTCATGCTGATCCCCACCCAGGCAACATTCTATTAACGCCTGACGGGCGGATTGCTTTTATTGACTTGGGGGCAATGGGCAAACTCAGCCCTAAAGAACGCGAATTACTTGGAAATTGTTTGTACTATGCCTCTCAAAAAAATGTGCGAAAAATCATCGAGACCATTAAGCAGCTTGCTGTCAGTTATAATGTGCCGAATGAAAAAGCGCTAGAAAATGATCTTTCTGAGATTTTCATGCTCCTCACTGAAAGCAATTTGGCAGGGTTAGATATCAGTGAATTGATGAATCGTTTTACCAAAATTATGAGCGAAAATAGCATTATTATGCCTGAGGGCGTTTATTTGCTAGCAAAAGGTTTTGCCCAGATTGAGGGGATCGGACGTTATCTCTATCCTGAATTAGATATTGCAGCCGTACTTAAACCTTATGTTACACAAATGCTCAAGAAACGATTTTCACCTAAACGCGTGATGAGTGAAAATTTCGAAAAAATTGCTGACAGCTACAACAACTGGCTTTCGCTTCCGGAAGAAGTCAAAATTTTCTTACAAAAAATCAGCAATAAGGAAATTCGTCTTGAACATGAAATCCACGGATTAGAGCATTTTCGTAAGACTGTCGAACGAGTGGGCATTATGTTGATTATTGCCGCACTCATTATTGCAGCGTCTATTTTATCGTTGAACGAAAATCTCCCTCAGCGTAATGGCATCCCAATACCAAGCTTGATTTGCGGTGCGATTGCATTAGTACTGGCGGTCTTTTTATTGATTAAGCGAATAGATAAGAATTAGTGTAATGAGGACAATACAAGCGGTCGAATTTTTAAGATGATCTGCAAAAATACCTCAAAATTTGGCCGTGCTTTGGAGTAAAAAAATCCCCTAAATACTAAATCTAGGGGATTTTTCTTTAAATGATGTGATATTTATTTCAAACCTTTTTTAACCAAATCTTCATAACCGCCGTGATTGGTCACATTGGTATAGCCTGCATTTTTCAACTCATTCAATGCAGCTTCTGCACGGCGACCGCTACGGCAATAGAGATTAACGGGCGCATTTTTATCTGGGCTCACCGCTTGAATACGTGCAATGATTTTATCGTGTGGAATATTCACAGCATCTTGTAAATGACCTGCGTTAAATTCCTCGGCTGAACGCACATCAATCCAAACGCCTTTTGCTTTTTCCGGTTGTACTGCGCTTTGTTCTGTTTGTGGTGCAGTATTCGCAGAAGCAAAAAAAGGTACAGCAATCGCTGCCGCAGAAAGTACTGCTGTGAATAATTTTTTCATTATTCAATCTCCTATTAAATAGAAATAATATATTTACCTAAATTTAGGGGGTATGTAAAACTAATAGTCATCATACGCCTAAATATAAAGATAATAAACTGTAAATGAAGTAAAAATTAAGTAAAATTTTCGTGAAATTTAACCGCACTTTGTAATATTTCCCCTATTTAATATGCCCATATCTCTAAACCTTAGAGTTCATTATTTCCGATTAGTAAAAGATGTTGTTCATAAACAGGTATTTTTCACACAAAGATTTAACCGTACAATCTTCCCCATCAAATATTGAGGAGAAAATAATGAAAAAAATGCCTGTATTGTTCGTTGGGCATGGTAGCCCGATGAATGCATTAGATAAAGAAAACCCGTTTAATCAAAATTTCAGCCTAATTACGCAAAAGTTTGCCAAACCAAAAGCCATTTTGATGATTTCAGCGCATTGGTACAGCAGCCGTTTGCAGGTAACATCAGGTGAACACCCTGAAATGATTTACGATTTCTACGGCTTCCCCGATGAACTCAGCCAAGTGCAATATCTCGCGCCTGGTTCGCCTGAGTTGGCGGAGCAAGTGCGATCATTATTACAGCCGGAAAATGTCGAGCTAAACCCAACACGAGGCTTTGATCATGGCGCTTGGGCAGTGTTGAAATTTCTCTATCCCGATGCCGATATTCCCGTGGTGCAACTGAGCCTTAACCGTTTGCAATCGGCAGAATGGCATTTCAATTTGGCGAAAAAATTAGCTGCTTTGCGTGAACAAGGCGTGTTAATTATCGGCAGCGGCAACATTGTGCATAATCTGAGGGCGATCAGTTGGGAGCATATCGATCAAATCGATGCAGGTTATGACTGGGCGTTTGCTTTCCGTGAAACAGTCAATCAGGCGATTGCAACACAAGATGATAAAACCTTGGTACATTATGAGCAGTTAGGTGAAAAAGCCGAGCTTTCTGTGCCAACACCCGATCATTACTTGCCGTTGCTTTACATTATGGCATTACGCGAACCGCAAGACGAGATTACGTTTTTCAATGATAATTTGATTGCGGGTTCGCTCAGTATGACGTCGGTTTTAGTGGGATAAAATATTTGCAAAAATGCTTTGAAATCTAACCGCACTTTAAAAGAAAAAAGCCGTCTGAAATCTAACATTCAGATGGCCTTTTCAATTTATTCGATTATTTCTTCACAGGCTCTACTTCACCCACAGCTTTCTGAGATTTCTCATCCATTTCCACTTTAATATTGTGGTCCACCACCACATTCATATTAATGGTGATGCCTTCCTTTGGTGTATCCAATTGAATGGTTGGTGTGCAAGCTGTAAGTGTAAACATTGCCGCTAAAATAAAAAAGTGCGGTTGAAATTTAAGGTGTTTTATCATTTCTCTTTGTCTAATTGCTTATAAAGTTTATATTGCAGATTTTGTTCAAATTGCGAGCCGTAGTCAATCATATTCCACAATTCAAACATATTTTCTTGGTGCGTATAATTTAACGTTATCGGATTATGGGTTCGCTTGGTTGGATTAAATCCACTAATACTCGCCCGCAATGTCATTTGCCCTTTAGGATCGAGCGTCACCGCCGCATGGGAATTTTGTAGTTCTATTTCTTTTAATAAATCCACCAAAATATTTTCTGTCCAACCACCTTTTTTCAACCCTTTCACCATTTCATCGGTTAATTTGATGGACACATTTCCCACTTGTTCCAATGTACCATTACAAATCAAACATTCCTTGTGACCAAGCCAAAATGGCAGGGTCGCATTGGCGCGGCCGGTTAAGGTTACTTGGTTATATTGTGCTAAAGCTAATACTTGGGCTAAATCAATATTGGTAAAAGAAAGCGTTGCCATTTTGCTTTGTGGGAAACTGAGCTGAGGCACCGTCAAAACACCATCAAATAAGGAAAGTTTCACATTTCTCAAAGTAAGCGGATTTTTCATGGTGTTCGGATAACGTCCAAACAAATCCAATTCACCATTTGCGACGGAAAGCGCGCCATAGCGAATATTTTTAGTCGAAATATGAATTGGCTTACCTGAGGCCACTTGTAATGCCTCGTTTTCATAATTCATTGGGAAGCGAATATTCAAGCCATACACTTCACCATCTGGCATGGTGATCTTGCCATTTTTTAGGTTCAATTCCCCGCTCATTTTTACGCCATTGCTATTAATTGCGAATTCACTTTGTCCTTTGATGCTGCCCTCATGAATTAACCAATTCCATTGTTGAGGGAAAAGTGATTGGAATACTTTTGCAGATTGTTCTTTCCAGCTGATTTTGCCTGAAAGTGCAGTATTCTGATATACACCCAAAACATCTAAAGGTCCAAGCGAACCCGCCTTTAAATCACCTGCAAAATTGAAGTTACTGATACTCTTACCATCAATACCTAAACCGAAAACAGGCGAAACAAAACGGCCGCCATAAGCCAGTTCAATCCAATCTGTTTTCGCTTGCAACAAACCTCGAATATGCTCTTCTTCATAATCCCAACGAAGTCGATCTTTAAGTTCCAACGAAAGCGGTGCCATTTTTACCTCTTTCATTTTGACTTCTTTGGAATGAGCAGAAAGTTGATTTAATTCAATATGATCGGCTTCCCAAAAACCCTTACCTTCCATTTTGACTGGCGTATTTAAGGATTTCCAGTTTGCACTTCCATTGATAATCCAATCCCAACGGTTTGTCGCTTGTTTTTCCACAGACTGCAACTTATGCTCTTCATCTCGCAAGTCAAACACGGTTTTAATACCCGCAATAAACTCATGAGCATTTCCGTCTAATTTTAAATCGAGATTTTCAAACTGTGGTGTCGTACCCTTTAATGTTGCGAGCAAACGCCCTTCCAAGCCATAACGACCGATAATAATGTCATCTAACGGTAAACGAACGTGCAATTTGGTATCGGGTTGAACAGTATCCATTTTAAAGACAGAACCCGGATAAAAATACACCACGGGATGTGTAAAAATCCCGCCAAAATGATAGGTTAAATTAGTAAAAGCCACCGTCGAGTTATAACGCAAATCCCCCCGTGTTTTCAGCTCAAAATCCAATTCGTTATTGTCATCGCCCCCACCGATTTCACCATTCTTTCCTGAAATCACGATCTCCCCTTTGCCCATTTCACCAAAGGTTTGTAAGATCACGTTCATATCAATGCTTAATGGCAACAAGCCTTCTGCCGCACGGTGAATAGATAACCCAAGGAAGCCTTTAATCGGTTGATAGCTATCGAAGGTCCAATAAAATTTCCCCCATGAAATATCCAAGCCATCTTTGGTGAACACAAAAGGCACATCCAATAAAGGAGAATTTGCCGTTAAATCTTGAGCATTTAACTGGCCATCTGCGCCTTGCCAAGAGACTTTTGCCTCGCCTTTTGTCACAGCGAGATCAGGATTATTCCAATTGAGTAAAACATTGCCTTGTTGAGGGAGTTGAGACAGATCAGGATCAAAATTCGCAGAGAAATGAAGATCGTAGGTTTTATCTCCCGCTTGTTTGATTTCACTACTCCCCGCCCATTGGAAAATGCCATCTTGTGGCGTGACAGTGGATTGATGATGCAGCTCAAGCCCATCATTATTCGCTTGAGCTTCAAGGGCTAATTGGTTGCCATTATAGTTGGCATCTAACGCCCAATCAGCCGATAAAAAAGGCTGCAATGCGGCTTGTTTCAGTGCATCGGTATTTGTTAATTGAAAGTGTTTAACTTTGACATCAGAAATAGGTAATGCCGCCCAAAGTGCGGTCAAATTTGGTGGTGTTTTTTCAGCGTTATCGCTTGGTAAATGAGTTAAACAATCATAATTCAAACTCGCCTTTTCAACATCAAGACTACGTTTATTCCACCAAGTGAGTTGCGTATCATTGAGGTTTATGAGGGTACATTGGTCTGTTTTCAATTTTAGCTCAGGTAGCGTTAAACCTGTCGCTTTCCATTGCCAGTCATTCGCTAATTCAATGTGATAATGTGGTGCTAAAAAATGATTTGCAAGTTGTTCCACACGTTTCGGGGTCGCAAAAACGCGTACTAAGCCAACGCTTACTACGAGCAACAGCAACAAAATAATCAACGCCCACAGGCAACGCTTTCGCATAGTTTCCCCAATTACGCGATAAATAAATGAACAGAGGCGTATTCTATCTTATCTCGTCCCAAATAGCTCAACTAACTTATCCCCAAAGAAATAAAATACTAATCCAAAGGCGACAATAATTAAGCCGATAAATTTCGTGATATTGACTTCTCGAATCGGCATACCGATAAGACCAAAATGATCGATAGTAGCTGCAGTAATTAATTGTCCGACGATGATAAAAAATAACATCGCGGTAATGCCTAGCTTAGGTGCAAGCAAAACCGTTGTGAACACGACAACTGCACCGAGTATCCCACCAATTAATTTCCACCAAGGTTGTGAAGGGACGGTTGATAAATTGCCCCATAAATCGGTTTTTACCCAAGCAATAAAAAAGAGAACGATTGTTCCCACTGCAAAAGAAATAAAGGTCGCGATCACCGCTTCGCCACTCATGGCTTTCGCCAATTGCGTATTAATGGCTGATTGCGTCGCGAGTGCGACACCTGCCACTAAGGCGATAATGAGATAAACAAAAAACATCGAAACTCCCAACAGAAAATTTGGCTTATTTTAACCTTTTCCTATTTATCTTGTCGCGAAATGCTTTCTATTCTGAAAAATAATCAAAAAATCTACCGCACTTTGCATTTCATTCATAAATACCTCAAAAGTTGTAAGTCATCTTA
>CAUETL010000096.1:0-7018 GCA_959020685.1 Parahaemophilus parainfluenzae | reverse complement strand
CATATCAAGGTCGTGAATTGGCCTTTAAACTCGGTTTAAGTGGCGAACAAAATAAACAATTTGCCGAGATTTTTGTAAAACTTGTTCAGCTTTTTATCGAAAAAGATTTTTCTTTAGTTGAAGTCAATCCACTCGTGGTGACGAAAGAGGGTAATTTAATTTGTGTAGATGCGAAAGTGGGCATAGATGATAACTCACTTTATCGACATCCTGATTTATTAGCTTTACGCGATTTAAGTCAAAGTGATGCACGTGAAGCAGAAGCAGAAAAATATCAGCTTAACTATGTTGCTTTGGAAGGTGATATTGGCTGTATGGTCAATGGCGCCGGGCTTGCTATGGGCACAATGGATATCGTGAAATTATATGGTGGTAACCCTGCAAACTTCCTTGATGTTGGTGGCGGCGCAACGAAAGAGCGTGTGGCTGAAGCCTTTAAGATTATTCTTACAGATAAAAATGTAAAATCTGTATTAGTGAATATTTTTGGTGGAATTGTACGCTGTGATCTTATTGCTGAAGGTGTCGTGGCAGCGATTCAAGAAGTCGGTGTAAAAGTGCCTGTTGTGGTTCGATTAGAAGGAACCAATGCCTCACAAGGCAGAGCAATTTTAGCCGAAAGTGGTGTGAATTTAATTGCTGCACATAGTTTACAAGAAGCAGCACAAGCGGCAGTGAAAGCGGCAAAAGGAGAATAATCATGGCGATTTTAATTAATAAAGAAACAAAAGTAATTTGCCAAGGTTTCACTGGTGCGCAAGGGACATTTCACAGCGAGCAGGCATTGGCTTATGGCACAAAGTTAGTGGGTGGCGTTTCACCGAATAAAGGCGGAACAACGCACTTAGGTTTGCCGATATTTAATACAGTACGTGAAGCGGTGCAAGCTACAGGGGCTATAGCAACGATGATTTATGTGCCTGCACCATTTTGTAAGGATGCCATTTTAGAAGCTATTGATGCAGGTATTCAGTTGGTAGTCTGTATTACAGAAGGCATTCCAACATTGGATATGCTGTTAGTAAAACAAAAATTAAATGAAACGGGTGTTGTGATGATCGGCCCAAATTGTCCAGGTGTGATTACACCGGATGAGTGTAAGATTGGTATTATGCCAGGCAATATCCATAAAAAAGGCAGAGTAGGCATTGTTTCTCGTTCAGGCACCTTGACTTATGAAGCGGTACAACAGACAACAGATGAAGGTTTTGGTCAATCTACTTGTGTAGATCTCGGTGGCCGCCCTATCATAAAAAACAACTTCATTGATATTCTAAAACGTTTCCAAGAAGATCCTGAAACTGAAGCTATCGTGATGATTGGTGAAATCGGTGGCTCTGCAGAAGAAGAAGCGGCATCGTTCATTAAATCTCATGTGACAAAACCTGTGGTGGCTTATATCGCAGGTGTAACGGCGCCAAAAGGCAAGCGTATGGGACATGCAGGAGCGATTATCAGCGGTGGAAAAGGAACAGCGGCAGATAAAATTGCCGCACTTGAAGCGGCAGGTGTGAAGACAGTGAGAAGTCTCGCTGAAATCGGTTCAGCCCTTCGTGAATTGTTGAAATAAAATACCTAAAAAATTGACCGCACTTTGGATGAGTTTTCAAAGTGCGGTCGTTTTTTATAACAAATTCTTATAACTATATCTAAATCGGTGTATAATCTCGTCAGTTTTTTAAGGACAAAATTATGAGCCAATTTTTCTATATCCACCCTGAAAATCCGCAAGCGCGTTTGATTAATCAAGCAGTAGAAATCTTGCGTCAAGGTGGTGTCATTGTGTATCCGACAGATTCAGGCTATGCCTTAGGCTGTATGATAGGCGATAAACATGCGATGGATCGTATTGTGGCAATTCGTAAATTGCCAGACGGGCATAATTTTACGTTGGTATGTAGCGATTTATCCGAGCTTTCAACCTATGCAACGGTCAGTAATGTGGCTTATCGCTTAATTAAAAACAATACACCGGGGCGTTATACCTTTATTTTGACAGCAACGAAAGAGCTTCCTCGTCGATTGATGACGTCAAAACGCAAAACGATTGGCTTGCGTGTACCAGATAATCAAATAGCCTTAGATTTATTGAAGGCATTAGGTGAACCGATTTTATCTTGCTCACTGATGCTGCCTGATAATGAACATATGACTTATTCCGATCCCGAAGAGATTCGCGAATGCTTAGAACGTCAAGTGGATTTAATTATTCATGGTGGCTATTTAGGTCAAGAGCCAACAACGGTGGTAGATTTAACGGAAGAATCGCCAGTCATTTTACGTGAAGGAAGTGGTAGTACCGATCCTTTCATTTAACTTATTTTAGACGCTTGGGAAAGCGACAAAGGAAAACAGATGAAACCTATTCAAAAACCAGTCAGACAAGAACGTGAAAAACAGGCGGAAAAACAACCGCACTTTGAGCGTAAAGATCGTAAAAGTGCGGTCAATTCTGACATCAAATCAACCCCTAAAGCTAAGGTGGCTAAACCCTCTCGTCAATCTACCGTAGAAGGTGAAAAATTACAGAAAGTGCTTGCGCGTGCAGGACAAGGCTCTCGTCGTGAAATTGAAGCAATGATTGCTGAAAATCGAGTGAGTGTCGATGGTAAAATGGCGACCCTTGGAGATCGTATCGATGTACATTCCGGTGTAAAAGTGCGTATTGATGGTCGTATCATTAATCTTCAACAAGCACAAAAAGAAGTATGCCGTGTATTAATGTATTACAAACCAGAAGGTGAACTTTGTACGCGTAGTGATCCTGAAGGCCGTCCGACCGTATTCGATCGTTTACCACGCTTAAATGGCGCAAGATGGATTGCTGTCGGTCGTTTGGATATTAATACTTCAGGCTTATTGCTTTTCACAACAGATGGTGAATTAGCGAATCGTTTAATGCATCCAAGCCGTGAAGTTGAGCGTGAGTATTCAGTACGTGTATTTGGTCAAGTGGACGATGCCATGTTAGCGCGTTTACGTAAAGGTGTGCAGTTGGAAGATGGCCCAGCCAATTTCAAAGAAATCAAATTTGCAGGTGGCGTGGGGATTAACCAATGGTACGACGTGACTTTAATGGAAGGTCGTAACCGTGAAGTGCGCCGTCTGTGGGAATCACAAGGCATTCAAGTGAGCCGCTTGATTCGTATTCGTTACGGCAACATTAAGCTGATGAAAGGTTTACCGCGAGGTGGCTGGGAAGAAATGGATCTGGAAAATGTCAACTATCTACGTGAGTTAGTGGGCTTGCCACCAGAAACCGAAACCAAATTAGATGTGACGAAACCTCGTCGTCGACCAAAGTCAGGTCAAATTCGTAAAGCAGTAAAACGTTATACTGAGTTAAGTAAACGCTATAAAAAATAGGTGGTATTCGCGATGAAAATGCAGCAACTCCGCTACATTGTTGAGATTGTAAACCAAAATTTAAATGTGACTGAAGCCGCGAATGCGCTTTATACCTCTCAACCTGGTATCAGTAAACAGGTTCGCTTGTTAGAAGATGAATTAGGTTTAGAGATTTTTGAGCGTAATGGTAAACACATTAAATCCATTACGCCTGCGGGTAAAAAGATCGTCGCTATAGCTCGTGAGCTTTTAGTGAAAGCCCAAAGCATTAAATCAGTGGCCAATGAATATACTTGCCCGAATCATGGTGTGTTACGTATTGCGACAACTAATACGCAAGCGCGTTATATGTTGCCGGCTGTGGTGGAGCGTTTCTCTAAACAATATCCGGATGTGAGTTTACATATTCATCAAGGTTCACCGACGCAAATCCATGATGCATTGATTTCAGGTGAAGTGGATTTAGCGATCACAACAGAAGCGCCGTATCTTTTTGATGATTTGATTCAACTGCCTTGCTATTTGTGGAATCGTTCGGTAATTGTTAAACCCGATCATCCTTTAGCAAAAGTAAAAAATCTTACTGTTGAGGAGTTAGGTAAATATCCGTTAGTCACTTATACCTTTGGTTTTACCGGTGTATCTGATTTGGATTATGCGTTTAATCGCGCGGGGATTCTGCCGAATATTGTGTTTACCGCAACGGATGCTGACGTGATTAAAACTTATGTGCGTTTAGGATTAGGTGTAGGTATCATGGCATCTATGGCACATACACCAGCAGATAAGGATTTAGTGGCAATTGATGCGGGGCATTTATTCCGTGCGAGTATGACGCAAATTGCGTTTAAACACAGTACTTTCTTACGCAACTATATGTATGACTTTATTGAATTTTTCTCTCCACACTTAACCCGACCAATGGTTGAAAAGGCTGAGAAATTGCGTGATAACAGCGCGGTGAAGAAATTGTTTGATAATGTTGAATTAGAAGTGAAATAAGCATAGAAAAATATAAAAGTGCGGTCAGAATTTAATGTGAATTCTGACCGTTTCTTTTTTACAATAAAAACAAATGTGGCACTAAGTTCATGACGATAACTGTTGCGATAGAAAGCAATAATCGTGATGAGCCAAAGATAAAACCTCGGTTTGTACCATTATCAAATTTTACTAATAAATTTGCCATCGCGGTTAAAGCATAGACTTCAATCACCGTGAAAATGACCAAGTAAATATAAGCAGAAACCAAAGAAATATATTTCAACGTAATAAACCAAGGCAGGATAATACCAATAGCCAAGATTGGTGCCACCCATAGGGTTTGTTTAATCGTTAAATTAATTTTTCGAGAAAAATAACTTTGTAGCGATACAGTCAATAAACCATTTACAAAAAGTGCAATGGGTGAGTGTTCCGGCACGCCTAATTTGTTATCAAACAGGAAAGGGAAGATCACAAAGAATGAGGTTGCAATGGAAAGGGGAATAAACAACATCAAATGCACCAATAAAAATTCTTTAGTGATGATTTCTTTAATTTGGGCAAAGCGAAATTTCACTAAGGTCTGCAAGGTTTGAATTTGATAAAACGGTTTAACCATTAGGGCAAAGAGAACCGCTTCCATAGCAAAGCAGACCCAAATCAACCATTCAATATGATCGTATTTGATAAATGGAATCACTAATAAAGGTGCAAATATAGACGACATGGAAGTGACTTTTAAATATTTTCCCTGTAATCGGGTTTTCTCTTTGTATTCTTCACCCGCGAGTACAAGTAAGCAGGCTTTCGCATTGGTACCAAACAAACAACTGCCTAAGCCAAAACAGGTGGTGGCAATTAAAAGCAGAATGTAATTGTCCGCAGAGAGAAAGAAAATATAGGCAATCACATCTAAAAAGCACCCGAGCAACATCATTTTAGCCAGTCCAAAACGGTCCCCCAAAATACCGGCTAAAATGGCTAATGCTTGGTTGCAGAAGAAAAGCAACGAGAGCGAAAAGGCAATTTCGCTGTTGCTTAATCCTTTTCCTTGTAAATAGATGAAAAATACCGTTTGCATGGAAAAGAATGCAAGGGTAGAAAAGAAACGACGAGTCAGTAAAAGTTTTGTAAATTCATTGTTTTATTTAAAAAAGAAAAGCACGCGTTAAGAACGCGCGCCAGTAATTTGTTAAGTGCGGTCAAAATTCACGACGATTTTTAACCGCACTTTTAGTTTAAAAAGAATCGTGATATTTCACTAAATCTTCGCGGCTAATAGCAAATACACCCAGGCCACCATTTTTTAGTTCAACCCATTCAAATGGCACATCTGGATATTGTTCAATGAGACTTACCATGCTGTTGCCCACTTCGCAAACGAGCACGCCATTTGGCGTTAAATAATCTGGTGCTTGTTTTAAAATTTGTTTCGTGATTTCTAAGCCATCAACACCCGAACCTAAAGCTAATTCAGGTTCATAATGAAATTCTTCCGGCATATCTGCCAAATCTTCTTCATCCACATAAGGTGGGTTGGTGACGATTAAATCATATTGTTGGCTGAAGAGATTTTGGAATAAATCTGATTGAATCGGGAAAACACGGTGTTCTAATTGGTGGCGCGCAATATTGATTTCCGCCACATTTAATGCATCCACAGAAAGATCGACGGCATCTACTTCTGCTTCAGGAAAGGCTTCAGCCGTCGCGATTGCGATACAACCACTGCCAGTACAAAGATCTAAAATATGTTTTGGTTCAGATTTTAAAAGCGGAGCAAATTTATCTTGGATTAATGCACTAATTGGCGAGCGAGGAATAATCGTACGCTCATCCACATAAAATTCTAATCCGCAGAACCACGCACTATTCGTTAAATAAGCTACTGGCACACGTTGTTCAATTCGGCTTAAGACTAATTGTACTAAAGTCTCTTTTTCAGAATGAGTAAGTTTGCTACCAAATAAATCTTGCGGTAAATCGAGCGGTAATTGAAGCCCCGCAAGGACTAATTGAAGACTTTCATCCCACGCATTGTCATGGCCTTGCCCGTAGTAAATATCAGAACGGTTGAATGTGCTGTATGTCCAGCGTAAAAAATCTTGAATAGTTGTTAATTCACTTGCCACGTTATCTTCTAAAATTGTCGCAACAAGTTCTTGATTGTGTAAGGTTTCCATTTTCTGCCTCAATAAAAAATTTGGCTAGTTATACCATAGAATAGATGTGCTATCATTAAGCAAAATAACAAATTGAGAAAAATAATGACAGAACCAGATGATTTCGATCTTTTTCGGGCGGAAACAAAAGGGATTAAACCCATCAAGCAAGATATCTTTGTGGCACCTCGTCAAAAGAGCGGTCAAAAAAAATCCCATTTACGTGATATTCGAGAAAAAGAAGATACACTTTTCTATTTTTCCGATGAATATGAACCCTTGCTAAATGAACATGATGGTGTCATCAAATATTTACGCGAAGGGGAAGATAGCCATTTATTAAAGCAACTTCGTCGTGGCGATTTTTCACCCGAATTATTTTTGGATTTACATGGTTTAACCCGTGAGCAAGCCAAAATGGAATTGGCAGCACTGTTGTTAGCTTGTGAAGATGAGCATGTTTATTGCGCGAGCATCATGACCGGCTATGGAACCTTTACGTTGAAAAAACAAATTCCACGTTG
>CAUETL010000095.1:0-7099 GCA_959020685.1 Parahaemophilus parainfluenzae | reverse complement strand
ACAAGGGGGTTGAGGTTTGGCGAAAATATTGGGGAGTTTAGGGAGTAAATCGAGAGGGGGATTATCCACGCAATAATAGCCCATATCTTCCAAAGCTCGTAATGCGACAGATTTCCCCGCGCCGGAGCGACCGCTGATAATAATAATTTCCATCTGCGTGATTCCTTATGGTTAGTTGGTTAGGTTATACCTCTTGAGGTTCAATATTATCTAAATTTGTGTCATCCTCAGATTCCTCTGAATGATCGGCACATTCAAAAATTTGCCAAATTTCATCCGCACTTTGTGCTGAACGAAGTTGTTTAATTAAGTTTTTATCAGTTAATTTTTCATTGAGTTCTGCCAAAACAGGAATATATTCTTGGCAGTGATTTTCGGGTACGAGCACAGCAAAAACGATATCTACCGGCTTATTATCGGCGGCATCGTATTCGACAGGCGTTTCTAATTGCATAAATACCGTTAGTATTTTATCTGACACGGTAGTAGGTAACTTGGCTTTAGGCATAGCGACACCATTACCTAATCCTGAATTACCTAATTTTTCCCGCTCAAATAAACATTCAAAACAAGCCTGTTCACCATTTTCGCAGTGAAGTTTTTCCACAACGAAAGTGGCAATAGATTCAAATAATCGTTTCTTGCTAGAAAAAGCAACCCCCTGACGAATATCATCAGGGGAGAGCAATGTCGTAAATTTCATCGGTTATAGTTTAAATTGTTCGCCTAAATAGACACGTTTAACGTGCTCATCATTCATGACTTCTTCCGGTGTGCCGGTCGCGATAATTTTCCCTTCACCAACAATATAAGCGCGTTCACAAACATCAAGGGTTTCGCGTACGTTATGGTCGGTAATTAACACACCTAAGCCACGATTACGGAGATCTGTGATGATTTTCTTAATATCTGTCACCGAAATTGGGTCTACACCTGCAAAAGGTTCATCTAATAAAATAAATTTTGGATTTGCCGCTAATGCGCGTGCAATTTCCACACGACGACGTTCACCACCAGAAAGAGATTGCCCCAGGCTATCACGAATATGGCCAATATTGAACTCATCAATTAACTCATCCGCTCTCTCTCTGCGTTGTTCTGCAGTGAGATCTTTGCGAATTTCTAATACCGCCATAAGATTTTCATACACCGTTAAACGACGGAAAATAGAGGCTTCTTGTGGTAAATAGCCAATTCCTCGACGAGCACGTTCATGCATAGGTAATACGCTAATATCATCGCCATCAATGGTGATTTTTCCCTGATCATGACGAACTAAACCGACGACCATGTAGAAAGTAGTAGTTTTACCTGCACCATTTGGACCAAGTAGGCCAACAATTTCATTGGAGTTTACGGTTAAACTCACATCAGAAACCACTTTTCGGCTTTTATAGCTTTTTGCGAGGAATTCAGCTTGTAATACAGACATCGGTTATTTTTTACCTTTTTGTTGTAATTGGGTTGGAATTAAGACGGTTTGCACGCGTGATTTTCCATTACCATTGGCTTTTAACTGTTGTTTTTTCACATCATAAGTGATGCGTTCACCGTTAATTTTGCTATCTAATTGTTTTAATTCAGCATTGCCGGTTAATGTTAAGAATTCAGTGCCTAAATCGTAGTGAACTTTATTCGCTCGACCGTCAACAGGCTTACCATCATCAAGTTGTTGGTGGAAGGTAACCGGGCTACCAAATGCTTCAACAGTTTCTTTTTTACCTGAATTTTCTGGTGGACGAGTAATAACCACTTTATTGGCTTTAATCAAAATAGAACCTTGCGTAATCACAACGTTATCCGTAAAGGTCACCACGCTGTTTTCCATATCTAAAGATTGATTATCTGAGACAATGTTAATCGGTTTATTGGTATCGTCTTTTAACGCAAAAGCAGACAAAGAAGTCATCATTAACGCCGTTAAAAGCAGAATTTTATTGTTTGTTGATTTCATAATATGTTTTTACCTGTTCCTTTAGAGTTGCAACTTGCTGACGTAAGTTTCCGACGAGCTTCAATCCGCTAGAATTAAAGTTTAATCCGTTAATTTTTACTTGTGTATCGGAAGTAATGTCTTGTGTTTTTAAATTAATTACTGCGGCTTCAGTCTCAACACGTTGTAGGCGAGATAAAGGATCAAGGCTCTCGGCAACCACACCACCTTCAAGATAGAGCATTTGATCTTTCGTTAATTTTGCCTTTTGCGCGCTAAGTTTCCAATTTTGTTTTTCTAATTGAATTTTATCGGTTTTCGCTTCTTTATCTTTATTGTCCAAAGAGACATCAAAAAGATAGACTAACGGCGAAATAAAATCAGTATGGCCGTCTTGGGTGTAATATTCCACTTTATCAGAAATCGCGAGATATTGTTTTTTACCTTCAGGCGAGAATACGGTAGTTTCCATTTTATTACCGACGTATTCTGGGCTATCAGGCTTTTTAATGAGGCTTTGTAAATCGCTATGATCTTGATTAAGCGAATAATACCAGCCTAATAAAGCCAGGGCGATGACACCTAAAATAATATTCCAACGAATATTCATAAATAACGTTCTTTCCTTCTTAAAAGGGTAGCTAATCATAGCACTTTTTTGACACAAAGTGCGGTCAAAAATAGTCGTATTTTAGTCTTCTAAAATGAGTGTTTTTAAAATCTGATAAATCTCGCGATAAGCTTTTGACGGCTTATTTTGTTCCTTCTCTTTCTGTGCTGCACGAATCAAATTACGTAAGTGTTGGCGATCTGCAGAAGAATGTTCATTTAACAAATCAGTCAGAGCCGCATCACCTTTCGCAACCAATTCATCACGTAAGATTTCCAACTTATGCAGCATCGCTTGTTGTTGATTATGTTTGTTTTCAATTTTTTCTAAAGCTTCACGAATAGGCTCTGCATCAATTGAGCGTAAGAGCTTACCAATATATTGTAATTGGCGACGACGCGCCTCTTTTTGCAGGCGTTGCGCTAATTCAATGGCATCTTTCAAGCTATCGTCTAGTGGAACCTTAGTCAGATTTGCTTTGGTTAAGTTCACCAATTTCTCGCCGAGCTGTTTTAAATCCTCAGCGTCGCGTTTGATTTCACTTTTACTTACCCAAATAATCTCTTCTTGGTCTTCATCTTCCCAATCAAAGGCTTCTTTTTTCTTACGTTTTGCCATTCTATTACCTTATGAAAAATTTGGTGCATTTTAGCATAAACTTTCAAAATAAGATAAAATGGCGCAAATTTTTAATAGGATTATCACCATGAAAACAGCAGAAAATTTAACCGCACTTTTAAAATCTCAAGAGCAAACATTGCGTGATGCAGTCAGTTTTGCGATTGAAACCGCCCAAAAAGCGGGCGCCACCGCGGAAGTCGGTGTGACAAAAGTGAGTGGTTTATCGGTTTCAACCCGTCTGCAAGAGATTGAAAATGTTGAATTTACTAACGATGGGGCATTAGGTATTTCCGTTTATTTAGGCCAACAAAAAGGCAATGCGTCCACCTCAGATTTAAGTGAAGAAGCGATTAAAAACACCGTTGAAGCAGCGCTCGCTATTGCAAAATATACCTCGCCAGATGATTGTACTGGGTTAGCCGATAAAGAACTAATGGCTTTTGAAGCACCCGATTTAGCGCTTTATCATGGGGCAAGTGTTGATGTTGAACAGGCTACGAAATTAGCTTTAGAAGCTGAAAAAGCGGCATTGGAATACGATGAAAAAATTGTGAATAGCAATGGTGCAAGCTTTAATTCACATACCGGTGTACGTGTTTATGGCAATACACACGGCATGCTACAAAGTTACTTATCTAGCCGCTATTCTTTATCTTGTTCAGTGATTGGTGGCGAGCTAGATCAACTTGAAAATGACTACGAATATACGGTTTCACGTGAGTTTGATGCCCTTTCCTCCGCTGATTGGGTAGGGCAAAATTGTGCGAAAAAAGTGATTGCGCGTCTAAATCCACAAAAATTAACGACACGTGAAGTGCCCGTGATTTTCTTAAATGATGTGGCAACAGGATTAATCTCTCATTTAACGGGCGCGATTAGTGGCGGCAGCTTATATCGCAAATCCAGTTTCTTGCTCGATCATCTTGGAAAACAAGTATTGCCAGATTGGTTCCAAATTAGTGAGCGTCCGCATTTGTTAAAACGTTTAGCCTCCACGCCTTTTGATAGCGAAGGGGTGCGAACACAGGATCTTGAAATTATTCAAGATGGCGTATTGCAAACCTATTTGCTCACCAGTTACAGCGGTAGAAAAATGGGCATGCAAAGTACCGGTCATGCTGGCGGTATTCACAACTGGCTTGTGAAACCAAATTTAACGGGCGGATTGACCGCACTTTTACGTCAGATGGGCACTGGTTTATTGGTTACCGATGTCATGGGGCAAGGCGTAAATATTGTGACCGGGGATTATTCTCGTGGTGCAGCCGGTTTCTGGGTGGAAAATGGTGAAATCCAATATCCAGTTGCTGAAATTACCATTGCAGGTCAATTACAAGATATGTTGAAAAATATTGTGGCAGTAGCAGATGATGTTGAACATCGATCCAATATCCAAACTGGTTCAATCCTACTCGACAAGATGAAAATCTCAGGGAATTAATAAATTTATAAAAATGATAATAATTCTTATTGACAGATATTTTCTTTCTGCTACTATACACACATCTGTTTCGTAGCGATTGCAGGTTGCTTCAACAGGTAGAGTAGAAAGTAAATTCGTTAGGGTTAAAAAGGCTGAAGGTTTAAACTTCAGCCTTTTTTATTGTAGAATACGCAAACAATTAAATTAAAAAGGAAAGACCATGAAAAAACACCACGTCGATATTATGATTTCAGAAGCGGATGTCCGTAGTCGCATAGCTGAACTTGGCGCGGAAATTACGCATTTTTATCAACAAAAAGCCATTGATAAACTGATTGTTGTCGGGCTTTTACGTGGTTCATTTATGTTCATGGCCGATCTTGTGCGTGAATTAAAATTACCGGTAGAAGTGGAGTTTATGACCACTTCAAGCTATGGGAGCGGAATGACAAGTAATCACGATGTGAAAATTACGAAAGATCTTGAAGGCGATATTCGTAATGAACATGTGCTGATTGTTGAGGATATTATTGATACGGGGTACACCCTTGAAAAAGTGCGTGGTATTTTAAATTTACGTGATCCTGCAAGCTTGGCGATTTGTACCTTGTTAGATAAACCTTCTCGTCGAGAAGTTGAAGTACCTGTTGAATGGATTGGTTTTTCTATTCCGGATGAATTTGTTGTCGGCTATGGTATTGATTACGCTCAACGTTATCGTAATCTAGGCTATATTGGTAAAGTGGTTATAGACGAATAATTTATTTTTCAATAAAAAGAGCGGTCAAAATTCACAGAGATTTTTGACCGCTCTTTGTTTGTTAAGATTAGCGTTTTGCTTTTTTGATAAACTTCATCAAGCGTTTACGTTTACGTAATTGGTTTGGTGTGAGTTTATTTTTTCTACCCGCGAATGGGTTTGAACCTTCTTGGAATAGCAAGCGAATTGGCGAACCAATAATTTTCAAACTCTTACGATAATAATTAGATAAATAACGTTTGTATGAATCCGGTAATTTATCCATTTGGTTACCATGTACCACGATAATCGGTGGATTATAGCCGCCTGGGTGAGCGTATTTTAATTTAATACGACGACCGCCAATCATTGGTGGTTGATGCTCATCCGTTGCCATTTGTAAAATGCGGGTAAGAAGGGACGTCGTCATTTTTTGCGTTGCGCAAGCATAAGCTTCTTTAATCGAATCAAAAAGATTACCCACGCCACTGCCGTGTAAAGCTGAAATAAAATGCACACGGGCAAAGTCGATGAAATCAAGACGGCGATCTAATTCGGATTTGACGCGATCTTTCACATCTTGATCTAAACCATCCCATTTATTTACGACGATCACGAGCGAACGACCTGCATTTAAGATAAAGCCAAGTAGAGAGAGATCTTGATCTGAAATGTTTTCACGCGCATCAATTGTGAGTAACACCACATTTGCATCTTGAATCGCTTGTAATGTTTTGATGACAGAGAATTTCTCAACGGCTAAATGCACTTTACCACGTTTACGCACACCTGCTGTGTCAATTAAGGTGTATTGCTGACCATCGCGTTCCATTGGAATATAGATACTGTCACGTGTTGTGCCTGGCATGTCGTAAACTACCACGCGATCTTCACCTAAAATACGATTGGTTAATGTCGATTTACCGACGTTTGGACGGCCTACAATCGCAATTTTGATATTTTTATCTTGTTCTTCTTCAAGCTCTTCGTCCAATGCATCATCAATTAATGACGTATCTTCCTCTGAATCAAAGTCAAATTCATGATCCCATTCATCTTTTTCTTCTTCATCAGAAGTGCGGTCATTTTCTGCTTCATTTTCTTGTAATTTCTCTGCTAAAGGGGCAAGTACTTGCTCCATTAACTGGGTTACACCACGACCTTGTGATGCGGCAATTTGTTCAATTTCACCTAAGCCTAATTGATAGAATTCCGCACAGTGTGAGTCTGCATCAATACCGTCAGTTTTATTTGCTACAACCACGGTTGTTTTATTAGTACGTTGGCGTAAGTAGTTGGCAATGCCAATGTCTGCAGCCGTTAAACCTGCACGCGCATCCACTAAGAAAAGCACGACATCGGCTTCTTCAATCGCTAATAAGGATTGTTCCGCCATTTTTTCTTCAACGCCTTCTTCTGTGCCATCAATACCGCCGGTATCGATCACAATAAAATCATAGCCAGAAATATTGGCATGGCCGTATTTACGATCTCGGGTTAAGCCAGGGAAGTCAGCAACAAGTGCATCACGAGTACGGGTTAAACGGTTGAATAGGGTGGATTTACCTACGTTTGGGCGACCCACTAAGGCAACGACAGGAGTTGTCATAAAAAATATCTCTGTAAAATGTAAATTTGGTTAATTATAGCGAATGTTGGCTGGCAGGTAAAATTCGGGCATAAAAAAAGCACCTTCAGGTGCTTCATTATCTCGGCTTAATTGGCGGAATGGACGGGACTCGAACCCGCGACCCCCTGCGTGACAGGCAGGTA
>CAUETL010000094.1:0-7133 GCA_959020685.1 Parahaemophilus parainfluenzae | reverse complement strand
GCACATTCTAAGCCTATTTCTGCTACGGCTGTACAATTTTGATTACGAACAGATAATGCCGTATCCAATTTCTCTAAATCATGCTCTTGATGTTCTTTAATATAAAGAGGATGCAACCCAAGCCCACAATAAAGATGCTCAGGGAAAAGTGCGGTCATATTTTGGATTGTTTTAAAATCCGACTCTTTTACCGCCACAATCAAGATTTTTTGCACATCAGCTTGCTTAGCGTTATCCACTAGCTGAGCTAATGGCTCTCCCGTGTCATGATGAAGATAATCGAGGTGGGTATGAGTATCGAAGAAAGGCATAGTGTTATTTCACTTAAGAAAAAAGGTGTGTAGATTACGCATCCACACACCGAATTAATTATTCGACAGAAACTGATGTAATCACAACATCTTCTGTTGGAACGTCTTGGTGGAAGCCTTTATTACCAGTTTTTACTTTCTTGATTTTATCAACCACATCCATGCCTTCAACCACTTCACCGAATACGGCATAGCCCCATTCTTGTACCACTTCACGGCCGAACATCTCTTTTGAACGGTGGTTTAAAAAGTCATTATCCGCCACGTTAATGAAGAATTGTGCCGTTGCAGAATGTGGATCAGAGGTACGCGCCATGGCGATTGTGCCACGTTTATTGCTTAAACGATTGTTTGCTTCATTTTGGATCGGTGCGTTTGTTGCTTTTTCACGCATTCCGCTTTCCATACCACCGCCTTGAATCATAAATCCATCAATAACACGATGGAAAATTGTGTTATTATAGAAACCGTTTTTACAATAATTTAAAAAGTTTTCTGCAGTGATTGGCGCTTTATCAAAATCAAGTTTAATTTTAATATCGCCAAAATTTGTGTGTAATGTAACCATGTTGTTTTCCTCTTGAAAATTAAGGCATTCATTATTCCACAAATGGCGAGAAAGTGCCACAATGAGCAGAAAAAGTGCGGTCGTTTTCCAACCAGTTTTAAGAGAAAAAATATGTTAAAGATCTTTAATACCCTCACTCGTGAAAAAGAAGTGTTCAAACCTATCCATGAAGGAAAAGTGGGTATGTATGTGTGCGGCGTGACCGTTTACGATTTATGCCATATTGGCCACGGTCGTACCTTTGTATGTTTTGATGTGATTGCCCGCTATTTACGTTCTTTAGGTTACGATTTGACTTATGTGCGTAATATCACTGATGTAGACGATAAAATCATTAAGCGAGCATTAGAAAACAAAGAAACCTGTGATCAACTTGTAGATCGTATGGTGCAAGAGATGTATAAAGATTTTGATGCACTTAATGTATTACGCCCTGATTTTGAACCTCGTGCGACGCATCATATTCCTGAAATTATTGAGATTGTGGAAAAACTGATTGCACGCGGTCATGCTTATGTTGCAGACAATGGCGATGTGATGTTTGATGTGGAAAGCTTTAAGGAATACGGCAAATTATCACGCCAAGATCTTGACCAATTACAAGCGGGTGCACGTATTGAAATTAATGAAATCAAGAAAAATCCAATGGATTTCGTGCTTTGGAAAATGTCAAAAGAAAACGAACCAAGTTGGCCATCACCTTGGGGGCCTGGTCGTCCAGGTTGGCACATTGAATGTTCAGCGATGAACTGCAAACAACTCGGTGAACATTTTGATATTCACGGCGGTGGTTCTGATTTAATGTTCCCACATCACGAAAATGAAATTGCGCAATCTTGCTGTGCTCATGGCGGCCAATATGTGAATTATTGGATCCATTCCGGCATGATCATGGTAGATAAAGAAAAAATGTCGAAATCCCTCGGCAACTTCTTCACTATTCGTGATGTATTAAACCACTACAATGCAGAAGCGGTGCGTTATTTCTTACTAACGGCACACTATCGCAGCCAACTCAATTATAGTGAAGAAAACCTGAATTTAGCACAAGGTGCATTAGAACGTTTGTACACCGCTCTACGTGGCACCGATCAAAGTGCGGTTGCTTTTGGCGGTGAAAATTTTGTGGAAGCCTTCCGTGAAGCCATGGACGATGATTTCAATACACCGAACGCTCTTTCTGTCCTATTTGAAATGGCGCGTGAAATCAATAAATTGAAAACTGAAGATGCAGAAAAAGCCAATGGTCTTGCTGCGCGTTTACGTGAGTTAGCGGGTATATTAGGTTTACTTCAACAAGATCCAGAAAAATTCTTACAAGCGGGCTCTGACGATGATGAAGTCGCAAAAATTGAAGCGCTCATCAAACAACGCAACGAAGCGCGTGCTGCTAAAGATTGGGCTGCTGCAGATGCGGCTCGTAATGAACTCACTGCAATGGGAATTGTGTTAGAAGACGGCCCTAACGGCACGACGTGGCGTAAACAATAATCTCACTTTGATACAAAAACTGCGGTCAAATTGACCGCAGTTTTTCTTTTAAGAAGAAAGCATTACATTTTCGGTTTTTCCATTGTTTTTGCTTTTTTCTTCATTTCTTTTGCTTTCATTTCTTTTGTTTTCATATCATCAGATTTCATTCCTTCTGATTTCATATTATCCATTTTCATGTCGTGAGATTTCATATCATGAGATTTCATCATCCCATCAGATGCCATTTTGTCATTTTGCATTGGCATAGCGTCTTTTGTCATCGGCATGGAATCTTTTGCCATCGACATTTCATTAGATTTCATATCGGTCGCATAAAGACTGGTTGCGAAGAAAAGTGCAGCAATAGCAGTAAAGGTTGTTTTTGAAGTAATATTTTTCATTTTGAATCTTCCTTAATTTGTGAATAATTAGCATTGGATGGAAAGGTTTCCCCTTTCATTATCATTAGACGAATGAGAAATCTATTTCTTACACTTTTTTCAAGGAAAAAATATGAAAACTGGAATTTCCAATAAAGACTTGGCTCAAATTAGAGAGCAAATGCTGAAATTTGCCACATTACAGGTGGGCGATTCTGTATTAGCTGAAGATTTGGTGCAAGAGAGTTTTTTAAGTGCATTTAACCATCTTGAGCAATTTAAACGACAAGCGGCATTTAAGACCTGGGTCTTTGCTATCTTAAAAAATAAAATCATTGATTTTCTTCGCCAGAAAGGCAAATTAGTGCTAGAAACCGAAATTGAAGATGAAGAACAAACTAATCATTTCTTTGATGAAGGGGGCCACTGGAAAGCTGAACATTCTCCACTCGATCTCGAACTGAGCGAAAGTGCGGTCTATTCTGAAGAATTCTGGCTGATTTTTGAAACTTGCTTAACTTGCCTGCCAGCCAAACAAGCCAAGATTTTTATGATGAGAGAGTTTTTGGAATTATCTTCCGAAGAAATTTGCCAAGAAAATCAACTAAGCATAAGTAACTTGCACACGACACTCTATCGTGCCCGCTTACAACTTCAAAACTGCTTATCTCATAAACTTTAAGGAGTGACTTTATGAAATGTCGCCAAGCGACTCGCCTCATATCAGATGCTCAAGAACGCCCATTAATAACCAAAGAAAAAATTGGGCTCAATTTGCATCTTTCCATTTGTACACATTGTCGTAAATTTCAACGAAACTGCAATACATTGAGAAAGTTAATGAAGGATTTCAAGGGATAAAAAAGCGGAAGAAAACTTCCGCTTGTTGGTCTATTACTTCGCCATTAACGCTGTTACACGAGAAATGACTTCCTTGACTTCATCATCCGTCAATTTCCCTTCTTTCACAAATTGCACTTTGCCGGTTTTATCAAGCAAAATAATCACACTGTCTTTTTCACGCAATCCCCATGCATTTTTGACCGCACTTTTATCATCTAAAATCACTTGGCTGTGGGCATTTTCTTTTTTGCCTTTTTCTGCACTACTTTTCACAAACATGCCTGTGCCCACAACAGCATCATCAGCATTAATAATCGTCGTGGTTTGATATTTAGCTTGGTTAAAATGAGCGGCTTTGATAGCCTCGATCATCGCTTGATTTTTCTCTTTTGCCGCACTTCTGCCTGCAATATGCTGAATCACACGGACTTTGCCAGGTAATGCCGTTGAGCTCCATGATTTATAAGCCGCATCATTGCCATTTAAAGTGATTTCACCTTTATCCGAAACCGTTACATTGGCTAAAAGTTGATTTGGTTGGATATTGTGCGCGAATGCATTGATTGAGATTAAACTGCCCATCACTGCACTCAAAAGCATAATTTTTTTCATAAATACCTCATAAATTCCGTGAAATTGCCCATTTTTTGGCGAATAGTCACTTTTTTGTTATACTCCGTGCGCATTATACTTGGCTTAAATCAGATAAAGAAGGAAAAAGAAATGGATCAAATGCCAGCTTGCCCAAAATGTAAAGGCGAATATGTTTATCATGATTCTGTAAATTTTGTTTGCCCTGATTGTGGCAATGAGTGGAATGGTAACGAAGCAGTTGAAGCCGATGAAGATCAACTGATTGTTAAAGACAGCAACGGTAATTTATTAGCCGATGGTGATGATGTGCTTTTAATTAAAGATTTAAAATTAAAAGGTTCATCTGAAGTGTTGAAGAAAGGCACAAAATTCAAAAATATCCGTTTAGTTAATGGAGATCACAACGTCGATTGTGGCAAAATCATGTTGAAATCAGAGTTCTTGAAAAAAGCTTAAGATTTCCCAATAAAAAGAGCGGTCGATTTTAACGTTGTTTTAAATCGACCGCTCTTTTTTTATTTTCGTTATACCTTCGCAGGCTTCACAATTTCACTTGGATAACAACCAAGCACTTTCAGATAATTACTGAATTGTTTAAGCTCTTCCAAGGCAATTTGGGTATCAGGATGATGAATATTTCCTTCAATTTCCAAATAGAACATTTCTTCCCAAGGCTTGCCATAAATAGGACGAGATTCAAGCTTGGTCATATTAATACCGTGCTTTTTAAACACAAGTAAGGCGTCCACTAAAGAACCCGCTTGTTGCGATGTAGTCATCAACAATAAGGTTTTCGTGTGAATTTGCGGTGAAACTTCACGTGCTTGTTTGGCTACGACAATGAAACGCGTAATGTTGTTTTCTTGGTTCGCAATATTATGTTTTAACACATGTAAGCCATAAAGTTTGCCACCATCTTCATTACCTAATGCCGCAATATTCGGTTTATTCAAGCTTGCCACGAGCTGCATTGCATGAGAGCTACTTTCGCAGTACTCGATATGCACACGCTCAAGACTTTGAATAAATTGACTACACTGCTGGATCACCTGTGGGTGGCTATAAAGCGTATCAATTTTGCTTAAATCATCCTGCTCATTTACTAAAACACAGTGCTTGATAGGATAAGCCAACTCGCCCACCAAAGATAAGGTTGTATGTTGAAGCAAATCATAAACTTCATTAATTGCACCTGACGTGGTGTTTTCTAAAGGAAGTACGCCATAATCAGCCTCCCCACTTTCAACCTTTTCAAAAATTTGAGCAAAAGAATCGCAACTGATTTCAGCAAATTGTTGATGGTAGCGAGCCGCATAATTACGCGCAGCCAAATTAGAATAAGAACCACGCTTACCTAAGAAGGCGATATGTAACGTTTCTTCTCGTTGTTCATTGAGCTTTTTCTGCAAGTACACTTGTTGTGTTAATACAGAATCTTCAATGATTTTTTGGAAGACTGACGTAATATACTGTGGTTCAAGCTGATAATTTTGGCTTTCAGCAAACTGCACAAGCTCTTGTAAGAGTTGTTGTTCTCGCTCTAAATCACGTAACGCTTTTTGCGTCACCTCTTTGCTTCTTACTACATCATATGCCAGGCGATGACGCTCTGAAAGCAGCTTTAACAAGCTGCGATCAATTTGCGTAATTTGCTGACGAATTTCTGATAAATCTAATGCCATTTCATTCCTTATTTAAAGGTTACTTCATTATGAGGGATGTATTTCTCAGCATTAATAGGTGAATTTTTCTCAAAAAACTCTTTTAAAACATCCGCATCAATAAAACCTGTGTTAACGAAAGTTGGATTTTTTGTCATGACTGGATAACCATCTCCACCCGCCGCATTATAACTTGGCAAAGAAATACGGTAAGTTTTATTTAAATCCAATGGTTTACCTTGAATTTTCACATTTTCAACTTTCTTCTCAGCACGATTTACAGTCATGCTGATACCTGAATATTGTGCATAGGCACCAGAATCCACTTCTTTCAATGCCACCACATTTAAATAATCCAGTAATTCTTTACCGGTTAATTCAAAATAGCTCACAATATTACCAAATGGATGGATTTTTAAAATATCTTTATAAGTTACATCACCTTCTTGGATAGAATCACGAATACCACCAGAGTTCATGATACCAATATCTGCTTTTGTTTTTTGGCGTTGTGCTTCTGCAATTAAGTGACCAAGGTTAGTTTGTTCAAAACGGATGATAGTACGATCGCCTTCTAACTTACCTTTTAGTTTACCCACTTTTTGGCTTAATAACGCATCGCCTTTATCTTGGTAAGTTTTTAAAAGTTTTTCCATTTCTGGATCTTGTGGAATCTCTTCGGCGTAATTTACGTATTCCGTTTTACCATCTTCTTTTTTCACTTTTTTCTTCAAGTTCACTGGAATTAATTGATAATTCACTAATTTTAATTCGCCATTTTTGAACTCAAAGTCTGCACGACCAACATATTTACCCCATTCAAATGCTTGCATAATCCAAGTACCATTTTGGAAATCCGGTTTACATGGCTGAGTTGGTTGATAATCTTTAATCCATACGCCTTTATCATCCACACAAATCGGATCATGGCTGTGACCACCGATAATCATATCGAATGCGCCTTTATCTAAATTACGCGCAAGACTTACATCACCTGGCGCATTTGAACCATGTTTTGCATCATAGTAATAGCCCATATGTGTTAAAGCAATTTTTACATCTGGCTTAACTTTTTCATTTAGCTCTTTTAATGTAGCTTTTGCTACTGTTGTTGGATCTTCAAACTTCACATTGTGAAGGTATTCTGGGTTACCTAATTTTGCAGTATCCTCTGTGGTTAAACCGACCACGGCAATTTTAAGATCTTGTTTATTTAAAATGGTATAAGGTTTAACTAAGGTTCTACCTGTTTTGGTGTTAATCACATTTGCAGATAAGAATGGGAAGTTCGCCCATTTTTCTT
>CAUETL010000093.1:0-7231 GCA_959020685.1 Parahaemophilus parainfluenzae | reverse complement strand
TGCGGGGCGAAGTGATTGATATTTTTCCTGCTGAATCAGATGATCGTGCGGTAAGAATTGAATTATTTGATGATGAAATTGAACGCTTAAGTTTATTTGATCCTTTAACGGGTACTAGTTTTGGCGCGGTTCCGCGTTTTACGGTGTATCCAAAAACCCACTACGTGACACCAAGAGAACGTATTTTAGATGCCATTGAAAAAATCAAAGCGGAGCTTGTGCAACGCCGTGAATATTTCATCAAGGAACATAAATTACTGGAAGAGCAGCGTATAACCCAACGTACGCAATTTGACATTGAGATGATGAATGAGCTTGGCTATTGCTCAGGAATCGAAAACTATTCACGCTATCTTTCTGGCAGAAATGAAGGCGAACCGCCTCCGACATTATTTGATTATATGCCATCTGATGCGATTTTGATTATTGATGAATCACATGTGACTGTGCCGCAAATTGGCGGGATGTATCGTGGTGACCGTTCTCGTAAAGAAACCTTAGTGGAATATGGTTTCCGTTTGCCTTCTGCATTGGATAACCGTCCATTACGCTTTGAAGAGTTTGAGCGTTTAGCGCCGCAGACGATTTACGTTTCAGCGACACCTGGCCCTTATGAGTTGGAAAAATCGGGTACTGAAATTGTCGATCAGGTGGTACGTCCAACGGGCTTACTCGATCCACAAATTGAAATTCGACCTGTGTCGATTCAAGTTGATGATTTACTGTCTGAAGCGCGTCAAAGAGCTGACAAAAATGAGCGTGTTTTAGTGACGACGCTGACGAAGAAAATGGCGGAAGATTTAACGGATTACTTAGATGAACATGGCATTCGTGTACGTTATTTGCATTCTGATATTGATACCGTTGAGCGTGTAGAGATTATTCGAGATTTACGTTTAGGCGAATTTGATGTATTGGTTGGTATCAACTTGTTACGTGAGGGCTTGGATATTCCAGAAGTTTCTCTTGTGGCGATTTTAGA
Organism: Parahaemophilus parainfluenzae; assembly: GCA_959020685.1. Taxonomy (GTDB): domain Bacteria; phylum Pseudomonadota; class Gammaproteobacteria; order Enterobacterales; family Pasteurellaceae; genus Haemophilus_D; species Haemophilus_D parainfluenzae_T. Next base: position 6,249 of record CAUETL010000093.1, on the reverse strand, counting down.
CGCGGATAAAGAAGGTTTCTTGCGTTCTGAACGTTCCTTAATCCAAACCATCGGTCGAGCTGCTCGAAACTTAAATGGTAAAGCGATTTTGTATGCTGATAGCGTGACTAAATCTATGGAAAAAGCCATTACCGAAACGAATCGCCGTCGTGAAAAACAAATGAAATATAATGAAGAGCACGGCATTGTTCCACAGGCATTGAATAAGAAAGTGGGTGAGTTGTTAGATATTGGCCAAGGTGCAAATCAAAAAGCCAAATCGAAACAGCGTGGTAAAACGGCGGCTGAACCGACCGCACTTTACAATGCACCTAAATCTGCGAAAGAATTCCAACAACAAATTAAGAAATTGGAACAACAAATGTATAAATTTGCTCAAGATCTCGAATTTGAAAAAGCCGCTGCTGTACGTGATCAACTTCATCAATTGAGAGAGCAGTTTATGATATCTGAATAAAGAAAAAGAGCGGTCAAATTAACCGCTCTTTTTTATTTTATTGCACTAATAAGTAGAAGTTGTTTTTACCACGTAAGATATTGAGTGCAACGGCAGATGGTTTTTCATCTAGCGCCTTGCGTAAGTCTTGCGTACTTTCAATTGGCTGACGGTTGATGCCGATGATGATATCACCCGATTTTAAACCGCGTTGTGCCGCCATTGAATTTGGCTGTACTTTACTAATTTCTACACCTTTAACGCCTTTTGCATCATAGTTGCTTAAGGTTGCACCATCTAATGCTGGAAGTTCCGTTTTGCTCGCAGTTTGAGTGCCATCGTCTGCTTGTAAGGTCACTTTTACGTTTTCAGATTTACCATCACGTAAATAAGTAAGTTCAATTTCTTTGCCCGCACCAGAAGTCGCGATTTTGGCACGCATTTCGGCGAAACTTGAAATTTTTTGACCATTCATTGCGGTAATTACATCACCTGCTTTTAAGCCGGCTTTTTCTGCAGCAGAATTTGGAATGACTTCACTCACAAATGCACCTTGTTGTGCACTAACATTAAAGGCTTTTGCTAAATCGGCATTTAATTCACCGCCCTTAATACCGAGTAAACCACGGCGTACTTCACCAAATTCTAAGATTTGTTGCACAAGGTTATTGGCTTGGTTGCTTGGAATCGCAAAGGCAATTCCGGCGTTACCACCACTTGGAGAAATAATCGCGGTATTAATACCAATTAATTCACCTTGTAAGTTCAATAATGCGCCACCAGAGTTACCACGGTTTACCGCCGCATCCGTTTGGATATAGTTTTCATATGCACCGCTATCTGAACCAGTAGAACGACCAAGTGCTGAAACAATACCTGATGTCACGGTTTGGCCTAAACCGAATGGGTTACCAATAGCAACGGTAAAATCACCGACACGTAATTTATCGGAATCAGCCATTTTGATCGCAGTGAGATTTGCTGGTTTTTCGATTTGTACTAAAGCGATATCAGATTGTTCGTCTTTTCCAACGAGTTTGGCTTTGAATTCACGTCCGTCTTGTAATTTTACGGTGATTTTATCTGCACCATCTACCACGTGATTATTAGTTAAAACATAACCTTTATCGGCATTGATGATGACACCAGAACCTAAACCACGGAAGTTGCGTGATGCACCACGATCTCCACCAAATTGTTCGCCAAATTGATCACCAAAGAAAAATTTAAATTCTTCTGGAATATCATCAGGTAATGCTGAACGGCTGTTTGCTTTTGCTTTGCCTTCAACAGAAAGGGTGACTACTGCTGCTTGTGCTTTTTCTAACATAGGCGCAAGGCTACCTTGTTCGACAATCTCATTTGGAATAGCCGCTTGAGCGGATAAAGAGGTTGCAAACACGCTTAAACCTAATGCTATACCGGTTAATACAAAATTTCTTTTCTTCATAGAGTTCTCCAAGTAAAAATAAATGACTGAATAAGTGTTCAATCAGACAAAAAAATGAGGGGGATGTTCAGTAAAAACAAGGGCATTGAAAAAATATTTTTAAAAAGTGCGGTAGGAATTGAAATTGTTTTTTTTGCCCGCATTTATCTAAACCTCTTTGTTAATTTGAAGGATAAAAGAATCATTCTGTTTAAATAGGGCTGGTACAACCTATTTTTACGTTAAAAACCTTGCCAGCCAAGGCGGAAATATAGTTTAATAACGCCCTGTTTTACTGCCTAGGTAGTATAAATTTTACGCAATCACATAATAACTGTGTAATAATTCAAATGAACTAGTTTACTAGTACAAAAAATGGGTGTAGAGTAACGCCATTAGATTTAAGCACAACATTTAAGATTTAGAGAGTGACATATGGCGACGAAAAAAGAAGAAATCGAAGTAAAAGTTGCAAATGATGATACCCGAATTGAAAAAGTCGATCAGGTATTACCCCCAATTGCCTTATTAGAAAAATTTCCAGCAAGTCAAGAAGCTGCAGATTTAGTTCATGAAACCCGTTTACATGCACACAATATTATTCATGGAAAAGATGACCGTTTACTTGTAATAATTGGTCCTTGTTCTATTCATGATCCTAAAGCGGCATTAGATTACGCTAAACGTTTAAAAGTATTACGTGATAAATATAAAAATACACTTGAAGTGGTGATGCGTGTTTACTTTGAAAAACCGCGTACAACAGTAGGTTGGAAAGGCTTAATTAACGATCCTTATTTAAATGACACATATCGTTTAAATGATGGTTTGCGTATTGCACGTAAATTATTATCAGATATTAACAACTTAGGCGTGCCATCAGCGGGTGAGTTCTTAGATATGATCACACCACAATATGTAGCTGATTTCATGAGCTGGGGCGCAATTGGTGCGAGAACAACGGAATCTCAAGTTCACCGTGAGTTAGCGTCAGGCTTATCTTGTGCCGTAGGCTTTAAAAATGGCACAAATGGTGGCGTTAAAGTGGCCTTAGATGCAATGGGCGCAGCAGAAGCTTCCCATTATTTCTTATCCGTAACAAAATTTGGTCATTCGGCTATTGTTTCAACAAAAGGAAATGAAGACTGCCACATCATTTTACGTGGTGGGGATAAAGGTCCTAACTATAAAGCAGAAGATGTTGCAAAAGTTTGTGCAGAGATCGAAAAATCAGGTCGTATTCCACATGTCATGGTTGATTTTAGTCATGCAAATAGTAGCAAACAATTCAAAAAACAAATGGAAGTTTGTGAAGATGTTTGCCTGCAAATCGCAGGTGGTTCAAAACAGATCTTTGGTGTCATGGTAGAAAGTCATATCGTTGAGGGTCGTCAAGATTTAGTCGATGGTAAAGCGCAGACTTACGGACAAAGTATCACTGATGCTTGTATCGGTTGGGAAGATACAGAAATCGTATTAAAACAGTTATCTGATGCTGTATTAGCACGTCGCCAAGTAAATGGCTAATCAGTTTAATTTTCAGATGATTAAAAGTGCGGTCGATTTGACCGCACTTTTTTATGCGCTTTGAAAAAGAGGATGAAAAGGGGTATGCTAGCTTCAATGGAATAAGAAAGGAGAAGTATGATGCAGGATATGATAAATGGCTTATTAATTGTCTTAATACCGATGGTGTTAGGTTATTTATTAAAGGTCAATAATAAATCCTATATTGCAAAAATAAATCATATCGTGATGTTTTTGCTTTACATTATTCTTTTCTTAATGGGCTATTTACTTGGTCAGTTAGATGATTTAGAGCATAAACTGCCGATTATTGGCACAACTGCGGTAACACTATCTGCGATCATTTTGGGATCTAATATGGTTGGTTTGATGCTTTATGACCGCTTTAACCCCGCTGAGCCACTTAAATCACAAGGTAAAATTGATTCTCGCTGGCACTCCTTAATTGACTCGCTCAAACTTTCCGGCACGGTGGTGATCGGCACCCTTTGTGGTTTCTTATTCAAATCCTATCTCATGTTGCCTACTGGAATTAATCTGTATGTATTGATCGTACTGATTTTCTTTGTGGGGATCCAACTAAGAAATAACGGTATTTCCTTAAAAGAGGCCCTTTTCAATAAACGAGGTTTCCAAACGGGGATGGTGTTTATTTTTACTTCATTGCTAGGTGGTATCATTGCTGCCTTCGTTTTGGCTATGCCTATTACACAAGGACTGGCGTTTGCCTCTGGAATGGGTTGGTATTCGTTATCCAGTGTAGTATTAACCAATGCATGGGGGCCAGTACAGGGTAGTATTGCCTTTTTTAATGACTTATCCCGTGAAATTGTCAGTTTATTTGTCATCCCATTATTTATGCGTCATTTCCGTTCGACTGCAATTGGGATTACGGGTGCGACAGCAATAGATTGCACCTTGCCAATTATTCAAAAAGCGGGAGGTATTGAAGTCACACCAATTGCGATTTCATTCGGATTTGTCACGAATATTCTGCCACCGTTACTACTGGTTTTCTTTTCTAGTATTCCGTTATAAAAAAGAAATACAAAACAAAAGAGTTAATCGTTATTTTTCGATTAACTCTTTTTCTTATATTTAATATTAAGGATTATCAGTTTCTATGCATGGCAATAACCGCCTGACCTAAACTGAGTCCGCCATCACCCATTGGTAGTTTATGCGCACTTAGTACATGGAATTCGCTCAACGTTTCTTTTAATAAGCGACGCAGCAGTTGGTTATGCATTACACCACCAGATAACACGATAGTACGACATTGGTGTTCATGTGCTTGGTTGGTCGCAAGTTCAGCAAAACCTTGAGCGAGAGCATAGTGAAAGGCGAAGGCTTTATCTGCGACAGGCGCCTGGTAATTTAACCAACTTTGCCAGAAATAAGCCAAATCCAGTTTATTGCCGATAAGCGGTATTTTTACTGGAATATTGACCGCACTTTTTGGGTGTGTAGCAAAGGATGAGTTATTTGCCAGAGCTTCGAGATGGCAAGCCGCTTCACCTTCCCAAGAAACAATGGTTGGTGCAATACCGAGATCATAAGCTACGGCATCAAATAAACGCCCTGCAGATGATATAGGTGGGCAATTGAGTCCGCGCTCAATGGCATTGACTAGTATTTGCCAATTCGGTTCAGCGCAAGTTTTTGTGAGTATTTCTTGCCATTGTGGCACAAATTGATGCAGGTGAGCCAGCCAGTTACGCCAAGGTTGTTTGGCCGCAAGATCGCCGCCAGGTAGAGCAACAGCCGGCAGACCACCTAAATATTGACTATGTTGATAGTCAACGAGTAGGCATTCGCCTCCCCAAAGTTGTCCATTTTCGCCCATGCCTATACCGTCTAGTGCAAGACCGATTACAGGTTCATTACAATGCTGCTCGGCCATGACACTGACAATGTGTGCATGGTGATGCAGTACTTCGATGAAGGGGATTTGTTGCTGTTCAGCAAGTTGTTTCCCGATGGAAGATGAAAAATAGCCAGGGTGAGCATCAACCGCGATGATGTCTGGTTTAAATTGATAAATCTGCTGAAATAATTCAAGATTTTCACTCAATTGTGACCGCACTTGTTCATTTGCTGTATCGCCAATATGTTGGCTCAGTACGGCTTTATTGTGACGTAGCAGGCAGAATGTATTTTTCAGATCAGACCCTAAAGCTAACACATTTTTTGTGCTTTGTGTTTCAAGTGGTATTTCATCTGGCACATAGCCACGAGCACGACGCAGCGTTTCTAATCCATCGAAGGCAACGCGAACAAGGCTATCATCAGCACGTTGCAAAATATCGCGGTTGTGACAAAGATAAAAATCAGCTAAATCAGCTAATTGTTCCACTGCATGTTCATTTTTTAGTACGGGAGGTTGCCCGCTGGCATTCGCAGAAGTCATCACGAGCGGACGATTAACCGCTCGTAACAACAAATGCTGCAGTGGGTTGCTTGGAAGCATCACACCTATTTCCTGTAAGTTTGGCGCGATGTTATCGGCAATATGCGGCACTTTGTGTTTTGAAAGAAGTACAATCGGCGCAGCACTACTGGTTAGCAATGCTGTTTCTTGAGAACTCAAATCCTGTAAAAACTGCAGGTCAGGCACCATAATGGCTAATGGTTTTGTCGGACGATGCTTCCGTTGACGTAATAAATCAACAGTCTTTTGATTATTCGCATCACAGGCTAGATGGAAACCGCCTAAACCTTTAACTGCGACGATATTGCCTTGTTGCAATAAAAGTGCGGTCTGTTTTAGAGCCATTTCATGAGTGGCGAGTATTTGTTCTCTATTTTGCAACCAGATATGGGGGCCGCAAACAGAACAAGCATTGGGTTGAGCATG
>CAUETL010000092.1:0-7255 GCA_959020685.1 Parahaemophilus parainfluenzae | reverse complement strand
AATTAACTTTACTCAGATTTTTCAAGATAGCCTCAACTTTATGCGTAATCAGCGAAAAACGGTGCTGATTTTCGTTGGAATTTTTGTCGTCTCACAATTGATTAATGCATTAGTCAGTGTCCCAATGCCGAGTTTGGGTGATAATCCTAATCCATCACAACAGGACATTATTGATGCATTAAGCAAAGTAGAGCCAACTGCACTGATTGGATCTTTTTTATTCCAACAATTGTTGATGTCTTTTATTGCAACCTTAGGGATTGCAACTATTCATCATATTAGTCAGCAAAATGAAAATCCGATTAATCAAGGTCTAATGCTGACATTACGCCGTTTTTTAGGTGTGGTCGTTTTAGATATTTTTATGAGTTTGCCACTTTTATTTGGCCTTGCTGATGTTATGAGCTCATTTTTAAGCAAAAATGCCCTCTCCCCTCTAGCCTTTGTTTCAATGGTATTTGGTTTATTTTTCTTTGTTCGCCTATGCTTATCCCCTGTGCATTATATTGCCTCCAATCAATCTATCGGGCAAAGTGCTTTACAAGTATGGCGTGCGGGTATTAAGCGTAATGGCGTATTAATTATTTATGCTTTACTCACTTATTTACTTCTTCCTTTAGTAGTGAACACCATTGGTGCAATCTTAGGTTCATCATTTTTAAGTACTCTCGTTGGTATCTTGGCTGCATTATTTCAAATGTTTATTTTGGTATTTACTTACCGTTTTTACAGCTTATTTATGAAGGCATAATATGAAACAACTTCTTGAATTTATTCCTCTTGTTCTCTTTTTCATCACCTACAAAATGTTTGGTGTGCGTGATGCTGCGATCGTATTAGTAATTGCAACCATTGTTCAAATGATAGTGCTAAAACTAAAATATGGTGTAATTGAGAAACAACAAAAAATCATGGCGATTGCTGTCATCTTTTTTGGATTGCTTACTGCTTATTTTAATGAAATCAAATATCTACAATGGAAGGTCACCATTATTAATGCTCTCTTTGCCATTGTGTTATTGGTTGCACAATTCCAATTCAATACGCCACTGGTGAAAAAGTTATTAGGCAAAGAAATCCAATTACCGGATAATGTGTGGAACAAATTGAATGTAGGCTGGGCAGGATTTTTCATTCTGTGTATGCTTGTAAATATTTATATCAGCCAAAATATGTCTGAAGATGCTTGGGTTGATTTCAAATCTTTTGGTTTACTTGGTATGACCTTTGTTGCAACAATCGTCAGCGGTGCTTATATTTACCGTTACTTACCTAAAGATGATCAAAAAAATGACGGGGACAAATAATGGTTTCAAATCTTATCGATAAAGACGGTCGTCAATCTAAAGGCGTATTATTATTACGTACTTTAGCGATGCCTTCAGATACCAACGCTAACGGTGATATTTTCGGTGGCTGGATTATGTCACAAATGGATATGGGCGGAGCAATTCTAGCAAAAGAAATTGCTCATGGTCGTGTCGTTACCGTTGCTGTAGAAAGTATGAATTTCATTAAGCCTATCGCCGTCGGTGACGTGGTGTGTTGTTACGGCCAATGTCTCAGCGTGGGTCGCTCTTCTATTAAAATCAAGGTAGAAGTATGGGTGAAAAAAGTTGCGAGCGAACCAATTGGGGAACGTTACTGCGTGACAGATGCCGTATTTACCTTTGTCGCGGTTGGAAAAGACGGCAAATCTCGCGCTATTCCACGTGAAGGTAATCTTGAACTGGAACGCGCATTAGACTCTATCGAAGAATTACAATTAAATTGTTAAAAGGAGAAATGATGTATTACGTAATTTTTGCCCAAGATGTTCCTGGCTCTCTAGAAAAACGTCTTTCAGTACGTGAGCAACATCTTGCTCGTTTAAAACAATTACAAGCAGAAGGTCGCTTATTAACAGCAGGTCCCAATCCAGCCATTGACGATGAAAATCCCGGCGAAGCTGGCTTTACCGGCTCGACAGTGATTGCTCAATTTGAAAGCCTGTCGGCAGCAAAAGACTGGGCTGCACAAGATCCTTACGTAGAAGCGGGCGTTTACGGTGATGTGATTGTGAAGCCTTTCAAAAAAGTTTTCTAAATAAAACGAACTCTACACTCAAAGACGGATCTAAATATCCGTCTTTCTCTTTATATGGAATCTCCTATGCGAGCACTTAAACACACGACAATTTCGTTATTAATTTTAACCGCACTTTCAGGCTCAGCTTTGGCTAATCAGCATGCCCATAAAAACAAAAATGAAACTGTGCCACAAATTAACCTTGCAGAAGAACAAGCCAAATGGGCACAGCAACAGCATGCTCATGAATTAAAGTTGATTGAACAACGCGCGACTTTTCTGCAATTAGAATCGCTCCTAAAAAGTGCGGTCAAAAATAATCATGTTTCTAATAATGCCAAATTATTTCTTGGGCTTATTGATTCTTTAAAAGGCTATCCATTGCAAACTGATGCTATGGCGGCTTATTTAGATGCGCGTGTAAAAACCGTTAATCGCGATACGCCTCGTGAAGAAGTAAATGCATTACGAACAGACATTGAACAATTTATTCAGCAACATTCCTCTCATTTTCTACGCGGAAAATTAGAACAAAGCATTTTTACGTTATTAATCAATGCTGAAGATACTCAAGCGCTCGCTAAACTCACGCCAAATAATTTGGAAACACAAATTGCCGTGCTCACGGCTAAATATCAAATAGAAGCAGCCAATACCAATCAAACCGCAGAAAACCAATCAAACGATAAGAATAAATCGGCTATTTTGTCTGAATATGAACAACTTTGGCTCAATAATGCTGAACTTCCTAATGATGCGCAACTCTGGGCGGCTTGGTATTCACAAGGTGGACGCTCTGAAGAGAAAATCTATCAAAAAGCGGAAATGCTTTTTAGTAAAAATGACGCGAAAGGTCTCGAAATACTCGCTAAAGAATTAGAAAAAGTTGATGGTGCGAAAGAAAATGCTCAGGTAAATATCGATTTGGCTCTTTATTTGGATCTCTTAAAAAATCCAGCAAATCTGAAAACACTCGCTGAGAGCCTCCCATTAATGGATGGTAATACGAATAAAATTATCCATAAATTTGCTGTAGTGCTAGGTTTTGCTCGTTATCTACGAACCATTCCGGAAAATATGAATGAGCCAACGTTTACCCTTTACGAACAATGGGCGAAAAATTGGCAATTAAATGAAACGGAATTACGTGATTGGAAAATTGCCTTTATTAGTCGTTTCTTTGATAACGAAAGCCCTAATTTTGTGCAATGGCGCGATCAAGAACTTCTCAAACTTAATGCAGATAATCTCATTGAGCGTCGTTTACGTACGGCTATTTGGCAAAAAACGGATTTATTAGCTTGGTTAAATGCACTTTCAGATGAAGCAAAACAAAAACAAGAATGGCGTTATTGGATGGCTAAAACAACCGCTCAAGCATCCGATAAAGATGCAAAACAACACTTAGAAGCTTTATCGAAAGAACGTGGGTTTTATCCAATGTTGGCTGCGGTCAAATTAGGCCATTCTTACAAACTAGAAATGCCTAAAATGCCTCAAGAGTCCAATATCCAAGAGAAATATGCAACTGAATTAGCTGAGATTGCAGAACTGCGTCAATTAGATCGATTAGGTGCAGCCAAACAACGCTGGCGTTCTCTATTGGAAAAATTACCACAAGAGAAACAACTTGCGTTAAGCCAATATGCGAATGAACAAAATTGGTTTGAATTGGGCGTAGATGGCTCGATTATTGCAAAAGCTTGGGATTATATCGACTTACGCTTACCAAATGCTTACAGTCAATATTTTGATATTGCCCTCAGTAATGTGAACCTCAGCGCAACGGAACCTCAAGCTATTGTGGATAATCGTGTAACCAAAACCTTCGCCATGGCAATTGCGCGCCAAGAAAGCGCTTGGAATCCAATGGCACAATCTTCTGCAAATGCTCGAGGATTAATGCAGTTATTACCGAGTACGGCACAAAAAACGGCAGAAAATCAGCAACTTCCTTATAACGGTGAGGTAGATTTATTCAAACCGCTTAATAATATTTTACTCGGTACAGCTCACTTAAATGAGCTGAATGCTAAATATCCAAATAATCGCATTTTGATCGCCTCTGCCTATAATGCCGGAGCAAGCCGTGTAGAAAAATGGCTTGCGAGAGCCAATGGCAAATTGGCTATGGATGAATTTATTGCGTCCATTCCATTCTTTGAAACTCGGGGTTATGTTCAAAACGTATTAACTTACGATTTTTACTATCAAAACCTACAAAACAAAGAAAAATTACAAACCTTTAGCAAAGAGGAATACGATCGGCTATACTAGTCGCACTAGTTTAATAGTATAGGATTGTTGATATGTATATTAGTCGCAATTTAGAACAATGGAATGCTTTCCTCACAACCTTGCAAACCGCATTTGAACAAGGGAAAGCACAAGATTTCTTAACGCTTCTGCTCACGCCTGATGAGCGCGATGCAGTGGGTTTGCGTTTACAAATCGTGGCTCAGTTATTGGATAAAAACCTCTCTCAACGAGAAATTCAACAAAATCTCAATACCAGTGCTGCAACCATTACGCGTGGTTCTAATATGCTCAAAACAATGGATCCGGATTTTATAAACTGGGTGAAAAGCCAACTCGATGAGCAAGCTGCAAAAAACTAAGCGAATTCTGACCGCACTTTTACATTTTTTTCGCCCATCTTGGTGGAAAAAAAATTGGCAACGGGTTGCGTGGCGTTTCTCTCTCGCAATCCTGGCGTTTTTCATTTGTTTTCGCTTTATCCCTGTTCCCTTCTCTGCCTATATGGTACAGCAAAAAATCGGCCACTTATTACAGTTAGATTTTAGCTATTCAATCAAATATGATTGGGTGAGTCTTGATGAAATCTCACCGAATATGCAGCTTGCAGTGATTGCCGCTGAAGATCAAAAATTCCCCCACCACTGGGGCTTTGATTTTGAGGCAATTCAAAAGGCCTTTAAATTTAATGAAAAATCTCGCCGAACCCGAGGCGCTTCAACGATTTCACAGCAAACTGCGAAAAACCTCGTTCTCTGGCATGGACAAAGTTGGTTTCGTAAAGGGTTAGAAGTTCCCACAACAGCATTAATGGAAATCTTTTGGTCCAAAGAACGGATTTTAGAAGTGTATTTAAACATTGCAGAATTTGGTAATGGCATCTTTGGTGTCGAAGCAGCTAGTCGCTATTATTTCAAAAAACCAGCAAAGAATTTAACGCAATCAGAAGCGGCATTACTCGCTGCAGTTTTGCCAAACCCTATCATTTATAAAGTGAATAAGCCTAGTGCATTAGTTCGTAAAAAACAAAGTTGGATTATGGGACAAATGAATGGATTAGGCTTGAATTATCTAAAAGAAATGTAGATTTCTATAAAGAAAAAACCTTGAAACTCACTTTAAGTTTCAAGGTTTTAAATTTGGTGGAGATAATCGGGATCGAACCGACGACCTCTTGAATGCCATTCAAGCGCTCTCCCAACTGAGCTATATCCCCAAATAACGCAAGCTATGATAAATTTCGGCTGATAAACTGTCAATATTGAAATAATCAAATCCCGCTTATCAGCCTAAATATTAAGCGTTTTGAGATTTAATAAAATCAATGGCACGTTGGATACGTGCTAACACACGTTCACGGCCGATACCCACTAATGTCACGTCCATCGAAGGTGATTGACCAGAACCAGTTACAGCCACACGTAATGGCATCCCAACTTTACCCATCCCTACTTCTAATTCAGCAGCGGTTTGTTCAATCGCTTCATGAGTAGAATGTAAATCCCAGCTAGAAAGTGCGGTCAATTTTTCTTTCACTTTTTCAAGTGGTTCAATCGCCGCTGCTTTAAAGTGTTTCTTCACCGCAGCTTCATCAAAACTTTCAAACTCTTCGAAGAAATAACGACTTGCTGATGCCATTTCTTTTAAGGTTTTGCAACGTTCTGCAAGCATCGCCACGATTTCAGTTAATGCTGGACCATTTGATGTATCAATACCTTGATCTTTATAGTGCCATGCAAGGTGTTTTGCCACATATTCAGGAGGTAATTCACGGATGTAATGGTGATTTAACCACAATAATTTTTCTGTGTTAAATGCACTTGCTGATTTACTCACATGATCTAATTCGAAGTATTTAATCATTTCTTCACGCGTAAAGATCTCTTGGTCACCATGGCCCCAACCTAAACGAACAAGGTAGTTAATTAAGGCTTCTGGTAAATAACCGTCATCACGATATTGCATTACACTTACCGCACCATGACGTTTTGAGAGTTTTTGGCCATCATCACCGTTAATCATAGAAACGTGCGCATATACTGGAATTGGTGCACCTAAGGCTTTTAAGATATTAATTTGACGCGGTGTGTTATTAATGTGGTCTTCACCACGCACAACGTGAGTAATACCCATATCCCAGTCATCCACTACCACACAGAAGTTGTAGGTTGGTGAACCATCAGTACGACGAATAATTAAATCATCTAATTCACTGTTGCTGATTTCAATACGACCACGCACGGCATCATCAAATACGACTGAACCTTCTGTTGGATTTTTAAAACGTACAACATGTGGCTCATTCACTGAGTGGCTATGATCATGTAAACAATGACGGTCATAACGTGGTTTTTCTTTGTTTTGCTCCTGTGTATGACGTAATTCTTCTAAGCGTTCTTTAGAACAATAGCAACGATAAGCTGAGCCTTGCTCAATCATTTCATCAATCACTTGATTGTAACGATCAAAGCGTTTGGTTTGATAATAAGGGCCATGCTCCCAAGAGAGGTTTAACCACTCCATCCCTTCAATAATTGCCGCTGTTGCTTCCGGTGTAGAACGCTCTAAATCGGTATCTTCAATACGTAATACAAACTCGCCGTTGTTATGTTTTGCAAATAACCAAGAATAAAGGGCTGTACGTGCGCCTCCTACGTGCAAATAACCTGTCGGGCTTGGGGCAAAACGCGTACGTACTTTGACATTCGGATCTAATTCAAAAGGAGGATCAATTTTCATTTTCTTAATAACCTATTCATTTACAAAAATTACCTTTATTTTACTACGACTTGCGTGACTTCTAAATAAAAAATCTGATTTTATGCCTATTTTTGCAACAACTAGACGCTTTTTCATAAAAATATATTGACTGAAATCTCATTATACTTATAATGCCAATCCACAACATTAAGGGCGATTAGCTCAGTTGGGA
>CAUETL010000091.1:0-7325 GCA_959020685.1 Parahaemophilus parainfluenzae | reverse complement strand
CGTAAACCAAGCCAACCGAAAGCGTTCGGAAAACAATGGAGACAAAATAAAATGAAATGGCGTATAGCGCTAATGAGCCAACGGTGGGTAAAAGTTTGGTAAAGCCATCACTGACTTTTAATAAATTCGTTGCCACGATTTCAAGGCAAATAGAGATAGCAAGTAATGTCCAAGGATTCATATCAATAAAACAGTAAAATAGAAAAACGCTATTCTACCTTAAGCAGCGGATGGATGTAACCGAATTTGACGAGCCATCGCCTGCATATAAGGTGCCGTTTGCTCAAAGAAATAACGGTAAGAGGCACATAAATAATTATGTGGATCAGGTTCATTTTCAAGAGAAACAAAACGATGTTTTGGGCAGCCACCATAACAGAGTTTACGAAACTCGCAACGCCGACAAAGTGCGGTCAATTTTTGTGATTTTTCTAAACGGAATTGTTGCTGTTTACTGGAAAGCACAATCTCCGTTAAAGGTTGCTGAGTTAAATTGCCGACCTTGTATTCGGGGTACACAAAATGGTCGCAAGCATATACATCACCATTGGCTTCCGCCACAAGAGATTGACCGCAAGTGGGTTGGTGAACGCAAGTTGTGGAAGGATAACCAAGCCATTGCCCTAGCAAATTATCAAACTGCGACACATAAATTTTCCCTACATCATACTCGTACCATTCATGAAAGACATCCACAAGAAATTGCCCATAACCTTCTGATGGTACTGAAAAATCGGTTACTGATTGTGTTTGGGCATGACGTTCCACAATAGGAATAAACTGCATATAAGTTGAACCAAGCTGTTTGAGTGCTAAATAGGTTTCTCTTCCTTTTTGCCAGTTTTGATCGTTAATGACGGTTAAGGTGTTAAATTCCACGCCATATTCTTGTAGCAGATTTAAAGCTTTCACGACTTTTTCAAAGGTGGGATTACCATTACCCGAAATACGATAACGATTATGCACAGCACTTAAACCGTCAATAGAAAGCCCAATGAGAAAATGATGTTGTTTGAAAAATGCGGCCCATTGATGATTAATAGCAATGCCATTGGTTTGAAAGGCGTTTGTGATCTGTTTGCCTTGGGCAAATTCCTGCTGATATTCAACGGCTTGTTTATAAAAATCTAAGCCTAAGAGAGTCGGCTCCCCCCCTTGCCAAGCAAATTCAACCACATTACCGACATGAGATTGGATATAGTTTTTGACGTAATGTTTTAAGGTGTCTTTCGACATAAAAGGCGCATGTTTCCCCAACTGTTCTGATTTTTCCAAATAAAAGCAATATTCACACTGAATGTTACAGTGAAAACTGCTTGGTTTCGCCATTAAGTGAAAATGAGCTTGTGGTAGAAAAACAGACATCAACCATCCTTTGTTACAACATTATTTATGACCAGATATTCGGTCTAATGCGCCATTTTGTTTGAGTTCTTTTGCAATACGAATCGCAGTTTCAGTTTCACAGCCAGCATATTCTGCAATTTCACGATATGTCCAATTATAATCAGGAAAATGTTGTTTGAGAAAATACAAACTATCCATCACGCGATCTAAAGTACGCAAATAGGCACTTTTTGCCAAACGTTCTTCTGCTTCGCGTAATTCATCTGCCAAAATCTGTAATAAACATTGGCTCATCACCGTATTATGCGTGAAAAATTCACTCACGACATTAGGTTTGATGCGAGTAATCACCGCATCAATTAAGACTTTTGCATTGCAATGATAATGTTTATCTGCCATCGAAAACAAAGTTCGAAAACCAAAATAATCGCCCTTGGAATATAATCGCACTAAGCTTTCCTTGCCATTCTCAAGGGTATGAAATAAGCCAACCAAGCCTGCTTGCACATAATAAAATTCATGTGCTGACTCACCTTGTTGATACAAGAAGGAACCTTTCGGCAAGTGATGCAGCTCAGTAAACTGACAATGTGACAATTCCGTAGGCTTGATTGCGCAATTTTCCATAATCGTCCCTTAAAAGTGCGGTCAATTTTTTATTGGTTTTACACTTCGTTGATAATCCGATATACCCAGTTTTCTAATGGATCATTTAAGCGTTTCATTTCTTGACGCATTTCTTCCAGCATCTCTTTTTTGACCGCTTCATATTCTGGCTTGTAGAACAAATTATGCATTTCAGCCGGATCGTTTTTCACATCATAAAGCTCACAAATGTCCGAAGCATTAAACACTAATTTATAGTCTTTACGGTGCCACATGCGTTGTTCAAAATAGACGAAATGCCCCGCCAACTGTGCCAATATCCCTTTGCGTTGATTATCTTGATGTTGACGAACAATCGGCAAAATACTTTCCCCTTCAAAGGCTTGAGGAATAGGCTGATTAGCGAGATCATAAACGGTCGAGGTTAAATCATGGAGATAGACAAGATTATCATCTTGTTGATTAACGCGGTTTGAATTTGGGTCTTTAATAATCATCGGAATGTTGTAGGTGGTATCGAACATGAACTCCCCTTTTTCAATCATTCGATGAGCACCCATCGCATCCCCATGGTCAGCAGTTGCCACAATAAAAGTGCGGTCATAAATGCCGTTGTTTTCTAAGAAGGTAAATAGCTCACCAATTGCATCATCAATCAAGGTGATATAACCCCAGAATTTTGTGATCACTTCTTTCCAATGATCTTCACTCGCTTCCCACATTCCCCACATTTTAGAGATGGTACGATAGTGTCCTGGTTTGCCTTCTAGTGGCTTGAAGAAGCTTTCATCTAGCACCACATCTTCTTTGCGATACATGGAATAATACGGTTCTGGCACGATACAAGGCGTATGCGGTCCCCAGAAATTAATCCATGTAAAGAACGGTTTATTTTCAGCAAGTGATTCACTAATATAGCTTTTTGCTTCGTCAATAATGAAATATGGGATGGTTTGTTCTTTTGTGCCTGAAAGCAAACCACAAAGTTCTTGTACACGTAAATGAGGGTTATCACCGAAATAAGCACGGCTCACTTCAGGAATTTCATAGCCTTTTTCATCTAACCATTCTTTATAACGATTGGAATGTGTCGGCGGTTGGTTGAACACTAAATTTTTATACACACCACTGCCAGGATAACCATAGCCATCAAAATTATGCCCTTTAATGCCATAATCTTCCGGTACAGACTTTGTACCCACGTGCCATTTCCCCACAACATAGGTGTTATAGCCGTCTAGTTTACCAATATTGGGGGCTGCTTCACTCACTTCACCTGTACCACCTTTTTCACCATTACGAATGATGCCATGGGTAGATGGCATTAAACCGGTAAAGAGTGAAGTCCGTGCGGGCCCACAAACGGAAGCGGGCGTAAAAGCATTATTAAAACGTACGCCATCTTTAGCTAGACGGTCAATATTCGGGGTTTTAACGATCTGGTGACCATAAGCCCCCAACATATCTTTACGCACTTGGTCGAGTAAAATATAGATAATGTTCATACACAATCCTTATCTATTTTAAGGGCGTACGTGATGTACGCCCTACTGCTTAATGTTGGTTAGAAAGATGTAATTGATGTTCTGTTTTTTCATTTTTTGGTCTAAAGACAATCAACACAATGAGTTGTAATACCGCATACACTTCCAACACTAACATTGGATTGCCATCTGGTGAAGCAATACCAATTGGTGATAAGAATGCATAAAGCGCAATTAAACCAAGAATTAATGAAACAGATGTTACTTTAATGTATTTCCAATTGGTTAAGTCTACATCGCCTTTATTGATGGTATTTTCCACATAAGGTTCACGTTTTAAGAATTGACCTAGAATCAACATAAAAACAACATCAAATACGAATAATCCGCCCATTACATACACGAAATTGATTTTCACATTGAACACCCAAACAATACTGAAATAAAGTACTACGTGTACAAGCAAAGCTATACGTGCAGCCAAGCCAGAAACTGTTTTATTAAATAAACCCACAGCAAATAGCGCAACAATCGGAATATTCACAAAACCAGCAAAGCGTTTAGTGATTAAGAAAATACCATCTGTACCGAACATCAAAAGTGGGCCAATAATCATGGTCACAATCGCCATAATGGTAGAGACTTTTTTCGCATAGACGATCAATTCTTGATCGGTGCGTTGTTTTTTACTGATAGATGGTAATAAGTCTTTACAATAAATGGTCGCTGCAGAGTTTAAGAATGAATTAAAGGTACTTAAAATTGCACCGAAAAGTGCCGCAATAAAGAAGCCTTGCAATGCAGTCGGCATCACTTTATTAACCAACAATGGATAAGATGTATCAATTGGATTTAAGCCTTCACCTAAAATATGGAAACTCAATAAACCCGGTAAATTAAGAATAATCGGTAATGTGAGTAGGAAAAGTGCTGCAATTAAAATCCCTTTTTGACCCGATGCTAAATCCTTCGCCCCTAAACAACGTTGTACGATGGCTTGGTTCGTTGTCCAATAGAAGAAGTGAACAACCATAATACCGGTAAAAATTGTTGGCCAAGGAGTAGAATCTGTTGAGCTACCAATGGCGTTCCATTTTTCAACGTGAGTGGTGGTGATAATATTCAAGCCTTCAGAAATGCTACCATTACCTAAATAAAGCAATGCAAATACAGGCACAAGCAATGCACCAATCACTAAGATTACGGCATTGATAGTATCGGAAACTGCCACCGCTTTTAACCCGCCAAAAATCGCATAAATCGCACCGACAACACCAATAGCAATCACCGTATAGACAATTGCTTGAGCGTAGCTTAATCCAAAGATCGTTTCTAGATTGAAGATTTTGTTAAAGGCAATTGCCCCAGTATAAAGTGCGGTCGGAATAACGATTAAAAGATAGAAGACCAAGAATAATCCTGACATAATCAAACGAGTTTGACGGTCAAAGCGATTTTCAAAGAATTCAGGAATAGTGGTATAACCGTTACGCAAATATTTCGGCAACATATAAAGCGCCAAGAAACAAAGCGGAATCACCGTTGGCACAGTCCACGCAATAATAGAAAAGTTGTTTTGATAAGAAACGGCATTCACGCCAATCAATTGCTCAGTAGAAAGTGAAGTTAAAACCATTGAGCAACCAATCACAATACCGCTTAATCCTCGTCCCGCTAAGAAATAACCTTTCGAGGTGGTTAAATCATCGTTTTTCGTCCGTAGCCATGAAATATAGGCTACCAAAGCTGTTACGATGAGGAAACTCGAAACTGTTAATAGCATACGCTCCTCCTTGTAGAATCCATTATTAATATCCATTTATAGACTACTGCTAGGTGTATAAAGAGCATATGATAATTGTCATACTGATTGTGTGAGAAGGATCACAAAATTAAAATAAAGTCTGTTTTTATAGATAATTATGAGCAAGATCATAAATTATTTATTTATCCAAAAGAATAATAATGCCGTACTCCCACAAAAAAGGAGTTTGAAATGAGTTTACAGTTAATTTTTATTTTAATTTTATGTGGTGTGATGACAAATATAATGTCCGCTATTTTTGGCATCGGTGGCGGCGTATTGATGGTACCTATTCTCTACACCTTATTCCCACAGTTCCCTTTACAAATGATTGCTGCAACATCATTGACGATTGTCATGGGGTCATCCTTTATTAACTTAATTTATTTTTACAAACAAAAAGTATCGATTAATTACAAAGCGATGCTCATTTGGTCTGTGGGTATGATTATTGGTGTGCAGCTAGGATTCGAATCCAGTTTTTATGTACCTGATATTGCCATCATCAGTGTGTTTGTTATCACACTTTCCCTATTAGCAATTCGTACTATTTTTAGTAAAGAAACCGCAATAATTCAGCAATCTACAGCGGATGAAACGATTAAAGGAATCGGTCTTTCAACTATAGGTGGATTTATTGCTGGCATGACCGGCATTGGAGGTGGCTCAATTATGGCACCTTTAATTGGACAATTAAAATCCGTTAAAGCCCACCAAATTGCGCCTTATACCAATGCGATGATGTTTATTGGTGGGCTAGGTAGCCTTTATGGCTATCTTTCAAAAAACTCGACTTATCACTTTGGTTGGCAAATCGGTTACGTCAATTTTTCGATTGTGATTATTGTTGTACTAAGTGCTTTTGTAACCGGATTTTTCTCAATGAAAATCCGAGGTAAATTATCACCGCACTTAGTCAAAAAACTATTGGGTATTATTTTATTAGTAATCAGCGCTTATATGTTACTTATCCATTCCATAAAATAAAAAATGGCAGAGTAAAACACGCCCTCTGCCATTTCGGTTATTTTTCTTCTTTTTTCACTTCATCCCACAGAATATCCATTTCGATTAAAGAAAGATTTTTAAGTGATACGCCTCGTTCTAATGCCTTTTCTTCGACTTTACGAAAACGTTGTTCAAATTTATTATTCGCCTTACGTAAAGCCTCTTCTGCGTTACATTTAAGGTGACGAGACAAATTGACTGTCGCAAAAAATAAATCCCCAATTTCCTCTTCTATTCTTTCTTGATTACGAGGTGTTTGGTTGACCTCATCTCGTACTTCCTTCAATTCTTCTTCAACTTTAGCAAATACAGGCTCAAGTTCATTCCAATCAAATCCAATCTTTGAACACTGTTTTTGCATTTTCTGAGCTCTTAACAATGCAGGAAAAGCATTCGGAACATTATCTAAAATAGACTGTTGTTTTTGAGCTGATTTTTCTTGTGCTTTGATGCTATTCCAACGGGCTAAAGCTTCTTCTTCATTTCCTGCTGTTGCATCACCAAATACATGAGGATGGCGACGTACAATCTTTTCAGAAACATCATTAAGAACGTCATCAAATGTAAAATAACCATCCTCTGAAGCAAGCTGACTGAAGAATACTACCTGTAATAAAAGATCACCAAGCTCTTCCCTTAAATTCGCAATATCTTTCTTTTGGATGGCATCAATAACTTCATAAGTTTCTTCAGTTAAACAAGGAATCATGGAGTCATAATTTTGTTTAAGATCCCAAGGACAACCGCCATTAGGATTGCGTAATTGTGCAATTAATTGAATAAAATCTTGAATAGAATAACGCATAAGAATATCTCTGAAATACTAAAATGCAATTAGTATAAAACGAATAACAAAATAGACAATATTCTTACAAAAATTAAAGATAAATTGATACGAAATAATGGCAGGGGCGGAGAGGCTCGAACTCCCAACACCCGGTTTTGGAGACCGGTGCTCTACCAATTGAACTACGCCCCTATTGGTATTAAGAATTGGCGGAATGGACGGGACTCGAACCCGCGACCCCCTGCGTGACAGGCAGGTATTCTAACCAGCTGAACTACCACTCCGCTAA
>CAUETL010000090.1:0-7484 GCA_959020685.1 Parahaemophilus parainfluenzae | reverse complement strand
GTCTCTTTAAGGGCAAAAATATGGCGGAATATAAAAAGTGGACCATCATCTATGGTGTTGCAGCTTTTTTATTTGCGCTTCCTGCCATTTTTTATAACTGGCAAATTCTTTTTTTTATTGCCGCCATGTTTCCTTTTGTGTTGGTGAGTATCTATTACACCAAGAAAAAAGATGAACGCAATCTTCTAAATGATTTAGCGGGTATTGCAATTTTTGCCCTTGCAGGTATGGGATCCTATTATTTTTCTGACCGCACTTTTGACGAAAAAATCTGGTGGGTAGCATTGTATCCAAGCTTATTTTTTATTGGCACCACGCTTTACGTCAAATCAATGATGCGTGAACGTAAAAATCCGCTTTATCTCAAAGCCTCTATTATTTTCCACGTGCTTTGTGTACTCGGTTGCTTGTTTACCCAACAATATGTCTTGTCACTTGCTTTTGTGCCAGCGTTAATTCGTGCTATTTATTTACCCACCAAGAAACTTTCGGTTAAGCAAGTCGGTCTAATAGAATTCGGAACATCCGCCATTTTTTTGATTATTTTATTGATAGCGACGTTATAAGATGAAGAATTTAGCCAAACTTTTAGTCCTTGCCACCTTCACGTTAAGCAGTTCAGCATTTGCCATGAAAACTATTGATTTGGTCGATAAAGCGCAAATGACGGAGCAGCAAAAAATGGATCTGGCGCAAAAACTGGCTGAGAAACAAGATTGGAAAGCCGTTTTTGAAATTATGTATCCTTTAGCTTTGGAAGGTAATTTACAAGCACAAAGCAATTTAGGGATGCTTTATAATTTAGGCCGTGGAGTGGATGAAAATAAAGAGTTGGCTTATTGGTGGTTTAGCGAAGCTGCTGAGCGAGGTAGTATTAAAGCTATCAATAATTTGGCAGTCATGTATTTCAACGGTAACAACTATGTAAAACAAGATACCGCTCAAGCGATTAAATTATTTGAAACCAGTGCGACAAAAGATCCTGATGCCATGCTTACATTAGGGGAAATTTATACCAATCAGAAAGAATTTACCAAAGCCTTTGAATGGTTTCAAAAAGCCGCGAATGCGGGTAGTAATGAGGGGCGATTCCGTTTAGCTCGTTTGTACGAGGAAGGGATAGGGACACAAGTCAATATTGGCTTGGCCAAATTACTTTATTTGGAAATTATGAATACAGCGAAAAAGGATGAAATCAAAGAAATCGCCAGACAGCGATTACAACGTTTGAGCTTGTATTAAGAAAAAGTGCGGTTGATTTTAACCGCACTTTTTTATTTCACTTCCGCCCCTTTCAACCAGCGTCTGACCCAACTTCGGTTTGGCATTAAATTGTGAATCAGATCTTCGCTCATCGGTAAGGGCTCACCATAAATTAAGGAAGCCAGTGTTTCTCCTAAAAATGGCGCAGAGGTTAACCCTCGAGAACCTAATGCGCCGATTAAATAGAGATTAGGGTAGTTTTCGGCTTGTTCTATTGGCTGCTTACGGCGTCGTAAATTAAACAAATTCTGATATTGTGTTTGCTGTGCTGAAAAATGAGGAACAGCCCCCATCATTGGTGTGAGATCACGTACCGAACAACGTACACCGATTCGAGCAAGATTACCCGATGTATCCACTTCTTTTGTCCAATCTTCAGGAATATTTTGCTGAATTTTTTGTTGGTTTTCTTGTTGTTCGGTTAGGCTAAATTCACGAGTCGCATTATCACGAACATGACTGGCACCAATACAATGACTGGTTTTTGCTTGATCGACTGGCGTCAGGTAGCCGTCATAGCACAACACAGTTTTGAGTTTAAGCAAGTTTGCGGATGTTGGAATTTGGCTCACTTGTCCTCGAACAGGATAGAGCGGCAGTTTTTGTGTTTGTTCAAACTCAGTGAGTTTATGCCCATTTGCTAAAACAACCACTTCATGGCAGAAGGTTTCATTTTGGCTAGTGGTGATTTGCCAACCATTTTCTGTTTGCGAAAGTGCGGTTACTTTTTGTGATGTTTTAATCTGGACGCCTTGTTTCTCCAAAAAGGCAAAAGCATGTTGAACTAACTGACGTGGTGCAAGCCAAGCGCCTTGAGGAATAAAACCTCCCCCAAAAGGTAACGGTAAGCCCACTTTTTTGCTTAATTCAGTTTGATTTAAGGACTGATATAAATCAGAAGGCAAATTCAGCGCAGCGATTTTATTTAATTTACTTTCAGCTTTCTCATTGTAAGCACAAAGTGCGACACCACAGAATTCGTGTTCAAATTCGATTTTGTGCTGAATTGCCCATTGTAGGAATTGATGGCCATAGGCAAAGGCATGAATATAAAAACGAATATTGCGCTCGTTATCATCACTCAGTTGCGGATAAAATGCGCCTTGTTTATTGCCGGATGCATTGAGGGCAGTTTGCTCATCTTCGCAATAAATCGTAATTTTGGCGCCGCGTTTAAGCAAGGAGATAGCCGTACAAAGAGAAGCAATTCCTCCACCAATAATGGCAATATCTTGCTCGTTTAGATTAGCGGGCTGACTATGAAACCAGGGAGCTGAAAGTGCGGTCAGTTTTTCATGCGTTTTTTGACCAGAGAGACATTCTCGTTTTTTACCAAATCCTTTGCGCTTCGTAATATCAAAGCCTGCATTTTCTAAGCCTTTTCTGACCGCACTTGCTGCAGTAAAGGTCGCAAAGGTGCCTTGTGGTTTGGTAAAACGAAACATTTGCTGATAAAGCTGCTCGTTCCACATGTCTGGATTTTTACTTGGCGCAAAACCATCTAAAAACCACGCATCAATTTTGTCATTCATATAATCGCCAAGCTGTGGCAGATTTTCAGTCAAATCACCAAACCAAAGATCTAACGTAGTTTCATCAAAATGAAAACGATAGCAACCTTGAATAGGATTAAGCCAATGCTGTTGTAGATGTTGAGCGAGGTGAGAAAATTGCGGATAGGCTAAATGGGCTTGTTGTAATGCATCAAGTGGCAAAGGGTATTTTTCAAAAGAGATAAAATAAAGGCGTTTTAGAGGCGAATCTGGATATTTCTGACGAAATTCACGGAATAGCGTGGTTACCGCAAAGAAATTTAATCCTGTGCCAAACCCGGTCTCAGCAATAACAAAATGGGCTTCTTGATAATTAACCCAACGTTCCCACAACTGATTGCCTTCTAAAAACACATAATGGGTTTCCGCTAAACCATCTTGATTAGAAAAATACACATCATCGAATTTATCCGAAATAGGGGTATTCTCTTGGTTAAAATGAATTTTTGCATGCTGAATGGTGAACATGTGTTAGCCCTTTTTTGCCTTATCAAATTCTTTTATAATAGCACGGAAATTTTGAGACGGTTAAAACTTAACTGGTCGAACAAATGAATTATTGCTTGCAATATTTTCATTTCATAGTAAATTGCGTTCAGCTAACAACTGTAAGTTGAATTAAATTTCCCCTAAATCATAAGGAATAAAGAATGAAAAGAGCTGTAATTACTGGTTTTGGTATTATTTCAAGTATCGGTAACAACAAAGAAGAAGTTTTGGCTTCATTAAAAGCAGGTAAATCTGGTATTGAAGTCGTGCCTGAGTTTATTGAAATGAAAATGCGTAGCCATGTTGCCGGCACAATCAAACTTGATCCAAGCGAGCATATCGATCGTAAAGTGTATCGTTTTATGGGTGATGCGGCAGCTTATGCATACCTTTCTATGCGTGAAGCAATTGAAGATTCAGGTTTAACAGAAGATCAAGTTTCAAATGACAGTACAGGTCTTGTAATCGGTGCAGGTACAGGTTCAGCACATAACCAATTAGTGGCTTGTGATGCAGTGCGTGGTCCACGCGGTGTGAAAGCGATTGGTCCTTATGCGGTAACTAAAACCATGGCATCAAGTGTGTCAGCTTGTTTAGCAACCCCTTACAAAATCCGTGGTGTGAACTACTCAATCAGCTCTGCTTGTGCAACGTCTGCACACTGTATCGGTCACGCAGTTGAATTAATCCAATTAGGTAAACAAGATGTGGTTTTCGCGGGTGGTGCGGAAGAATTATCTTGGGAATGTGCAACTGAATTCGATGCAATGGGTGCGGTTTCAACTAAATATAATGATACGCCAGAAAAAGCTTCTCGTGCTTACGATGCAAACCGTGATGGTTTCGTTATCGCGGGTGGTGGTGCTGTTGTCGTTGTTGAAGAATTAGAAAACGCATTAGCACGTGGCGCAAAAATCTACGCAGAAATCGTGGGCTACGGTGCAACCTCAGATGGTTACGACATGGTAGCGCCAAGTGGTGAAGGTGCAGAGCGTTGTATGAAACAAGCAATGGCAACGGTAGATACGCCAATTGATTACATCAACGTACACGGTACATCAACACCAGTTGGTGACGTAAAAGAATTAGGTGCAATCAAAAATGTATTTGGTGACAAAATTCCTGCGATTTCTTCAACTAAATCAATGACCGGTCACTCTTTAGGTGCTGCCGGTGCGCACGAAGCAATCTATACCTTATTAATGTTACACAATGACTTCATTGCACCAAGCATTAATATCGAAACATTAGACGAAGCGGCAAAAGGCTGCAATATCGTGACTGAAACAAAAGAAAATGCAGGTTTACAAACTGTAATGTCAAACAGCTTTGGTTTCGGTGGTACAAATGCGACTTTAGTGTTCAAACGCTATAACGGTTAATTAAAAATGTCTTAAAATCTAACCGCACTTTGGATCTTCCAAGTGCGGTTTTTTCTTATCATCAATTCTTTTCCTCCCGCTCATAAGAGAAAACAACATTTAAAATGTGATCTAGTTCAAATTTCCGAACAAAAGAATAAAATTTTTTTATTTTTATAAAACTCTATATAAAAATGCAATTCTCTATATTTTTTGACTTTAATCTTTATTAAAAACTTTATTTTTTAATTTATCTAGATTTTAATGCTTTTAAATTTGTTTTTTTAGACTTTTACAATGCTAGACAAGTTATTTTCTTTCGGTATGATGTTTCCATCGTTTTGACAAGAATCGTAACAAATAAAAGTGCGGTCAGTTTTAGGAGTAAAATATGAAGAAATTATCCGGTGCGGAAATGGTGGTTCAGTCTTTGCGTGACGAAGGCGTTGAGTATTTATTTGGTTATCCGGGCGGTGCCGTATTGGATATTTATGATGCAATCCATACCCTTGGTGGGATTGAGCATATTTTAGTTCGTCATGAGCAAGCTGCGGTACATATGGCAGATGGTTATGCGCGTGCGACAGGTAAAGTGGGTTGTGTGTTAGTAACATCAGGACCAGGTGCGACCAATGCGATTACAGGTATTTTGACCGCTTATACTGATTCGGTACCAATGGTGATCATTTCAGGTCAGGTAATGAGTAGCTTAATCGGTCGTGATGCGTTCCAAGAATGTGATATGGTGGGGATTTCTCGTCCAGTGGTTAAGCACAGCTTTATCGTTAAGAAAGCAGAAGATATTCCTGGTATCTTGAAAAAAGCCTTTTATATCGCATCAACAGGCCGTCCAGGTCCTGTTGTCGTAGACATTCCAAAAGATACCGTAAATCCAACTTTAAAATATCCTTACGAATATCCAAAATCTGTTGAGCTTCGTTCTTATAATCCAACGGTAAATGGTCACAAAGGTCAAATTAAGAAAGCGTTAAAAGCATTATTAGTGGCTAAAAAACCGGTTTTATTCGTCGGTGGTGGTGCTATTGCAGCAGGTTGTCATGAGGAATTAACGCAATTTGCACAACGTTTAAATTTACCGGTAACTTCATCGTTAATGGGTTTAGGTGTATATCCAAGTACCGATAAACAATTCTTAGGTATGCTTGGGATGCATGGAACTTACGAAGCCAATACAGCCATGCATGAAAGTGATTTAATCCTTGGTATTGGCGTTCGTTTTGATGACCGTACCACTAACAACTTAGATAAATATTGTCCGAATGCAAAAGTGATTCAGATTGATATTGACCCAACCTCTATTTCTAAAAACGTCCCTGTTGCGATTCCAATTGTAGGTAACGCGAAAAATGTATTGGATGAGTTTTTAAGCTTATTAGGTGAAGAAATTGGTTCGCGTCCTCAAAACCAATTAGAAGATTGGTGGAAACAAATTGATGAATGGAAAGCGAAAAAATGCTTGGATTTCGACCGCACTTCAGGCGTAATCAAACCACAGCAAGTCATGGAAGCCGTGTATCGCATTACAAAAGGCCAAGCTTATGTGGCATCGGATGTAGGGCAACACCAAATGTTTGCCGCATTGCATTATCCGTTTGATTTACCGCGTCGTTGGATCAACTCAGGCGGTGCAGGTACGATGGGCTTCGGTTTGCCTGCTGCATTAGGGGTAAAACTTGCGCATCCTGAAGCAACCGTGGTTTGTGTAACGGGTGATGGCAGTATTCAAATGAATATCCAAGAGCTTTCAACAGCAACGCAATATGGTATTCCTGTTGTGGTAATTTGTTTGAACAACCACTTCTTAGGCATGGTAAAACAATGGCAGGATTTGATTTACTCTGGCCGCCATTCTCAAACTTATATGAATTCTTTACCGGATTTCGTGAAGTTAGCCGAATCTTATGGTCATGTGGGAATTCAAATTTCGACACCAGATGAATTAGAAAGCAAATTAAAAGAAGCCTTCAGTATTAAAAATAAATTGGTCTTTGTTGATATTAACGTTGATGAAACCGAACACGTTTACCCAATGCAAGTTCGCGGCGGGGCGATGAATGAGATGATTTTAAGCAAACCACAAGAGGAGAAAGAATAATGCGTAGAATTTTATCTGTTTTATTAGAAAATGAATCCGGTGCATTATCTCGTGTGGTCGGCTTATTTTCCCAACGTGCATTTAACATTGAAAGCTTAACTGTGGCACCAACCGATGATCCAACGCTTTCTCGTATGACGATTGAAGCGGTGGGTGATGAGCAAGTGCTCGAACAAATCGAAAAACAACTTCACAAATTAGTGGATGTGTTTAAAGTTATTAACTTGAGTGAACATGAGCACGTTGAGCGTGAAGTATTGTTAGTGAAAGTGCGAGCAACGGGTTCATCACGCGATGAGCTAAAACGTTTAGCAGACATCTTCCGTGGTCAGATTGTGGATGTAACAACAAAATCCTACACGATTCAATTAACGGGTACAAAAGACAAATTAGATGCTTTTGTTGAGGCTGTGAAGGAAGAAAGTACATTACTTGAGATTGTTCGTTCAGGCTTAATTAGCCTTTCCCGTGGTGAGAAAAATATTCTCTAATGATGTGAAAAGTGCGGTTAAAAATGACCGCACTTTTGAAAACGAAAAAAAGGAAGTCATGATTGACTTCCTTTTTGTTTATTCTGAATGAATATTAAGCTTCCGATTTATTGGTTAATGCGATATATAAACAAACTGCAAAACCGGCAATTAAAACATAAGGTGTAAAGGTTGGAATGCCAGTAGGGGCAGCGGCGAAACCAAAGTTATG
>CAUETL010000089.1:0-7525 GCA_959020685.1 Parahaemophilus parainfluenzae | reverse complement strand
TCAAGGATTCCAGTATCTTAGAAAATAACATGGTACAAACCCAAGCTTCATCAGCGGGAACATTGTCTTCTGTTATTTTCGTTCTTCCAGGCCTGTTAATGATGGGTTACTGGCAAGAATTCCCATTCTGGCAAACAGTGCTAATCTGTGCCGCTGGCGGTACATTAGGCGTGCTATTTACCATTCCATTACGTCGTGCGATGGTCGTAAACAGCGACTTACCTTACCCTGAAGGTGTGGCTGCCGCTGAAATCTTAAAAGCAGGTAACAATAGCGAAAGCGACAGTGGTGTAAAAGATATTGCTTACGGTGGTATTTTTGCGGCAACTGTTGCATTCTTAACCAACGCATTACGTGTCATGTCTGATAGCGCAAGCGCATGGTTCTCTAACGGCAAAGCCATTTTCCAATTACCAATGGGCTTCTCTCTTGCCTTAGTGGGTGCCGGTTATTTAATTGGTATCGTGGGCGGTCTTGCCATGTTATTCGGTACATTCCTTGCTTGGGGTGTTGCGGTACCTTATTTCACTGCAACAGGCGATATGCCAACGGATGCCTCTATTGTTAGTTATGCCATGACTGAATGGAAAACGAAAGTTCGCTTTATCGGTGTGGGTACTATCGGTATTGCGGCAATTTGGACATTATTAATCCTTTTCAAACCAATGATTGAAGGGATGGTTCATTCTTTCCGTATGTTAAAAGGCTCACAAGCTGAATCAGAACATCGTATTGATATCGACTTATCGCCAAAAACTATCATTTACATTTTATTGGCGACTGTCGTGCTAATCGTGATTTCTTTATATCACTTCATTGCAGCCGCACCAATTTCTGCTGAGCTTGCCGTGTTGTTAGTGGTTGTGTGTACGCTACTCGCGGTGTTAATTGGTTTCTTCGTTGCAGCAGCGTCTGGTTATATGGCAGGGCTTGTGGGTTCATCTTCTAGCCCTATTTCTGGTATCGGGATCATTTCTGTTATCGTGATTTCACTTGTTTTAGTGACCATTGGTAAAAGCAGTGGTTTATTTGAAACAGCGGACGGTCAAAAATTCTTAACTGCATTGACCTTATTCACGGCATCTATCGTATTAACTACAGCAACTATTTCAAACGATAACTTACAAGACTTAAAAACCGGTCTTCTAGTTGAAGCGACCCCTTGGAGACAACAGGTTGCATTGATTATCGGTTGTTTCGTTGGTGCATTAGTAATTGCACCGGTATTAGAAATTTTATACCACGCTTATGGTTTCACTGGCGCATTACCACGTCCAGATATGGATCCAGCACAAGCGCTTTCAGCGCCACAAGCCACCATTATGACCACCATTTCTAAAGGTATTTTTACGAACCAATTAGAATGGACTTATATTTTAAGTGGTGTGGGCTTAGGTATTGTGTTGATTATTGTAGATGCATTTATGCGTAAAACCAGTAACAGTCGCTTTGCCTTACCGGTATTAGCCGTCGGGATTGGTATCTACCTTCCACCATCAATCAATATGCCGGTTGTCGTTGGGGCTGTAATGGCATGGTTCATCACCCGTCATATTAAAAACTATGCAAAACGCACTCATGATGCTGAAGTAGAGAAAAAAGCAGAACGTTTCGGCACACTCTTCGCGGCAGGTTTAATTGTGGGTGAAAGCTTAATGGGCGTTATCTTAGCCTTTATTATTGCAGCATCTGTGACTTCGGGTGGTTCAGAAGCACCATTAGCCTTAGCGTTAGAAAACTGGGATAATATTGGCGAATTACTTGGTCTTGCCGTATTTATCTTTGGTATCTTTATTTTCGTTTCTCGTGTATTACGTGCGAAGAAATCGAAATAATGGATTTAAATAGGCTGTCCTCGGATAGCCTATTTTTCTAGGAGCTTAAGGTGTCAACGCAATCCC
The DNA here is from genome assembly GCA_959020685.1 of Parahaemophilus parainfluenzae. Taxonomy (GTDB): domain Bacteria; phylum Pseudomonadota; class Gammaproteobacteria; order Enterobacterales; family Pasteurellaceae; genus Haemophilus_D; species Haemophilus_D parainfluenzae_T. The sequence goes on along the minus strand of CAUETL010000089.1, from coordinate 5,624 downwards.
CTTATCTAAAAGCAATTATCATCTTCCCATTGGTTACACAGATAATCGGTAGCATTATTGCTTATGTCGCTTTCGGAATGGACTACTGCAAAGAAGGTAACTTCGATGCCGCATTATTTGGTTTCTTTCTTACATTCTGGCCACTTACCGTGCCGGCGATAATCAACGCTTACTTTGCTAAATACCGCGGCTATCTACGTCATCAGTGGAATAAAATTCTCATTTTTTCATTCATCATTCTTTTTTGTTATTGGAGTATCGGCAATCTTCTCATCGCACAAAATACCCAATATCTAACAGACCGTATATTATTCGTCTTAGAGGGTTCTGTTATCCTGGCAATCTATACGACAATCTTCCTCTCCTTGTTATTACCGAAATCAAAGTAGGAAATAAACATGCAATTATCTCAATCTCTTCTCGATCAAGTCCGCACGCTCGCTAATGAAGCGGGAAAACATTTAGCGCGTTTTTATCAACAGGACGTGACAATACAAACTAAATCGGATAACACTCCTGTCACGGAAGCAGATTTATTTGTCAGCCAATTTTTAATCGAAAAACTGACCGCACTTTTCCCTGACATTCCTGTTCTTTCAGAGGAAAACTGCAACATCCCCTTTGAACAACGCCAAACTTGGCAAACTTATTGGTTGATCGATCCCCTTGATGGTACGCAGCAATTTATTGATCGCACGGATCAATTTTCGGTATTAATTACACTCGTGCAAAACCACCAACCTGTACTGGGTGTGATTCACTTCCCTATTTTGAATATCACCTATTATGCCATGAAAGGTTTTGGGGCATTCAAACAAAGTAACAAAGAGATAACTCGCTTACGGCCAAGAAAAATTGATCTTACCAAACCATTAAAAATCGCCGTAGGCGCCACCACCTCACAAGAGAAAGTGCGGTCAATTTTAGCGAAGAATTTGGCATGTGAATTTACGGTTGTTGGTTCGAGCAGTCTAAAAAGTGGTTTAGTCGCAGAAGGAACCGTTGATTGCTATGTTCGCCTCGGTAAAACCGGTGAATGGGATACGGCAGGCGCTGAGATTTTATTAACTGAAATCAATGGAATGATTTTCGATCCGCACTATCAGCCGCTCACCTATAATCAGCGTGAAAGTTTAATTAATCCCCCCTTTGTGATGGTGGCAGATAATACACAAAATTGGGCATCTGTCTTTCAATTTAATTGATTGGTTCGATTGGTAAAGTGCAGTAATATATTGCATTATTTAAAGATACTACTCGGAACAATAAGGAATAATATGCAAACTAATAATAACTGTATCGTGATTTTTGGTGCTTCCGGTGATTTGACTCACCGTAAACTCATTCCAGCACTTTATAATCTCTTCAAATTTGGTCGTTTAAACAAATTCTCTGTATTAGGTGTCGCGCGTTCAGAATTAAACGATGAGACTTTCCGTGAAAAAATGCGTGAAGCCTTACTGGAAACAGAAGAAACCACTCCAGAAACGCTAGACGCTTTTTGTAGTCATCTCTATTACCAAGCGGTAAACACATCTGATGCTGCGGATTACGGTAAATTAGTCCCTCGTTTAGAAGAATTACATACTAAATATCAAACGAATGGCAACACCCTTTACTATATGTCCACGCCACCAAGCTTATATGGTGTGATTCCAGAATGTCTCGCTGCTCATGGTTTAAACACAGAAGAAGAAGGTTGGAAACGTATTATTGTCGAAAAACCTTTTGGTTACGATGAAAAAACAGCACAAGAACTTGACGTTCAAATTCATCGTTTCTTTGAAGAACATCAAATCTATCGTATCGACCATTATCTAGGTAAAGAAACCGTACAAAACCTACTTGTTTTACGCTTCTCAAATGGCTTATTCGAACCACTTTGGAACCGTAATTACATTGATTATGTCGAAATTACGGGTGCCGAAGCCATTGGTGTAGAAGAACGTGGTGGCTATTATGATGGCTCTGGCGCAATGCGTGATATGTTCCAAAACCACTTATTACAAGTTTTAGCCATGGTTGCCATGGAATCACCCGCAATCATCAATGCGAACTCAATGCGTGATGAAGTGGCCAAAGTCATGCATTCTTTACGTCCATTAACGCAAGATGACGTTGAGCACAACTTAGTGCTTGGTCAGTACACTGCAGCGGAAATTGATGGCAAAGAAGTCAAAGGCTATTTACAAGAAAAAGGTGTGCCGGCTAACTCTCGCACGGAAACCTTCATGGCGTTACGTTGCGAAATCGAAAACTGGCGTTGGGCGGGTGTACCTTTCTATGTGCGTACAGGTAAACGCTTACCGGCACGTGTGACTGAAATTGTGATTCATTTCAAAACTACACCACATCCGGTATTCAGTCAAAATGCGCCTGAGAATAAATTGATCATCCGTATTCAACCTGATGAAGCCATTTCAATGCGCTTCGGTTTGAAAAAACCAGGTGCAGGCTTCGAAGCGAAAGAAGTCTCAATGGATTTCCGTTATGCCGATTTAGCCGATGAGCAAGTGCTAACAGCTTATGAACGCTTATTGCTTGATGCGATGAAAGGCGATGCAACACTCTTTGCGCGTACTGACGCGGTACACGCTGCATGGAAATTCGTTCAACCGATTTTAGACTACAAAGAAGCGGGCGGCCGAGTTTATGAATATGAAGCCGGCACCTGGGGACCAGTTGCAGCCGAAAAACTCATTGCGAAAAGTGGTCGCGTATGGCGTAAACCAAGCGGTAAAATGAAGAAAAAGGTTTAGTCGTCAATATCTCGCCTTCTTCAATAAATAGAAGAAGGCTTATCACCGAATAGAGAGAAACAAACATGAACACCATCACCTTCCCAACGGCTCAGCATGCTGTTGAAAAGATCGCCCAAGAATTTGTGATTTATAGCCAATTAAATCACCCTGTGCATATTTCTCTTTCTGGCGGTTCAACGCCTAAGCTGTTATTCAAAACTTTAGCCAAAGCGCCTTATGCCGAACAAATCAACTGGAAAAATCTGCATTTTTGGTGGGGTGATGATCGCATGGTTCCACCAACCGATTCAGAAAGCAACTATGGTGAAGTGCAAAAACGCTTATTTGATCATATTCAAATTCCCGCAGAAAATATCCACCGAATTCGTGGCGAAAATGAACCGCACTTTGAGTTAAAACGTTTCGAAGAAGAATTAAGTGCGGTCATTCCAAACGGTGTTTTTGATTGGATCATTTTAGGTATGGGGACTGACGGTCATACCGCTTCTCTCTTCCCACATCAAACTAATTTTGATGATGAAAACCTAGCTGTCATTGCCAAACACCCTGAAAGTGGTCAAATTCGCATTTCTAAAACAGCCAAACTCATTGAACAAGCCAAACGCATTACCTATTTAGTCACTGGCGAAAGCAAAGCAGACATTTTAAAAGAAATCCAAACGACTCCTGCAGAGAATCTGCCTTATCCCGCAGCAAAAATTAAAGCAAAAAATGGCGTGACGGAATGGTATTTGGATAAAACGGCGGCAAAATTGCTATAACAAGTTAAGAATCAAATATCGAGGCTTGCAAAATGATAGACTACAAAGTGAATGAACCGATTTCAGTTAAACAATTTATTACACTGCTAAATAAAACAACGCTCGGGGCACGCCGTCCATTAGAGGATGAAAAACGTGTCGCGACAATGTTACACCATGCAGATTTATTAGTGACCGCTTGGGATGGTGAACAATTAGTGGGCGTGGCACGTTCCGTGACAGATTTTGCCTACTGCTGTTATTTATCTGATTTAGCAGTTGATGAACAATATCAAAAACAAGGTATCGGCTTGCAGTTAATTGAACACACTAAACAAGCCTTACATCCACAAGCCAAAATTGTGCTTTTATCCGCTCCACAAGCGGTGGATTATTATCCGCATATTGGATTTACGCAACATATGAGTGCGTGGACGAAGAGTTAATTTATTAGCATTGTACGGACTAAAGTTAAATTAAAATATAGATATATCAGATGCGGAGTGACTTTAATGTTGAATTTAGATAATAAAAAATTTATTGCTGTTGAAAACACCGCAAATGGTGAGGTCAGTAGCCAAACAGAATTTCATTACCATCAACAAGGTAAAATGATTTGGGCAGAATATGGTGGCGGTGAAATTTTAAAAGGCTTTTTAATTGGAAAATGGATTGACGATACTCAAATTGAATTTACGTATCAACATTTAAATCAATCTCTAGAAAATCGTTTGGGGCGTTGCTGTACAACATTTTCTTTAGAAGAAAGTAAACTCATCGGTCATGAAAAATGGCAGTGGCTAGATACGTTAGAACAAGGCAGCTCTTTAATTAGAGAAATTTAAAAGAAGTTTTGCTATAGAATATCAGAAACAAGGTATCATCTTGCAGTTGATTGAACACACTAAACAAGTCTTACATCCACAAGCCAAAATTGTGCTTTTATCGGCTCCGCAAGCCGTGGATTATTATCCGCATATTGGATTTACTCAACATATGAGTGCATGGACGAAGAGTTAAAAAACGCTTGGAAAAGTGACCGCACTTTTGCGTAGCAAGAAGATGGATTACTGATAGCGCACGCTTCATAGCGTGATCCATCGAGGGGACATTGTAGGGGTAATATGGATATATATATAACATCTTGTTTGGAATTTTTAAGAACAAATAAAGATCTTTTATCATTGTTGTTAGCGCCTGTAATAATTCCTTGCCTTAAATTTATTTGGTTAAATATTAAACGCTTTATCTATTTGCCTAGACAGCTTAGAAATTCCGATTCTGAGCGTATTTTAGAGTTTTTTTCTAAAGAAAAATTTGACAAATTGAAACTTGAACATAAAGTTATTCAAGATATTCTTATTCAAAAAATATCGGTTTTCAAAGGTTACTCTATAGAAAAAGTAGAGCGACTATTAAATGCTAATATTGGAAATAATAACTCATTTTTATTTTTTGAGCTAAATAGATTAGGATTTATAAACGATTATGGCCAGATAACAAAAGAAGGTTATAAATATATCGGTAAGAAAAAATTATTGAGATTATTATGGTTTTTATGGGTTTTGGCAGGATCTTTATTAATAATATACATCGAATTTTTTAGTACTAATAGATACATTTTTCTTATTATAGGTTGGATTACACTCCCTTTTTCTGAAATGTATCTCCTATTTTTAAAAGATAGAATTAGTCAAATAGAGAAATTTAGTATAAATAAAGTTAATATTTATGAATATACTATTGAAATTAATGGAAATATCTTTGTAGCTAAAGTACATCAAAATTAATACTTCGCTCTTTTAATAGGCCGTGTCTTCTGACGCACGCCAGCATAAACAAAAAACAATTGAAAAAAACGACCGCACTTTTTGCGTGTAGTCATCTATGTGCAACTTGTTGCACCAAAGTATTCAAATCGGTACAACAACTTGTACCCTACAAACAGGAGAAAAAAATGTCAGTAAAAGGCGACATCGGTGTTATCGGCTTAGCCGTAATGGGGCAAAACCTTATTTTAAATATGAATGATCATGGCTTTAAAGTCGTGGCATATAACCGTACCACGTCAAAAGTGGATGAATTTTTACAAGGTGCAGCAAAAGGCACCAATATTATCGGT
>CAUETL010000088.1:0-7549 GCA_959020685.1 Parahaemophilus parainfluenzae | reverse complement strand
AAAAAGTGAGCGGGAAGGCTCACTTCTTTATCAAAGTGCGGTTAAAAAACGATTATTTTTGTTTTTTTGCCCAGTTTAAGAAACGAGTTTGGGTTTCTTTATCTGCTTGTTGGAACCAGTATTGTAATTGTTGTTCAGCAACGTTTTCACCTTGTACAACGACTTTACCTTTCGCTGCTTTTCCTGATGCTGCAGGCATCATACCTACTGCAGGTGCCGCTAAAGCTGAAACCGCTGCTGGTGCATTAGATGCATTATACTCAGCAAGGTCGTTAACAATATTCGCTGATGGGAATAAACCTTCTTGTTTTAAGGTATCCACTTTAGCATCAATCACATTACCTGATTTAGTTTTAACGGTAATTTGTGGTTGTGCATTAAATTTTTCGCCATCTTCTTGAGAACGAATTTTTTCTGCAGATACCACAACATCATCAGCCGTACCTTTGAAAGTCACAATAACAGGGTTAGACTCAAAAAGTCCTTGGCTAGAACCGGTACCGACGATCTCACCTAAACGTACCACAACCTGTTGTGTTTGGTCAGCTTCAGCATTGAATGATTTTTTTTCTTTTAGAAGGGATTTGCTGGCTTTTTGGCCGTTGATTGCAAGAAACTCAAGGTTTGATGACGTGGTGACCGTACCGGCTAAACTGCTCGCACTGACTGCAAAGGCAACAACACCTAATGCAAACTGACATAATTTCATAATTACTCCTTTTATTTTTTGAATGAAATTAGATGATTGTAATGCTATGCTAAATTTTAAAAAATGGGAATAGGAAAGTGCGGTTAATTTTTAAAAAGTTTTTGTAACAAAGGAGCAAATCATGGCAAAACGATTTGTCGTATATGGTCGAGTTCAAGGTGTCGGGTTTCGCTATTTTACATGGAAAGAAGCAGAGAAAATTGGTATTAAAGGCACGGTAAGAAATTGTACAGACGGCAGTGTCGAAATCATTGCGGAAGGCAATGATGACCAACTGCAACACTTTTATGATTGGTTAAACGTCGGGCCAAGAACCGCAAGTGTTGAACGGGTCTTAGTCGATAATATTGAAGATAAACGATATCCTGACTTTTCGATTATTCATCGTTAAAACTGACCGCACTTTACAGTGTGAATTGATGCTCGTAGAATACGCCGCTTATTTATAGATAGGAAAAATCATGCGTAATCAAACAAAACTTCATCTTCAACAATTACAACTTGCTATGCAAAAACTTGATTTATGGCAAGCGGTTCCACCTTCACAAGATGCCTTTTTAAGTGAAGAGCCTTTTGCTATTGATACTATGTCACCAGAAGAATGGTTGCAATGGATTTTTATTCCAAGAATGTTTGCCTTACTTGAAAGTGGTGCTGAATTACCTTCAAAAATTGCGGTGTCACCTTATTTAGAGGAAGCATTTAAAGAAGCAGAAGAAGATTTTTTAGTTGAATTATTAACACCGTTACGTGAATTAGAAGCCTTATTACAAAATCAATAAATGTTAGAAATCTTATATCAAGACGAATATCTTGTCGCCGTTAATAAGCCTGCAGGCATATTGGTACATCGTAGCTGGCTTGATACTCATGAAACGCAATTTGTGATGCAAACCTTGCGCGATCAAATCGGGCAGCATGTTTTTCCGATTCATCGATTAGACCGACCTACATCAGGTGTTTTGCTGTTTGCTTTAAATAGTGAAATAGCAAATTTAATGTGTCAGCAATTTGAACAGAAAACAGTGCAAAAATCTTATTTAGCGATTGTTCGAGGGTATTTGCAAGGCAAAGGACAAATTGATTATCCACTTAAAATTCAATTAGATAAGATTGCGGATAAGTTTGCGCAAGAAGATAAAGCGCCTCAAGAGGCAGTGACGGATTATGAGGGCTTAAACATTGTGGAAATGCCTTATGCGGTAGGGCGTTATCAAACCACGAGATACTCCTTAGTGAAGCTAACCCCCCAAACAGGCAGAAAACATCAGTTACGACGTCACATGAAACATATCTTTCATCCTATTTTAGGGGATACGCAATATGGTGATTTACATCAAAATCGTGCATTGACGGAACATTCAGGCTGTCAGCGTTTATTTTTACATGCCGATACACTTATTTTTAAGCATCCTATTCATTCAACAAGAATAGAAATTAAAGCAGATTTAGATGAACAATGGATGAAAGTGATGGAATTATTTAATTGGTCGATTTAATGAGAAAAAATCATGTTAGATATTAATTTAACCCACGAACAGCAACAAAAAGCAGTAGAACAAATTCAGGAATTAATGGCACAAGGAATTAGCAGCGGTGAGGCCATTCAAATTGTGGCAAAAGCGTTACGTGAAATTCATCAAAAAGATGAAAAAGAGAATTCTGCAAGTAAATAAATAAAAATTTTGTGATCAATGTATCATTTTTAAAGTTTCCTTGTTGCATAAAAAAATAAAATGTTTGAATATATTTCCAATTGAGGTGATAAGGCATGAGTCTTATTGTTTTTAAGTATTAAGGGCGAAGCCTAATAGAGGTCTACTATGGAAATTGGTGTAGTAAAATGGTTTAACAACGCAAAAGGATTTGGGTTTATTTCTGCAGAAGGCGTGGATACAGACATCTTTGCACATTATTCAGCAATTGAAATGGATGGTTACCGTTCATTGAAAGCAGGGCAACGTGTGCAATTTGAAGTGATTCACGGCGACAAAGGATCTCACGCCACAAAAATTATTCCGATTGCGGAATAGGCGAAACGCTAAAACGTTTCAAAAATCTTCTCTATTTAGCATAATCAAAAGCCAAGATTTCGGTCTTGGCTTTTTTTCATCTTATTTATTGAGCAAGTTTTTCAAACCGGCTTTCATTGCCGTCATTTGACTTTCATATAACGCTTTGCTTTCACGTTCATCAATCATATAGGTGATGGTTTCAGAAAGCGTCATTTTCATTTTTCGTGAATATTTAGACAAACGAAGCCAAACGCCATATTCTAAATCAATGGATTTTTTCTTCGTTGATTGTTTCTCTGCATTAAAAAAGCGTTTACGTCTTGCACGAATAGCCTGATCAAGCTTAATAGGTAAATCAAGAGAAAGGTGATTTTTAATCCACTCTTCGATTTTTTCAGGATAATTCTGACATTCTATTAATTCTTGAACTTTGCTTTCTTCTAAGCTTTTTTCTTCGTAACGGGTAATTTTTTCCCCTTCGCGATGTTTGCGAATGAGATAAATCCATTTCCAGTTTGCTTCTTGGTTTTCTAATTTTTGATATTTCATCGTTTTATTATACTTTTTAGTGACGTGGTAACCTCATAAATATACGCTGTTTAAATAAATTTTTCCAGTAGATTTTTATAACGGATTTTCACTCAGGGTGAAGTGTGCGATAATACCGCCAATTTAATTAAAGCGAGATATGTCGTGACTTCTACATCTTCGGAACAAGCCTTAAATTGGCAAGCCTTACAACCAGAATTATCGATTACTGAACTTTCAGCTGAAAAGGCTGATTTTTGGTCATTACAAAAACATGCCACAAAAGCGATTTCTTTATTCTTAAAACAACCTCGTCGTTCTTTGCTGGTTTTAAAAGCCGATGATCAAGCAGAATATGCAGATTTATTAGCAGAACTTATTCGTCAAGAACAGCCAAAAGAGCGGTCAGTTTTTGGGGTGAATTATGTCGTTGAGCAGGGGGATTCTTTTTCTTTCCCTCGTATTTATACCGAGCCAGCTCAATCACCAGCAGATAATTTTGCCGCACAAGGTGATGTGTTGAAGGCATTACACGCTGATCAATTTAGTCTTTTTGGTAGTGTACGCGTTCATCCAAGTTCGCAAGATATTTTGCTTACACCAGGTTTAGTGCATCAAGCCAATGGGGGCGTTTTGATTTTAAGCGCAGCAACGATGCTAAGCCAATTTGATTTATGGCAACGCTTAAAACATATTTTACAAACGCAAACTTTTGATTGGTATTCAGCTCATCCATTTAAAACCTTGCCTTGTGATATTCCAAGTTATCCACTTAATTTAAAAGTGGTGATTTTAGGCAATCGCACTGAAATTGCGACCTTAGGTGAGTTAGAAGAAGATCTTTACAGCTTGGCTGATTATGCAGAAATTGAAAGCTACTATTCTGTTGCCCAACCTAAAGCACAAGAAAATTGGGCTAATTATGTGTTGGCATTAGCCTCAAAATATGAACTTGATTTAGATTTAACTGCATTGAATAAACTCTATCAGTTATTGGTGCGTGAGAGTGAAGACCGCTTTTTAATTAACATTTCCCCGTTAAAAACAACGGAAATGTTACTCAATGCTGCGACGTTGTCACAAAAACAAACCTTAAGTGCGGTTGATTTTGAGCAAGCTTTTAAACAAAAAAATGAACAGCATGGTTTTTTACGTGAACGTACTTATGCAGATATTCTCAACGAACAAATTTATGTAGAAACCAACGGTGAAATTGTTGGGCAGATTAATGGCTTGTCTGTGATTGAATATCCAGGCACACCGGTTTGTTTTGGTGAACCTTCTCGCATCAGCTGTTTAGTGCAGTTTGGTGATGGTGAAGTCGTGGATGTGGAGCGTAAAAACGAATTAGCGGGCAACCTCCACGGGAAAGGTATGATGATTTCTGAAGCATGCTTGGCAAGTATCTTAGAGTTGCCATCACAGTTGCCATTTTCTGCTTCTTTAGTATTTGAGCAGTCTTATGGTGAAATTGATGGTGACAGTGCGTCTCTAGCTATTTTCTCCGTATTAGTCAGCGCGTTATCTGATTTGCCATTGCCACAAAATATTGCGATTACGGGTACCATTGACCAATTTGGTTTGGTGCATGCGGTAGGCGGAGTGAATGATAAAATTGAAGGCTTTTTCACCATTTGCCAACGTCGTGGTTTGACGGGTAAACAAGGGGTGATTATTCCTGCGACGACGATTCAACAACTAAGCTTATCTGACGAAGTGGTTGAGGCGGTGAAAAATGAGCAGTTCTTTATCTATCAAGTCGAGGATATTTATCAAACAGCCAAAATCCTATTTGACCGCGATTTATTGGAAGAGAAAGAAGAATATGCGAAGGGCAAAGAGCCTATTGCGCGTCTAATTCAAAATCGAATTGCTTTCCGTTCGGAAACGCCGAAAAAAAGCTGGTTAGATTTCTTTAAATCTTAATTTTCTTAAAAGCGAACCTTGTGTTCGCTTTTCTTTTATCTTAATTTCACTGACTGATCCGACAAGTTGAGCTAACAAGTGTTCGCTGTTTACATTTCTTATAAATCCCCATAAAATCCTTACTTATTGGTTGTAACCAAGCAAAACTATATATACAAGGAAATAAAAAATGGAAAACACCTGTACACCAAACATTAAAAGCAGCTATACCTATGAAGATTTATTAGCTTCTGGTCGTGGTGAATTATTTGGTAAAGAAGGCCCGCAACTTCCAGCACCAACCATGTTGATGATGGATCGCATTGTAAAAATGACCGAAGACGGCGGTGCGTTTGGTAAAGGGTATATTGAAGCGGAATTAGATATTCATCCAGATTTACCGTTTTTCGGTTGCCACTTTATTGGTGACCCCGTTATGCCAGGCTGTTTAGGTTTAGATGCGATGTGGCAATTAGTGGGTTTCTTCCTTGGCTGGGTAGGCGGTAAAGGTAAAGGCCGTGCATTAGGCGTAGGTGAAGTGAAATTTACCGGACAAATCTTACCAACCGCGAAAAAAGTGATTTATCGCATCAATATGAAACGCGTAATTAATCGCAAATTAGTAATGGGAATGGCTGACGGTGAGGTGGAAGTGGATGGTCGCATTATCTACACCGCAACTGATTTAAAAGTAGGCTTATTCCAAGATACATCAAGCTTCTAATTCAAATAAACACAACATCATATAAAAATAATAGCCCGATTCATTCGGGCTTTTTTTCTATTCTTCGTCAATAATATCGACAAATTCAGCATTCAGTAATTTAGCCAAATCTTGAGGTGCTAATTCAACGCTTAATCCACGTTTCCCGCCTGAAACAAAAATCGTATCAAACTCAAGTGCGGTCGAATTTATCACTGTTTTTACTCGTTTTTTTTGACCTAATGGGCTAATGCCTCCAACTAAATATCCCGTGCTTTTTTGTGCCGCATCTTTATCGGCCATTTCCACTTTTTTTACACCAATAGCTTTTGCCGCTTTCTTTAAACTTAACATATTTGCCGTGGAAAGCACAAAACACGCTAATTTTTTCTGATCACCATTTTCAGCGACTAAAAGTGTTTTAAAGGATTGGTTCGGATCAAGCCCAAGTTTTTCAGCGGCTTCATCGCCAAAATGCGTATTGTTAGGGTCGTGATCGTAAGTATGGAGAGTAAAAGGAATTTTATTTTTCTTTAATAAATCAATTGCCGGTGTCATCTGATTTCCTTATGTATTTATGCGTCTTTTTTCTGTAGAATGAATCGTTTAAAATATTTTACAGCGGAGAGAAAAATGGACGCAAGCCTAAATATTGCTATTGCAGCAGAATTTGATCTATGTGAAAAAATTGCCGAAGCCCTTGAACAAAGTGAGCTAGATATAGGCAAGGTTTCGATTGTAGAAATTTATCCTTTTGAAGAAGAGCAAGCGGTGCGTTTTCGCAATAAAGCCGTTGCTCAATTAGCCACTGATGAGATTGAGTGGGATAGCGTCAATTATCTTTTCTTCGCAGGTCAAATTGACCAAGCCCCTTTATTAGCACAAGCAGCAGAAAGTGGTTGTGTGGTGATTGATTTAAAAGGAATTTGCTCAGCATTGTCTGATGTTCCTGTTGTGGTCCCTACAATCAATGAAGAAAATCTGACTGAGTTAAGACAACGTAACATTGTGAGTTTACCCGATCCACAAGTGAGTCAATTAGCTTTATCTCTATTACCAATCGTTCAACAAACAAATTTAACTCAAGTCTTTGCAACGTCACTTTTACCAGCTTCTTATACAGATGGTGAAACCGTGAATAAACTTGCTGGACAAACCGCTCGTTTACTGAATGGTATGCCATTAGAAGAAGGTGAAACTCGTTTTGCCTTTGATGTGTTTCCACAACAAGCGGCTAATTTAAATCTGCAATTACAAAAAATCTTCCCGCAGTTAGACAATGTAATTTTCCATCAAATTCAAGTGCCTGTCTTCTACGGAATGGCACAAAAAGTGACCGCACTTTCAGATTATGAATTTGATTACCAGCCACAACAAAGCGAATTGGTTGAATTACACGATAGCCTTATTACACCTGTGATTAACGGTGAAAACGAAAATGGTGAAGAAAGCGTGAAATTACATATCAGCCAACAAAGTGCGGTTGAAAATGGTATCGAATTTTGGACGGTAGCTGATGAACAACGTTTCAATATTGCCTTGTTAGGTGTGAAATTACTTGAGTCGATTTATCACCAAGGTTATTAATTTAAGTTAAGGGGAAGACAATGCAACAATCTTTACTTGAACGCCTTTTTTCCATTAAAGAAAAGGGCAGTACGACCAAAACCGAAATTATTGCCGGTATTA
>CAUETL010000087.1:0-7572 GCA_959020685.1 Parahaemophilus parainfluenzae | reverse complement strand
TGCGAGGCGCTGCGAAATACACACCATTTTTGCTTGCGTGTTTTGCTTCTTCAATTACTTTAGCAACGTGAAGTAATGCTTTAGAAGGGATACAACCTACGTTTAAACATACCCCACCTAATGTTGAATAACGTTCAACAAGTACTGTTTCTAAACCTAAGTCCGCACAACGGAATGCCGCTGAATAACCTGCAGGACCAGCACCAAGTACCACAACTTGGGTTTTAATTTCTTTACTCATTTTTACCTCGTAAAAACGTTAAAATTTTTGACCGCACTTGCGATACTTTCTGTAAGATGTGAGCCTAATCACTCACATCTTACCGCGTTAATTACATCACTAAGCGACGTAAGTCAGCTAATACGCCATTGATATAGCTTAAGAAACGAGCACCATCAGCACCATCGATCACTCGGTGGTCGAAAGATAATGATAATGGAAGCATTAAGCGTGGCTCAAATTCTTTACCATTCCAAATCGGTTGCATTTCTGATTTAGACACACCTAAGATGGCTACTTCAGGTGCATTTACGATTGGCGTAAAGTGAGTTGTACCAATACCGCCTAAGCTTGAAATGGTGAAACAACCACCTTGCATATCAGAACCTGAAAGTTTACCGTCACGTGCTTTTTTGGAGACTTCCATTAATTCACGAGAGAGTTCGATAATACCTTTTTTATTCACGTTTTTAAATACAGGTACAACGAGACCGTTTGGTGTATCTACCGCTACGCCAATGTTGATGTATTTTTTAAGTGTTAATTTTTGTCCGTCTTCAGAGATAGAGCTATTGAAACGTGGGAACGCTTCTAATGCTTTCGCTACCGCTTTCATAATGAACACAACTGGTGTAATTTTCACATCCAATTTTTGTTTTTCAACAATCTTGTTCTGTTCTTTACGGAATGCTTCCAAATCAGTGATATCTGTGCGATCGAAGTGAGTAACATGTGGAATCATTACCCAGTTACGATGTAAGTTCGCACCAGTGATTTTGTTGATACGGTTTAATTCAACTTCTTCTACTTCACCAAATTTGCTGAAGTCAACTTTCGGCCATGGTAATAAACCTAAGCCTGCGCCGTTTGCCACACCATTACCCGCTGCTGCAGAAGATACAGTGCCTGTTTCAAACGCTTTAACAGCGGTTTTCACGTAAGCTTGGATATCTTCTTTTACTACGCGACCTTTACGACCCGTACCTTTTACGCGATCAAGGTTAATACCGTATTCACGCGCTAAACGACGAATCACCGGTGTTGCATGTGCATAACCTGCGCTTGCGACAACTTGTTCTTGGCTTAAGCCAGATACATTACCTGGTTGTGCTACCGGTGCTGCTGCAGGAGCTGCTTGAGGAGCAGGAGCTGCCGCCGCTGGAGCCGCTGCTGGAGCAGGTGCTGCACCCGCCACTTCAAATTTCATAATTAATGAACCAGTTGAAACTTTATCACCTGATTTCACTAAAATTTCTTTTACCACACCCGCAAACGGAGCTGGCACTTCCATTGAGGCTTTATCGCCTTCAACGGTAATTAAAGATTGCTCTTCAGAAACGCTGTCGCCAACTGCAACCATGATTTCAGTTACGTTAACTTCATCACCACCAATATCAGGTACATTCACTTCTTTAATGGCTGAAGCTGTTGGTGCTGCTGCAGGTGCTGCCGCCTGTTGAACTGGCGCTGCGGCTGGTGCTGCACCGGCTACTTCAAATTTCATGATTAATTTGCCTGTAACAACTTTATCGCCCACGTTGATTAAAATTTCTTTAACTACGCCAGCAACTGGAGCAGGGACTTCCATTGATGCTTTATCACCTTCAACATTGATGATTGATTGGTCAACTTCAACAGTATCACCGACTTTCACCATAATATCTGTCACGTTTACTTCGTCTGAACCGATATCAGGTACATTGACTTCAACTACACTTGCAGCTGCTGGTGCGGCTGCCGGCGCTGGTGCTGCAGCCGCTGGAGCAGGCGCTGCCGCATCCGCTGACTCTAAAACAAGCATTGGTGTGCCAGTTGTGACTTTATCACCCACTTTTACTAATACTTCTTTTACCACACCGGCTTCTGGTGCGGGTACTTCCATTGAAGCTTTATCACCTTCAACATTAATAATGCTTTGATCTGCGGTAATGGTATCACCTACTTTCACCATCACTTCTGTTACGGTAACTTCATCACTACCGATATCAGGAATTTGAATTTGTTTTGACATGTTATCTTACCTTTAAAAAACGCAGTTAAAATCAACCGCACTTTATTTGTATTTGTAGATGTTCCTGTGTGCTTTCACACACAGGATATTTTTATTAAGCGTAAAGCGGATTTACAATTTCAGTTTTTAAACCGAATTTTGCGATCGCATCAGCCACCACTTTCGCATCAAATTTGCCTTGTTTTGCAAGCTCATTTAACGCTGCAACTACAACATAACGTGCATCCACTTCGAAGTGTTCACGTAAGTTTTCACGGCTATCTGAACGACCGAAACCGTCAGTACCTAATACGTGATAGCTTTGTGCAGGAATAAAGGCACGAACTTGTTCTGCGAATAATTTCATGTAGTCAGTTGCTGCAACCGCTGGTGCATCGTTCATTACTTGTGCGATATAAGGTACGCGTGGCGTTTCTGTTGGGTGTAACATATTCCAACGTACGGCATCCGCACCTTCACGAGCGACTTCAGTGAATGAAGGCACGCTATATACATCTGAGCTTACACCATATTCATTTGCAAGGATTTGTGCTGCTTCACGAACGTGACGGAAGATCGCGCCAGAACCTAATAATTGAACATGACCTTTGTTGCCTTTCGCTTCAACGGTTTCAAATTTATAAAGACCTTTACGAATACCCTCTTCTGCGCCTTTTGGCATTGCTGGTTGTTCGTAAGTTTCGTTTAATGTGGTGATGTAGTAGAACACATCTTCTTGTTTTTCACCATACATACGGTTGATACCGTCTTGTAGGATAACTGCCACTTCATAAACGTAAGCTGGGTCATAAGATACACAGTTAGGAATAACAAGAGATTGAATATGGCTATGACCATCTTCGTGTTGTAAACCTTCACCATTTAATGTTGTACGGCCAGAAGTACCACCGATCATGAAACCACGTGCTAACTGGTCTCCTGCTGCCCACATTAAGTCACCCACACGTTGGAAACCAAACATTGAGTAGTAGATGAAGAATGGAATCATTGGAAGGTTATTTACAGAGTATGAGTTCGCTGCAGCTAACCAAGATGATGCTGCACCTAATTCATTGATACCTTCTTGTAATACTTGACCATCTTTCGCTTCACGGTAGTACGCCACTAAATCGCGGTCAGAAGGCACATAGTTTTGACCATGTGGGTTGTAAATACCGATTTGACGGAATAAACCTTCCATACCGAAAGTACGTGCTTCGTCAGCAATAATTGGCACAATTTGTTGACCAATGTTCTTATCTTTCAATAAGGTATTTAAGAAACGTACAAATGCCATTGTAGTTGAAATTGGACGAGCTTGTTCTTCCAATAATGGTGCAAATTCTTCCAATGATGGCACTTTAAATTCAGTGGTGAATTTTGGTAAACGTTTTGGTAAATAACCATTTAACGCTTTACGTCTGCCGTGAAGATAATTGTACTCTTCCGAACCTTCTGGGAAGGTGATGTATGGATAGTTAGGAATATCTTCATCTTTAATATCTAATTGGAAATGATCGCGGAAAGATTTTAAGCTTTCGAGAGACATTTTTTTCGATTGATGCGCAGTATTTTTACTTTCTGCTTCAGGAATTTTATAACCTTTAACCATGTGCGCTAAGATCACAACAGGTTTACCTGCAGTTTGCGCTTTATGGAATGCCGCATAAAGTTTTTCTGAATCGTGACCACCACGTCTTAATGCCCAGATTTCATCATCTGTCATGTCTGCTACTAATGCAGCGGTTTCTGGGTAACGGCCGAAGAAGTGTTCACGAACGTATGCACCATTCTTAGATTTGAAGGTTAAATAGTCACCATCAAGCACTTCCATCATTAATTGGGTTAATTTGCCGGTAGTATCTTTTGCAAATAATTTATCCCAGCCACTACCCCACATGACTTTGATCACTTCCCAACCAGCACCAGCAAATAAACCTTCTAATTCTTGAACGATTTTGCCGTTACCCGTTACAGGACCATCTAAACGTTGCAAGTTACAGCTTACAACGAAGATTAAGTTATCTAAGCCCTCACGTGCTGCGAATGTTAAATCACCTTTTGCTTCGATTTCGTCCATCTCTCCGTCACCAAGGAAAGCATACACTTTTTGATCTTTGGTGTCTTTTAAACCACGGTTATCTAAGTATTTTAAGAAACGAGCAGTACGGATCGCATTTACAGGACCTAAACCCATAGATACGGTCGAGAATTGCCAGAATTCAGGCATTAATTTCGGGTGTGGGTAAGAAGAAAGACCTTTGCCTGGTTCACATTCTTGACGGAAATTATTCATTTGATCTTCAGTAATACGACCTTCAACAAATGCACGAGCATACATACCTGGTGCTGCGTGGCCTTGGAAGAAGACTAAGTCACCGCCGTTTTTATCAGTCGCCGCTTTGAAGAAGTGGTTAAAACAAACTTCATACATGCTTGCTGCAGATTGATAAGTTGAAATGTGACCACCTAATTCAAGATCTTTTTTCTGGCCACGTAATACCGCCATGATCGCATTCCAACGTACAGCACTACGAATACGACGCTCAATAGCTTTATCACCTGGGTATGCTGGCTGTTCAGAAAGTGGGATGGTATTAACATAAGGGGTTGTTACGCCACCTTTTGCAATGTTCACACCACCATTACGTGCCTGATCAATCACTTGATTGATAATGTAATGCGCTCGCTCTACGCCTTCTGCACGAATTAATGAATCAACAGCTGACAACCAATCCTGTGTTTCAATTGGGTCAATATCGTTTACTAAGGTATCTGACATAGTCTTTCCTTATTTTACTGAGTGAAAATGAAGTTTGGTCATGACCAAACACGAAAATCAAGCTTGTTAATCAATGTTACAAACATTTAACAAAATCCTGTAAATTTTAGAAGATTTTTTGCAAGAAAGATAGTAGATTTTCACTGTTCTCATGCATTTCTTCCTGTTATTGCAATACTCTTCACTAAAAGTGCGGTCATTTTTAAAGGATTTTTGGCTTTAAGTTAAAGCATACTTTACATATTGCATTCCCTACCCGCTTTGATCTAAAGTGTTCGTATGCTTTTGAGTTTTTTAGAGGACAAAATATGAACACGACAACTCGCTCAATCTTTTCTCATAAACGAATAGCGCTCGTTGCACATGATAGCTGCAAACAAAACCTGCTCAATTGGGTAAAGAAACATAAAGAAGCTCTCGCTCCCCATCAACTTTATGCAACAGGTACAACAGGCCATCTATTGTCTAGAGAAACGGGACTTGAAATAGCCTCATTATTAAGTGGCCCGATGGGAGGCGATCAACAACTCGGTGGACTAATTGCTGAGAAAAAAATTGATATGATGATTTTCTTTTGGGATCCGATGAACGCAGCACCACATGATCCCGATGTAAAAGCCTTAATACGTATTGCAACTGTTTGGAATATTCCAGTGGCGATTAATCAAAGCACGGCCGATTTTCTTTTAACATCAAGCTTATTTGAGCAAGAAATCAATATTGATATCCCCGATTATGACGGGTATTTAAAAGCTCGATTGGATTAAAAGTTAAATAAGCTCAACCTAATAAAAAAGGAGATAAATTACTTTATCTCCTTTTGATTGTTTAGCCGTTATTACTTAGCCTGCATTGCTGCGCCCATTATTAACATAAATAATACGCCTTGAACCTGTTCTTCTGGAATCACTTGACCATTAAGTTTCAGTTCGCCCTTTTCAAGCACTAAGTTAAGTGTCACATTTTTATCATTATTCACCACAATATTTTGTGCTGCCGCTTGTTTAGCTTGCTCTTCAATTTTCTCTTTAACCAGCGCTTTATCTTCTTCTGGGGCAAATTGTGTCATGATTTTTTCTGCAGTTGCTTTATCTACATGAATATTTACTGAGAAATCAGTAAATTGTTTATATAAACTACCTGCCATTAAATCAAATTTTGGATCTTTCGCTAACGCCACGTTTAAATCCAATGACACTTTACCTTGATTATCTGAAATTGACACTGGGTTCAGTTTAATTTGAGGCTGATTATTAAAAATAGCCATACCATGATTTTCAACCCATGAACTTAAAATTTCAGATACAACTTCATCATTCACATTTTTATCATCTCTGACTGACTTAAAGACAGTGAAAAGTGCTTCAACCAAAGCATTTGCTGCGTTTGCTTCAATATGATTTAACTCGCTATTGTTAGTTAATTTTCCTAACTCTTTTCCATCTAACACGAATGAATCTACTGTACTTTCACTTTTTAAGTTTACAAAATCACCATTAAGTGAAATATCAGATGTTGCTTTTAAGCCTTTTTCAATAAGAGAGGTCGTTTTTCCAGCATAATCAGTGCTCGTCATTTCGAAGCTTTCAGTAGTATAAGAACCTTTCCCCGTATAAATATAAGCCCAATTTGTAGGATTGAATGAAGCGTCTAATTTCATGCCCTTCATCTTTGTTTTTACTGATTTAACCGCAGTAGCATCCTGGCTATCTTCCCCATCTGCACTATTAGGTCCTAAATCAGCAGTCACTTCATCTAAGGTCATGTCATATTTACCTGCACGATCTTTATCTACATCAAAACCAATGTTGACATTTGACCACGCTATTTTATTTTGTGGAGAATTTGGATCTGTCACTTCCCCTGCGGCTAATTCAACTTTACCTTTTGTTGCTAAGCTATAGCTAGTAGATGCTTGATATTGAATAGGCTTATCTGATTTAAGTAAATCAAATAAAGGTTGTGTGGTTTCATTTTTACCAATCACACCTTGTGCGGAAAACATCGTTGGTACAAAGTTAAATTTTTCCAACTGATTAAGTGGAAATGGACCATGATAAAGTTTAGTTGAAAACGGAATAGTAAATACTTGTCCTTCTTTTGGTAAAGAAATAACTACTTCATCTTCCACTTGAGAAGTAAAGAAACTGCGATCAAATTGCTTATTTTTATAAACAAGATTCACTGAATCTGACAAACCTAAACTTTGGAATTTTTGGTTTGCTAATTCAATTTGACGTAAATATTCAGTTTGTGCCTTTTCGCCAGTAAACCATGCACCACCGACACCTACAACACTAAGAGCAACAATGATACCTAATGCTACGGTTGATTTTTTCATTTTGATTCCTTTGCTAACTAATAGATGATTAAAATTGATGGCAATTTATCACAAATCACAATTTTTTTCTTATTTTTCAAAAATAATTTTATATCTTTTTCAAAAATAATTTTATATCCCCTTGAACTTCTCATCTCTGGACTTATTTTGTAAAACAAGAACGGAAATAACCGCACTTTAAAAGGAAGAAAAAATTTTAAATCTTGCCTCTTGAAATGCGAAAAAGCATCCACATCTTA
>CAUETL010000086.1:0-7654 GCA_959020685.1 Parahaemophilus parainfluenzae | reverse complement strand
TCAAATAATTGATGTATTAACTGTAACAAGTTAGATTAAGAAGGCGTATCGAAAGATACGCCTTTTTGTTTGCCTAAAATTCAGTGAAATTATAATGAAAGTTCAAATTAAACATGTGAATGTTAGGGAGAGAGAAATATTCTTTGGAAGAAAAGAGTGGCGGAAGGTCATGGGAGTTGAACCCACCCGGGAACGCTGGCGTCCCCAACAGGATTTGAAGTCCTGCCACCTCACCGGAGATGACGACCTTCCGTTATTGAAATTGCGGTTACTTTAGCGTAAATTAGTTCGCAATTCAACGCCATTTTGAAATAGGAATTAAAAATGACCGCACTTTTTCAACAACTTCCTTCGGTAGATAAATTTTTAAAAACACCAGAAGGTGAAATGCTTTTAACTGAATTTGGTCATTCAGCTGTCGTGCGTGAATTGCGCCAATTATTGTCTGAAGGGCGCGAGTTTATTAAACAACATCAAAATTTACCGCACTTTTTTGCCGATCATCTAAGTACATTGCATTATTTACAAGAACGATTGACTCAACAAAATCATGTACAAATTAAATCAGTTCATAATTTAACGGGCACGGTATTACATACAAATTTAGGGCGAGCATTATGGGCTGAAAGTGCACAACAAGCGGCACTTCATGCGATGAAAGGTAATGTTGCACTGGAATATGATTTGGAAGAAGGCAAACGTAGTCATCGGGATAATTATATTAGTGAGCTACTTGCACAACTCACAGGTGCAGAAGCTGCTTGTATCGTTAACAACAATGCAGCTGCTGTGCTCTTGATGTTGGCCACCTTTGCAAAAGATAAAGAAGTGATTATTTCTCGCGGGGAATTAATTGAAATTGGCGGAGCATTTCGTATTCCAGACATTATGGCTCAAGCAGGTTGTAAACTTGTTGAAGTTGGGACAACAAACCGCACACATTTGAAAGATTATCGTCAAGCAATCAATGAAAACACGGCTTTCTTAATGAAAGTACATTGCAGTAATTATCATATTAGTGGATTTACCGCTTCGGTTTCAGAACAAGAGTTGGTTGAGCTAGGACGAGAATTTGATATTCCTATTATTACGGATCTGGGTAGTGGTGCATTGATTGATCTAAGCCAATATGATTTACCAAATGAGCCAACGGTACAAGAAAAAGTTGCACAAGGTGTAAACTTAGTGTCATTCTCGGGCGATAAATTATTGGGCGGAACACAAGCCGGCATTATTGTTGGTAAAAAAGAGTGGATTGCTCAGTTACAAGCTCATCCATTAAAGCGCGTGTTGCGTTGTGATAAAGTGATTTTAGCCGGGCTTGAGGCAACATTACGCCTTTATCTACAACCCGAAAAACTCACAGAAACGTTGCCAACTTTGCATTTGCTCACTCAATCAATGGATGTATTAAAAGAAAAAGCCGAACAACTTAAAGCCTGTTTAGCAAATCGTTTAAAAGATTACCAGTTTGAGATTGAAGAAAGCTTTGCTCAGATTGGGAGTGGTTCTCAACCGATGGCGACGATTCCTTCGATTGCGGTAACGATAGCTGAAAAAACAGAGGCAAAATTGACCGCACTTTTAACGGTATTCAAAGTGTTAGAACAACCAATAATCGGTCGTGTTGAGAAAGGAAAGATTTGGTTAGATTTACGTAGCGTGTCTGACTTTAAGGCATTATTAGATACGGTGGAAAAATTATGATCATAGTAACATCAGGGCACGTCGATCATGGTAAAACAGCCCTTTTAAAAGCACTGACAGGTACGAATACCGCCCATTTGCCGGAAGAAAAAAAACGTGGCATGACCATTGATTTAGGCTATGCCTATTTGCCTTTAAAAGAGAAAGTACTTGGGTTTATTGATGTACCTGGCCATGAAAAGTTTCTCGCCAACATGTTGGCCGGGCTTGGTGGTGTGCATTATGCCATGCTTATTGTTGCAGCCGATGAAGGGATTGCCGCACAAACTAAAGAACACTTAGCGATTTTGCGTCAGCTTCAATTTACTGAAATCATGGTAGTGATTACCAAGGCTGACCGAGCAACAAATGAGCAAATCGAGGCACTAAAAACACAAATTCAGACAGATTATCCATTCTTAGTTGAATCTCATTATTTTATTACATCGGCACAAACAGGCTTAGGAATTGATGCGTTACGTGATTATTTAGCCAATTTACCGGAATTAGCCGAAATAAATAAACCGTTTCGTTATGCTATCGACCGTGTCTTTAGCGTGAAAGGGGCTGGGACAGTAGTAACAGGCACAGCATTTGCAGGCTCAGTATCTATTGATGACGAACTTTTCCTTTCAACAGGACAAAAGGTTCGTGTTAAAAATATCCATGCTCAGAATACGCCAAGCGAAAAAGGCTTGGCTGGTCAACGCTTAGCGCTCAATTTAAACGTCGATTTAGATCGTATTCCAATGCAGCGTGGCGATTGGTTGTTAGCCTCAGAACCACTTGAGCCAACTGATCGTATTACCATTGAAATTACGCCTGAAGTGAATTTGAAAGATAGTCAGCCTGTGCACATTTATCATGCAGCAAGCCGCACAACAGGTAAGCTTACCTTGCTTGAAAGCAAAAATGCAATGAAAAATGACCGCACTTTGGCGGAAGTTATTTTAGAGCAGCCATTATTTTTGGCTTTCAGGGATAAATTAATTTTACGTAGTGGTGATGCAAAAGTATTAATTGGTGGCGCCAAGGTACTCGAAATTCATTCACCAAAACGTTATAAGCGTACAGAGGCTCGTTTAGCGTTCTTGGCTAAACTTAATCAGGCTCAAACCGCCACGCAACGCATCGGATTAACCTTACAAAAAGAGGCGGTTTCAGCTCAAGCACTAATGTGGAGTGAGCAGCTAACTGAAAATCAACTGGCGGAAGCGTTAGCTGAAAATGGTGACATTCGTTTCCAAAATTGGTGTTTTAATCGTGATTATCAACGTGAAAAAACGCAGCAAATTTTGACCGCACTTGCTACCTATCATGAACAACATAATGATCAGCTAGGTTTGAGTAAAGCCCGTTTATACCGTATTGCGACTTTAAACCAACCAGAAAATCTGATTTATCATTTCATTGAAGAAATGCTTGATGAAGGTCAATTGCAGCAAACCCGCGGTTGGTTACATTTGCCTTCACACAAAATTCAATTTTCAGCCGAAGAGCAAAGCTTATGGCAAGCGGTGTTAGCTGAATTTGAGAAAGCGCATGGACAAGCCATTTGGGTGCGTGATATGGCAACGGCATTGGCGCAAGATGAAAGTGCTATGCGTAACTTTATGTATAAAGCGGGTAAGCTAGGTTACCTCACGCCAATTGTAAAAGATCGTTTTTTCCTGACAGAGAGCATTTATGCTTATGCTCGCTTAATTAAGGAAATGGCAGGCGAAGAAGGTAAAGTTGCCGTAAATGAATTACGTGATAAGCTTAATTTTGGTCGAAAACTGACAGTGCAATTGATGGAATATTTTGATCGTACCGGCTTTTTACGCCGTAAAGGCAATGATCATATTCTACGTGATAAAGACACATTTGATTTATAGGTAATACATGAAAAAGACATTCATTTCAGCCTTAATTTTAACCGCACTTTTTACGGTAACAGGTTGCGAAGATAAAGAAGCGAAAGCAACGATTGAGCAACAAACACAGACAATTGCGCAACTGACGGCAGAAAATACGCAATTAAAAGCTGAAAAAGAGAAGGCTGAGAAGGTTATTCCGGCAATTATTGCTCAAGATGATGTGATTTTTGATAAAGAGGAAACCATCAAATACCCTAAATCGGCCAAAGAAGATGAATATGTCCCTACTGAAGGTAAACTTCATTACAGTATTTCTACACTAAAAACGAATATTGAGTGGTTAGATACACTACTTTTAGCGCAAATTTCAAAAAATGCTGATGGTAAACCAAGAAGCCGCGAGCAGCTTATTGAGGATTACCAAAAAGCATATGATGAAGCTAAAAAAGAAATGTTGGAATCTCCAATAATGGGGATTGATGAAACCTTAGATTTAGCATTTAGTCACCAAAGAGGTAAGCTTGCTGTATTTTTAATAAATTATTACAGCTACAGTGGTGGCGCTCATGGAGTTGGTGGCTACCATTATCTTAATGTTGATTTAGAAACGAAAAAACTACTTTCATTTGATGATGTTTTTAAACCAAACCAGCAAGCTAAATTAAAAGAGTTGTTTTGGGAACGTTACACTCGATATGGCGAGGTAAAAGATGAGGAAGCATTTACATCAAAAGATGCTTTTGAGGTGACCGATAATTTCTATTTAGATCATGATGGAATTCATTTTGTATATAACGTGTATGAAATTGCGTCTTATGCAGAAGGACCACAGGAGCTGGTGATTGAGTGGTGGAATGCCTCTGCGTTATTGAAGCCTGAATTTCTTCAGAAACAGTATTACCCTGTTTCGAGTAATACGGCAGAATAACAAAAGTGCGGTCAGTATTGACCGCATTTTTATTGACCTTTTTTCACCCAGTATTTGAAAGGTGTGTCTTGGGTTTCACTCGCTAAAAGGGTATGTTCCATAAATTGGCAGAAGCTGGGAATATCGCGAGTCGTGGCAGGATCGTCCGCTAAAATAAGCAATACTTCACCTTCATTCATGTGGCGAATGTTTTTTCTCACGAGCATCACAGGTTCAGGACAACGTAAACCAACGGTATCAAGGGTTTTATCGACAGTAATTTCAGTCATGGTTTTTTATTAATTTTATTGAAATTGAGCTACATCATACAATAATTATGGGGAAATTTCGATAAATCCGCTATCAATGATAAACTACGCAACAAATTTACTTGAATAATGATTCCATGGCTGAATACCTTATCCCCAAAAGTGCGGTCGTTTTTGAAGAAGAAATTAAGAAAAGTCGATTTATCACGTATTTGCAACATACGGAAGGACTTGAACAAGCCAAAGCTTTTTGGGCAGAAATTAAAGCGCAGCACCCTAATGCCCGCCATCATTGTTGGGCAACAGTGGCAGGCAAGCCAACGGATTCTCAACAATTAGGCTTTTCCGATGACGGTGAACCAGCTGGCACGGCAGGGAAACCGATGCTATCGGCTTTGCAAGGTAGCCAAGTTGGTGAAATCAGTGCCGTTGTTGTTCGTTATTATGGCGGCATTTTATTAGGCACTGGCGGTTTAGTTCGTGCTTATGGAAATGGTGTTCAGCAAGCTTTAAAATTATTAGAAACTGAACGAAAAGTAGAACGTCAGTTATTCCAAGTTCATTGTGATTATGCACAATTAAATTGGATCCAAATTTTATGCGAACAACATCAAATTGAAATTTATCAGCAAGATTTTCAAGTGCAGATTACATTGCAGTTAGGCATTAGTGAAGATCAAATTAAACCTTTTGAACAAGCATTAATTGAGCGTTCGGCAGGAACGTTGAAATTAGAAGAAATGAATTAAGCGAGATATTGTGCATATTTTATCCATTATTCGGATTATCGGCATTTTAATTATGTGCTTTTCCGGCACGATGCTGATTCCAGCCTTTGTGGCGCTTATTTATGGCGATGGCGGCGGTAAAGCCTTTATGCAAGCTTTTGCATTGAGCTTAACCGTGGGCATGTTGCTTTGGTGGCCTTGTCATCACCACAAACAAGAATTGCGATCTCGTGATGGTTTCTTAATTGTGGTGGCATTTTGGTTCGTTTTGGGCGGTTTAGCAACCTTGCCATTGCTATTATTTGATTCACCTCATTTAACAGTGGCTTCCGCCGTGTTTGAGGCGTTTTCCGGGCTAACAACCACGGGTGCCACCGTCATGACAGGATTAGATAATTTACCGAAAGCCATTCTGTTTTATCGTCAATTCCTACAATGGTTAGGCGGGATGGGGATCATCGTACTTGCGATTGCGATTATTCCTTTATTAGGTATTGGCGGAATGCAGTTATACCGTGCAGAAATGTCAGGTCCAATGAAAGATCAGAAAATTCAACCTCGGATAGCAGAAACGGCAAAAGCACTGTGGTTTGTTTATTTCTTTCTAACCATGTCTTGTGCTTTGGCTTATTGGCTAGCGGGCATGACACCGTTCGATGCGATTACGCATAGTTTTTCAACAGTATCTATTGGTGGTTTTTCTACTCATGATGCCAGTATCGGCTATTTTAATAGTTCGGCGATTAATTTTATCACCGTCATTTTCCTGTGGATTTCGGCTTGTAACTTCGCATTGCACTTCAGAGCATTTTCGACCTTAGGACGAGAAAATATTTTGAAGATTTATACAAAAGATCCAGAATTCCGCTTCTTTATGAGTATTCAAATTTTGCTTATCGTGGTTTGTACATTGGTGATGATAAGCCATCAATATTTTGATTCCTCATGGCAAGATTTTGAGCAAGTCGTATTCCAAGCTGTATCGATTTCAACCACAACAGGCTACTCCACATCGAATTTTGCTGAGTGGCCTTCTTTTGTGCCGATGCTATTAATTATTGCTTCTTTTATTGGGGGCTGTGCAGGCTCAGTCGGTGGCGGTTTGCGTGTTGCGCGGATTTTAGTGCTATATCTTCAAGGTGCAAGAGAACTGAAACGATTTGTACACCCAAATTTAGTGTATCCAATTAAATGGGGTCAAAATGTCCTTGATGAACGTGTGATTGGAAGTATTTGGGCCTTTTTCTCTGCGTATCTATTGGTATTCACTATTTGTTTATTAAGTGTGATTGCCTGTGGTGTCGAACCTTTTGATGCATTTAATGCAGTGTTGGCAAGTATTAATAACCTTGGACCAGGATTAGGTTCAGTAAGCAGTAATATGACGGCGATGCCAGATAGTGCTAAATGGATACTCACCATTGCGATGGTATGCGGTCGTTTAGAAATTTTCACATTATTGGCGCTCTTCACACCAGCGTTTTGGAAGGCATAATGAAAACATTAATTTTATATTCAAGCCGTGATGGACAAACTAAAAAGATTGCTGAATTTATGGCTCAGTATCTTGAAGGAGAAGTGGTGGTTTCACCGTTAATGGAGGAACAGGATCTTCAAGTTTTTGATCATGTGATTATTGGGGCATCTGTTCGTTATGGTCACTTTAATAAACAGGTATATCGTTTTGTAGAACGCCATCACGAATTGTTGAATGCAAAAAGTGCGGTCTTTTTTGGTGTAGGTTTAACCGCGAGAAAAGAAGGAAAAGATACGCCAGAGGGAAATGTTTATGTTCGTAAGTTCCTTCAACGCATAAAATGGACTCCGGCAAAAGTAGGCGTGTTTGCAGGTGCGTTGCTATATCCTCGTTATAAATGGATTGATCGTGTCATGATCCAATTAATTATGAAAATTACAGGTGGTGAAACAGATTCGACCAAAGAAATTGAATATACCGATTGGGGAAAAGTAAAGGCATTTGCAGAAAGTCTGAATTCGTAGAATAAAACACCATAAAAATAGTGTTTTTTTAGACGATTTGATTAAAAGATCTTCAACTAATAAAAAATTTACATTTTTTTACAAAAAGATCTTGCAAAGGCATCTGAAATGCCTATAATACGCCCCACACAACGACGCGCTGTTGTGAATCTTAAGAAAAACCAGTGCGTCGTTCTTTTTTGCTCTTTAACAATATATCAGACA
>CAUETL010000085.1:0-7668 GCA_959020685.1 Parahaemophilus parainfluenzae | reverse complement strand
CTCGCTATTTCTATTTGTCTTGAAATTGTGGCAACAAATTTATTAAAAGTCAGTGATGGCTTTACCAAACTTTTACCCACCGTTGGTTCATTAGCGCTATATGCCATTTCGTTTTATTTTGTCTCCATTGTTTTCCGAACGCTTTCTGTGGGCTTGGTTTACGCCATTTGGTCGGGCGTTGGCATTGTTTTGACGGCCATTGTGGCGTATTTCGCTTTTGGTCAGAAAATCGATACCGCTGGGCTGATTGGTATGGCATTGATTATCAGCGGTGTTTTAGTAATTAACTTGTTTTCTCAAACAGGACATTAATCCTCCAAATGAAATGTAATCAAGCTCACAAATTTTATTTTTCTTCAAAATAAAATTATGTTGGTAATCAATTCATCGCTATAATTCTCCGGCATTTTTAACCGCACTTTGTGCAACTTTAAAGGAAATTTTATGAAAAAATTACTTTGCTCATTATTTGCGCTTTCTGCTGTGAGTACAGCAATGGCACAAGAAGTGAATATTAAAATATTGGGTACTTCTGACATTCACGGTCGCGTTGTACCTTGGAGCTATGGCGCAGACGTAGAAGACAAATCTGGTTCTTATGCGCAAATCGCAACTTATGTGAAAGATGTGCGTAAAAACAACAAAAACGTGGTGTTAGTGGATGTGGGCGATGCGATCCAAGATAACCAAGTTGATGTGTTCGCAAAAGATAAAAAATATTACAAAGATCACCCAATTCCAAAAGTATTAAATGAAATGAAATACGACGTTTTCGTACTCGGTAACCACGAGTTTAACTTTGGGATGAAAGCATTAGATGAAATCTTAAAAGACATCAAAGCGAAAAAATTAACCGCAAACTTCTATTATAAGAAAAACGATAAACGTTATATTGATGCAACAACCATCATCGAAAAAGATGGCGTGAAACTAGGGATTATCGGTTTAAGTACCCCAATGTCAGCAAAATTTGAAGAAGACACGGGCAACTTAAAAGACATGAAATTTACTTCACCAACGGAAGAAGCACGTACACAAGTTGAGAAGTTAAAAGCGAAAGGTGTCGATGCAATTATTGTGATCGCTCACATGGGTATCGACAATGAAAACAAGATTCCTGACACCGGTATGCGTGATGTAATCAATGCGGTAGACGGCATTGATGTGGTCATCGCGGGTCACATGCACAAAGATGTACCAAGTGAAACTATTAAAAATACACTAATCACTGAACCACACCGTTACGGTACCGTGGTATCTGAAGTGGATCTCACTTTTGATATCAATGATAAAAAAGAAGTGAAATTGGTGAAGAAAGAATCTAAAACCGTTCCAGTTAAAGAACTTGAAGCGGATAAGAAAATTGCGGAAATCTACAAACCTTATCACGAGAAATTACGTGAATTAAACAACGTGGTGATTGGTCAAACTGAAAACGAAATGGTGCCACAAGAAACCAAACACGGTGTATCTGCTGCATTCTCAAAAGATACTGGTTTATCTTCATTCATTAATGATGTTGAACAACATTACAGTGGTGCAGATGTGGTGACTTTCTCTTTCGACCACCAAAAAGCACGTATGAACAAAGGCGATATCAAGAAAAAAGACATCATCTTTAACTATCGTTATGCAGGTGGTGATGTCACCGTTTATGAACTGACCGGTAAACAATTAAAAGAATATATGGAATGGTCGGCTAACTACTTCGATACCATCCAACCAGGTGACACCGAATATCGTTATAATGCGGAACGTAAAAAATCAAAATATGTGACTTACGACATTTTCGGTGGCGTAAATTACAAAATTGACTTACGTAATCCACAAGGTAGCAAAATCGTTGATTTAACCCTTGCTGACGGTAAACCGGTAACTGATGATATGAAATTAAAAGTGGGCATGAACTCATATCGTTTCGCTCAATTAAACGGTAAAGGTGGTATTTGGGAAGGCCAACAAATTCCTGTACTTTGGGAGTCTAAAGTGGCAATGGGCCGTGAAAAAGGTACCATCCAAAATATGATGATCGATTACATCACCAACGTGAAGAAAGGCAAAATCGATGGTCAATCTCACAACCGTTGGGAAATCATTGGATTAAACTAATCGGTCTTTTTAAAATACGATAAAAACCAACCGCACTTTGAGGTAATTGAATCAAGTGCGGTTATTTTTTCTTTGTTTTCAGCTGAACTTGTAAATAATCAAGGTAAAATTAAGCTTAACGTAGTAAACTACAAGAACTTTTATCCTTTAGGAGATGACAAATGAAACCTTATTTAATCGCCCCTTCTATCCTTTCTGCAGATCTTGCTCGTCTTGGTGATGATGTGCAAAACGTGTTGAATGCCGGTGCGGATGTGATTCATTTTGATGTAATGGATAATCACTATGTGCCGAATTTAACCTTTGGCCCAGCCGTGTGTAAAGCTTTGCGTGATTATGGTATTAAAGCACCTATTGACGTACATTTGATGGTGAAACCAGTCGATCGTATCATTCCTGATTTTGCCAAAGCGGGTGCAGATTACATTACGTTTCATCCTGAAGCCAGTGAACATATTGACCGTTCTTTACAGCTCATTCTAGATCACGGCTGTAAAGCGGGTTTAGTGTTTAATCCTGCCACACCATTAAGTTATTTGGATTATGTATTAGATAAGGTGGATGTGATTTTGTTAATGTCCGTGAATCCAGGATTTGGTGGACAATCTTTTTTACCTTCAACATTGAGAAAATTACAACAGGCACGTCGTCTAATTGATGAAAGCGGTTTAGATATCCGTTTAGAAGTTGATGGTGGGGTAAAAGTGGATAATATTGCAGAAATCGCCGCAGCCGGTGCAGATATGTTTGTGGCAGGTTCAGCGATTTTTGGTAAACCAGATTATAAACAAATCATTGATCGAATGCGCGCGCAGTTAGCTTCAGTTAAATAGATGGTAGTAAGAATGAAGACTCAATTTAAAGTTATCGGTTTTGATTTAGACGGTACGCTTGTGAATAGCTTGCCAGATTTAGCGTTGTCTGTGAATTCTGCTTTAGCAGACTTTGGATTACCTCAAGCACCAGAAGAGTTAGTGTTAACTTGGATTGGTAATGGGGCACCAGTATTGATTGCACGAGCTTTAGAATGGGCAAAAGAGCAAACAGGTAAAGACTTTTCAGATGCAGAAATGGAACAAGTGAAAGAGCGTTTTAACGTGTATTACGCGGAGAACCTTTGTAATGTGAGCCGTTTATATCCAAATGTAAAAGAAACATTGGAAACCTTGAAAGCGCATGATTATACCTTAGCTGTGGTAACGAATAAACCAACTCGTCATGTTCAGCCTGTATTGGCGGCATTTGGTATCGATGATTTATTCAGTGAAATGCTTGGTGGACAGTCATTACCTGCGATTAAACCACATCCAGGCCCATTGTATTATTTATGTGGTAAATTTGGCGTAGAACCTCGCCAAGTACTTTTTGTGGGTGACTCTCGAAATGATATTCTCGCTGCGCATTCAGCAGGCTGCCCAGTTGTGGGATTAACTTACGGATACAACTACAATATCCCAATTTCTGAATCAAACCCAGATTGGGTGTTTGATGACTTTGCGAAGTTATTAGAGATTCTTTAATCCATCTTAAAGCGTAAAGTGCGGTCAAAAATGACCGCACTTTTTTCTTAAACCTCCCACCAAATCAACGCCCATTTGCGTTGCCCGTGTTTTATCGGTTCATTGTTTATTTGTTTTTGTTGATAGAATTGAGCTAAGTCTTGTTTTTCTTTTTCGGTGAGATTACCGAGAGAAAATTCCACGGAATTTAATAAATCCTCAAAGGTTTCGCCTTGGAAATGACCGGATTCGGTTTCAATAAAACTCACATTCGCGTGAATACCTTTTTGGTAAAGGCGATTAACTAAATAAATATAAGTTGGGAAGCCCACGTCATCACGGCCAATGGCTTCAAATACGCCTTCATCGAGAAAATGGCGTTGTGTCACTGAGGTTAAAAAGACGCGTTTTTTCGCCTTGCTTTGCAGTTTTTCAATCATGTCATCCAAATCATCCACAAGCGTAGAACGAGAGGCGAGTATTACATCGGCTTGAGGCACATCATCCCAGTTATCTGACCATGATTTATGTAGAAGGGCAATATTATTCAGTTGATGCTTTTCTTTGTATTGCTGCACCATATCCAACATCCCTTGGCTGTAATCGAGAGCATACACAGCTTGGCATTGTTGGGCTAAAGGAATCACAAACGTGCCGGGCCCACAGCCAATATCTAGCACCGTTTCATTTGGTTTCACATTCATGGCCTTAAGCAATGTTTCGTTATAACGGCTTGGTTTACCCACTAAATTCTCGGCCATTTTAGGCGCTTTTTTATCCCACTTTGTTGGTGGAAGATTATAGTGATTGCAGGCTTTCAGATGTTGTTGATAGAGATCGTTGAAATTGATGTCATTGATGATCATAGTGGCGCCCCAAAGTGCGGTTAGTTTTCGGATTGTTTTTAAATTGCTTGATGATTATATGCTTTCTCCCACTGAAAATCATTTGAAAATGATTGACGCAAACGTTTTCGTTTTGGCGTATTTTCCTTTATAATAGCCCGCGATTTTCATCTCAAACACAACTCAAAGGTACCCGTATGTTTCAAACTTTTCGTGGCTCACCCGCCCTTTCTGAATTCCGTATTCAAGGTTTAATGCAAAAATTCCAACAAAATCAATTACCGGTAAAATCGGTTTATGCGGAATATTTGCATTTTGTGGAATTAAATCGACCGCTTGTTAGCGAGCAGGAAGCAAAATTAAAGGCATTGTTACATTACGGACCAACCTTGGCAGAACACGATGCCAAAGGTGAAACCTTTATCGTGATTCCACGCGTAGGCACGATTTCTTCTTGGTCTTCTAAAGCGACGGATATTGCACATAACTGCGGTTTAAATGAAGTAGAGCGCATTGAGCGTGGTTTGGCGTATTATTTTGAGTTAAGCCAACCGCTTGATGAAAAAACAACAGAAAAATTGACCGCACTTTTACACGACCGAATGATGGAAACCGTGGTGCGCAATCCGCAAGATGCGGAGATTTTATTCCGTCATCAAGATCCGAAACCGTTTAAAACCGTGGATATTTTAAAAGGTGGGCGTGAAGCCTTCGTGACAGCCAACGTGGAATTAGGTTTGGCACTTGCAGAAGATGAAATTGATTATTTGGTGGAAAACTTCACCCAATTAGGGCGCAATCCGCACGATATTGAACTTTATATGTTCGCGCAAGCCAACTCTGAGCACTGTCGTCATAAAATCTTTAATGCAGATTGGGTTATCGATGGTAAAAAACAGGATAAATCCCTGTTTAAAATGATTAAAAATACCTTTGAGAAAACCCCTGATTTCGTGCTTTCAGCCTATAAAGATAATGCTGCGGTAATGGAAGGCTCAAAAGTCGGCCGTTTCTTTGCTGACCAAGATGGGCAATATCGCTATCACAATGAAGATGCACATATCTTAATGAAAGTGGAAACCCATAACCACCCAACCGCAATTTCGCCATTCCCAGGTGCTGCAACGGGTTCGGGCGGTGAAATTCGCGATGAAGGTGCAACCGGTCGTGGCGCAAAACCTAAAGCAGGTTTAACCGGTTTCTCCGTATCAAACCTCGTCATTCCTAACTTTGAACAGCCTTGGGAAAACTCACTTTCCAAACCAAACCGTATTGCTTCAGCCTTAGATATTATGATTGAAGGCCCATTAGGTGGCGCAGCATTTAACAATGAATTCGGTCGCCCTGCGTTATTGGGTTATTTCCGTACCTATGAAGAGAAAGTTAATAGCTTCAACGGTGAAGAAGTGCGTGGTTATCACAAGCCGATTATGTTAGCGGGCGGTATCGGTAACATTCGTGGAGAACACGTTCAAAAAGGTGAAATTCCCGTCGGTGCGAAACTCATCGTATTAGGCGGCCCTGCGATGAATATCGGCTTAGGCGGTGGCGCTGCTTCTTCCATGGACAGCGGGAAATCAAAAGAAGATTTAGATTTTGCTTCTGTTCAACGTGAAAACCCAGAAATGGAACGCCGTTGCCAAGAGGTGATTGACCGCTGCTGGCAATTAGGCGATGAAAACCCAATTCTCTTTATTCATGACGTGGGTGCGGGTGGTTTATCTAATGCGATGCCTGAATTGGTGCACGATGGCGAACGTGGCGGTAAATTTGATTTACGCTCCATTCTTTGCGATGAAAAAGGCATGTCGCCATTGGAAATTTGGTGTAATGAATCGCAAGAACGTTATGTCTTAGCGGTTGCACCAGAAAAACTCGAATTATTTACCACACTTTGTGAACGTGAGCGTGCGCCATTTGCGGTCATTGGTGAGGCAACGGAAGAGAAACATTTAACCTTGCACGATAGTCATTTCGACAATAACCCAATTGATTTGCCAATGAATGTGCTATTAGGCAAAACGCCGAAAATGACGCGCGAGGTTTCGTCAAAAACTGTCGAAAATCGACCGCTGGCAACAGAAAATATTCAATTAAAAGAAGCTTTCCATCGCGTATTACGCTTACCGGTGGTGGCTGAAAAAACGTTCTTAATCACCATTGGCGACCGTTCGGTAACCGGTATGGTGGCACGAGATCAAATGGTGGGACCATGGCAAATTCCGGTGTCTGATGTGGCCGTCACAACCGCTTCATTAGATAGCTATCACGGTGAAGCCATGGCGATGGGCGAGCGTGCGCCAGTAGCATTATTAGACTTTGGGGCTTCTGCACGTTTAGCGGTGGCTGAATCCATTACCAACATTGCGGGCACCAACATTGGCGATATTAAACGCATTAAACTGTCTGCAAACTGGATGTCTGCAGCAGGTCACGGTGGTGAAGACGCTGGCTTATATGAAGCGGTGAAAGCAGCGGGTGAAGAGCTTTGCCCTGCGTTAGGCATCACCATTCCAGTGGGTAAAGACTCTATGTCGATGAAAACCACTTGGGAAGAAAACGGTGAGAAAAAATCAGTCACCGCACCGCTTTCTTTAGTGATTTCATCTTTTGCGCGCGTGGAAGATGTCCGCAAAACCGTGACACCTCAATTACGCACAGACAAAGGCGCAAGCCGTTTATTGTTGATTGATTTAGGCGAAAGAAAAAATCGTTTAGGCGCGACCGCACTTGCGCAAGTGTATAAACAATTAGGTGACAAACCAGCCGATGTGGTGAACGTAGCCAAACTGAAAAACTTCTTTGATGCAATGCAAGCATTGGTGGCAGAACGTAAATTATTGGCTTACCACGACCGTTCAGACGGTGGTTTAATTACTACGCTTGTAGAAATGGCATTTGCGGGTAACTGTGGCGTGGATGTGGATATTTCTGCATTAGGCGACAATGATTTAGCCGTGTTATTCAATGAAGAATTAGGTGCGGTAATCCAAGTATCAGAAAGTGAATTAAGCGCCGTACGTGAGGTATTAAAAGCCTATGATTTGCTTGGCTTAACTTATGAACTCGGTTCTGTAAGCTTAGAAGATCGTTTTGAAATCACTCGAGGCAGCAAAAAACTATTAAGTGAAAAACGTTCTGAATTACGTGGTATTTGGGCAGAGCTCACTCACCAAATGCAACGCTTACGCGATAATCCAGAATGTGCTGACCAA
>CAUETL010000084.1:0-7879 GCA_959020685.1 Parahaemophilus parainfluenzae | reverse complement strand
GAACACGGTAAACAGCGGGAGCAACAAGATGACCGTAAAAAAACTGAGTGCGGTCAGAATTAAGATCCATTTTTGCCACGATTGGGTTTTCATAAATACCTCTTATCGAATTGGACTAATGCGTTTGGCAACAGACCATTGCGCTAAGTTAATGAATAAAATCAACAGAAATGAAATGGCAAGCATTAATAATGCAACCACAGATGCACCTTGCACATCATACAAATCAAGTTTTGACATAATAATCAACGGTGCAATTTCGGATACAAGTGGCACATTACCCGCAATAAAAATGACTGATCCATATTCACCAAGCGATCGCGCAAATCCCATACCTGCACCGCCTATTAATGCAGGCAATACCGCTGGGATAATGACTCTTCGCAACGTTGTTAATTTGGATGCACCTAAAATTTGAGCCGCTTCTTCATAGCTAGGATCGAGATTTGCTAATACGGGTTGAATCGCTCTAACGGTAAAAGGCAAGCTAACAAAAATCAACGCAATTGCAATACCACTTGGGGTATAAGCGAGTTGAATCCCTAAATGGCTTAGCCATTGCCCAATCAGTCCAGTCGGCGCATAAAGCGAGGCAAGTGCGATACCAGCAACGGCAGTGGGTAAAGCAAAAGGTAAATCCACTAACGCATTGACAAGATTCTTACCTGGAAAGTCATAACGTACTAAAACCCATGCCAATAAAAAGCCAAAAACGATATTGATCAATGTCGCGATTGCCGCCATTTCAAAGGACAGCGTTAAGGATGAGCTCACACGTTCACTCGTGATGATTTGAACGATATCAGCCCATTTTAACTGCCAGGCAGTGAGCACAAGCAATGTTAATGGCAACAATACCATTGAGCCGAGCCAGGCTAATGTAATCAACATACTTCGTTTAAATCCTGGTAATACGGTTTTCATTGTCCCACCTTCACAACGGATAAATATCTAAGCTTTGTAAGCGTTTTGAAATGTTCAAAAAAATAACCGCTCTTTTCCATAATGGCAAAGAACGGAAATTTATTTGATATTCCAAACTGAAATAAGAATGCGTTTGGTTCTGTATTTTATATTTCGTTTTGTTCTATAAAATGCTTTTTCGTTATTTTTTGTACTTAACATTTTGCGATATAAATTTAGCCACACGAAATTGAGGGTAATAACGGAGGAGAGTAAAAATGAAAAAAATTGCTTTATTTTCAGTGCTTTCTTTCGGTTTCGCAGCTTGTTTATGGCATACCGGCACGGAACAAAAAACGGTGCTACTGAATGTATCCTATGACGTGATTCGTGATTTCTATAAGGAATATAACATTGCGTTTCAACGTGAATTTCCTTCAGACGTGATGATTTCACAATCGCATGGAGGCGCGAGTAAACAAGTGCTCGGCGTGTTAAATGGCTTACCGGCAGATGTGGTGACGTTGACACAAAGTAATGATATTGAAGCTTTAGTTAAAAAAGGCTTAGTGAATGCGGATTGGCAGCAAGTATTACCGAATGGTGCCGTTCCTTTTGGGTCGGTGATGGTGCTTTTGGTGAAAAAAGGTAATCCAAAACACATTCAAGACTGGTCGGATTTGGTACGGGATGATGTCAAAGTGGTCTTTGCTAACCCAAAAACGTCAGCAAATGGACGCTTTGCTTATTTATCAGCCTTAGCTTATGCCGAACAGCATTATGATGACCCACAAGATTTTATGTTACGTCTGCTAAGAAATGTGCCGGTTTTAGACGCGGGTGCGCGCAGTGCCAGTATTTCTTTTACGCAGCGTAATATCGGTGATGTTTTAATTGCCCCGGAAAATGAAGCAGCGTTAGCCGCTAAAACACTGGGCGAAAATAGCTTTGAAGTGGTGTACCCAAGTATAACGGCCTATACCCCAATTTATGTGGCGGAAGTGAATAAAAATACGCAAGCAGATGGTTTGCATCAACTTTCCTATGATTATTTGAGCTATTTATGGTCACCCCAAGCACAGGAACTGGCCGCCAAAAATTATTTCCGTCCGACAGATAAAAAAATTATTGCTAAAACGACCGCACTTTTTCCCGAAGTGAATCAATTTGATGTGAACCAACGTTTTGGTTCGTGGGATACGATTAATACCAAACATTTTGTCGATAACGGCTTATTTGATCGTTTATATGTCAGTGCACAACGTGCTGATAAAGTGAATAAATAGGAGTGATACCCATGAATTATTTTCCACTTTTTGCTGATTTAACTGGTCGCCCGGTACTTGTTGTCGGCGGTGGTTCAGTGGCTGCTCGTAAAGTTGGGTTGTTACTCAAAGCGAATGCGCAAGTACGTATTGTTGCTCGCCAATTAAATGAGGAATTAAGCGAGCTTGAGCGTCAAAATAAAGTGCTATGGATTGCGAAAGAATTTAATGCCGAACAAATGAGAACGGTGATGTTAGTGATCGCGGCAACAAATGATGAGGTATTAAATCACCGTATTTTCCATTTAGCCGAAAGCCAACATAAATTAGTTAATGTGGTGGATGACCAACCTCATTGTAGCTTTATTTTTCCTTCTATTATTGATCGTAATCCAATCCAAATTGCGATTTCGAGTGGTGGTAAGGCGCCAGTATTAGCCCGTTTATTACGTGAGAAACTGGAAGCATTATTGCCACAACATTTGGGCAAAATCGCTGAAATTTCCGGTAAATGGCGTGATCAAGTGAAAGCAAAATTGACATCGGTTACTGAACGTCGCCGTTTTTGGGAAAAAATGTTTAGTGGACGTTTTGCCAATCTCATAAAAAATCAACAGCAAGCGCAAGCTGAACAAGAATTAGCTGAACAGCTAGAAAGTAACTATCAAGGTGGCTTTGTCTCTTTAGTGGGTGCAGGTCCTGGCGATGCTGGCTTACTAACTCTTAACGGTTTACAAGAAATTCAACAAGCCGATGTGGTGCTTTACGATGCTTTGGTTTCAGATGAGATTCTTTCTTTAATTCGCCGTGATGCAGAACGTATTTTTGTGGGAAAACGTGCCAATGGTCGTTCTGTCGCACAAGAAGAAACCAACCAATTGTTATTAACCCTTGCCCAACAAGGTAAACGGGTTGTGCGCTTAAAAGGTGGCGATCCTTTTGTTTTTGGACGCGGTGGCGAAGAGTTAGAAGTGTTAGCTCAACATCAAATTCCATTTTCTGTGGTGCCAGGTATCACCGCGGGCATTGGCGCAACAGCCTATGCAGGCATTCCATTAACCCACCGAGATTATGCACAAAGTGCAATTTTTGTGACCGGCCATCGTAAAGCCGATGCCTCTGATATTGAATGGCAAACCTTAGCAAGAAGTCATCAAACCTTAGTCATTTATATGGGAACGTTAAAAGCGCAAGTCATTGCTGAACGTTTACAACAATATGGTCGCGCTGCGAATACGCCTGTTGCGATTATTAGTCAAGGCACTCAACTTACTCAAAAAACAGCGATTGGTACACTCGCAAATTTAGCTAAATTAGCTGAAAAAGCAGAGACACCAGCCTTAATTGTAGTGGGGGAAGTGGTGAAATTACACGAACAATTAGCGTGGTTTGGCGAAGAAAAACAACGTCAAAAACAACCGCACTTTACCTTAGAAAGTTTAAGTATCGGTCAAGTGGCGTAAGGAGTGGGAGATGAGTTTATTTAAACCGGCTTTTTGGCAAATTCCACTTGTTAGCCTAGATGCTAAAGATCGCTTGGCAGAAAAAACAGCCACATTGAA
Source organism: Parahaemophilus parainfluenzae (assembly GCA_959020685.1). Lineage (GTDB taxonomy): Bacteria > Pseudomonadota > Gammaproteobacteria > Enterobacterales > Pasteurellaceae > Haemophilus_D > Haemophilus_D parainfluenzae_T. Next base: position 4,149 of record CAUETL010000084.1, on the reverse strand, counting down.
GCAACGTTTACATGAAATTGCTGATAGTCATAAGGATGCACGCTTTGCTAGTAGTTTAGCTGTGGAAGATATGGTCATTACCGATGTCATTGCGCGTGAAAACTTAGATATTGGTATTTTTACTTTAGATACCGGTTTACTTCATCAAGATACGTTAAATTTATTAGACAACCTTGAGAAAGTCTATCCACATCTTCAAATTGAACGCTTTCAGCCGATTGCTGATGAAGTGACTCGCTACGAGGAAGAAAAAGGGAAATTTGCTTTTTATGAAAGCATCGAATTGCGCCGAGAATGTTGCCATATCCGTAAAATTGAACCTTTAAACCGCGCATTGCAAGGGGCTGATGCGTGGTTGACCGGCCAACGTCGAGAACAATCGGCCACCCGTACTGAGCTGCCGTTTGCCGAGCAGGATAAGGCGCGTGGTATTGATAAATACAACCCTATTTTTGATTGGTCAGAAACAGATGTGTGGGCTTATATCTTAGCCAACAATGTGCCTTATAACGACCTTTACCATCAAGGTTTTCCAAGCATTGGTTGCGAACCTTGCACCCGCCAAGTTAAACAGGGCGAAGATATTCGTGCCGGCCGCTGGTGGTGGGAGAGTAAAGATAGTAAGGAATGTGGATTACATAAGTAGAAAAATATAGGAAGCAAAACATGACAAAAACTGAACTCAACAACCAACATCTAGACTGGCTCGAGGCTGAGTCGATTCATATTATTCGTGAAGTCGTTGCAGAATGTGAAAATCCCGCGTTGCTCTTTTCCGGTGGGAAGGATTCTGTGGTATTGCTGGCATTAGCCCGTAAAGCATTCCAGTTAGGTGATCGTCCAGTACATTTACCGTTTCCATTGGTGCATATTGATACCGGTCATAATTATCCGGAAGTGATCCAATTTCGAGATGAACAAGTGGCAAAACTTAACGCGCGCTTAGTCGTTGGACATGTTGAAGATTCTATTGCCAAAGGTACGGTAGTATTGCGCAAAGAAACGGATTCGCGTAATGCGGCACAGGCGGTTACTTTATTAGAGACCATTGCAGAGAATGGATTTGATGCCTTGATGGGTGGCGCTCGTCGTGATGAGGAAAAAGCCCGTGCAAAAGAACGAATTTTCTCGTTCCGTGATGAGTTTGGCCAATGGGATCCTAAGGCACAACGTCCGGAATTATGGTCTCTGTACAATGCTAAATTGCATAAAGGCGAAAACATGCGGGTGTTTCCAATTTCTAACTGGACGGAATTAGACATTTGGCAATATATCGCCCGTGAGAATTTGGAATTGCCTCCGATCTATTACAGTCATAAACGCGAAGTTGTACGTCGAAAAGGTTTATTAGTGCCAGTGACACCATTAACCCCTAAATTGCCGAATGAAGTCAGCGAAGTATTAGATGTTCGTTTCCGCACCGTGGGTGATATTAGCTGTACCTGCCCTGTAGCGAGCACCGCATCAACACCATTAGAAATTATTGAAGAAACTGCTATTGCCGATATTTCCGAACGCAGCGCCACTCGTCTAGACGACCAAGCGAGCGAAGCCGCCATGGAGAAACGGAAAAAAGAAGGGTATTTTTAGTATTTCTACTTTCTTGCTTGTGCAAGAAAGTAGCAAAGAACACCCCCCAATTAAATCGCTCCTCTTCACTTTGTTTCAATTTTCTTAACGAAAAATTTGTAAACTCGCTACGCTCAAACAGTACAAATTTTTCTAAAAATTGAAAGTCGCTCAGGCGATTTATATGGGGCCATTATTCGAAGATGACGAAATACAAAAGAATAATTAACAGAATATAAGGAAGATATATGACACAACATTCAACTCCACTTCGTTTTATTACTGCCGGTAGTGTAGATGACGGGAAAAGTACCTTAATCGGCCGTTTACTTTACGATAGCAAAGCGTTATTGACCGACCAAATCAAAACCCTTAACGCAGGAAAAGAGAAAGGTAATAAAGAAGCCATTGATTTTTCTATTTTGACAGATGGTTTGGAAGCAGAACGTGAACAGGGCATCACCATTGATGTGGCGTATCGCTATTTCTCTACGGCAAAACGTAAATTCATCATTGCCGACACCCCAGGACATGAGCAATACACACGTAACATGGTGACAGGAGCGAGTACAGCATCTGCTGCAATCGTCTTAATTGATGCTTCTCAGCTGAATTTTGATGAAAAACCGTTACAACTCTTACCACAAACTAAACGTCATTCAGCGATTTTACGTCAATTAAATTGCCCGCACATTTTAGTGGCAGTAAACAAAATGGATTTATTGGATTACAGCGAAGAAAAATTCAATGCCATTGTGGAGGCATATCGTCAATTGGCGGCACGACTTGGATTAAAAGAGGTACATTTTGTGCCGGTATCTGCACTGCTTGGCGATAACCTGGTATATGCAAGTGAAAGCACCCCTTGGTATCAAGGCGAACCTTTACTCACCATTTTAGAAAATCTACCAAGTGTGGATGAGGTGAGTCATTCCAATGCTGATTTCTATTTTCCGGTGCAATTAGTTGTGCGTCAGGATGCGGATAAAGCCGATGATTTCCGCGGTTATCAAGGGCGAATTGAGCGCGGTTCCGTGCAACAGGGGCAGACTATTCGAATTGAACCGAATGGATTAACCGCTAAAGTGACCGAGATTATTACGCCAAAAGGTGAGGTGACACAGGCGGTGGCCGGGGAAGTGATTACCTTACGTTTAGATCGCGACATTGATATTTCTCGTGGTGATTTATTTGTAGATGAAAGTTCACCACTTACACCACAAAAGCAACTTGAAGCAACGATTTGTTGGTTTGATGAACGCCCACTAAATACCGCCCGTAAATATTTACTTAAACATGGTACACAAACCGTATTTGCCAAAATCAGTGAAATTGAAAGTGTGTTAAACGTTCATACACTCGAACAAGAAAGTGGTGCTACAGCCTTAAAGATGAATGATATTGCTCGAGTGCGTTTAAGTTTACAGAAACCGATTGTTGCCACAACTTATGAAGAAAATATTGCTGGTGGTGCCTTTATTTTAGTTGATGAAGCAACTTATAACACCGTAGCAGCCGGTATGATTCTTTAACTCGCGCTTTCTTAATGTGAATTTACTGATATTACTCATTTTCTTGTGGGGAAACTTATGCAACACAACAATCCATTACCAACAGAAATACTGAATCTCTTACCAACGCTAACGCCTTTTCAATTGGCATGGCTTTCCGGTTATGCCTGGTCGCAAGCTACCGGTGTAGAACAACAAGTTGCAGGGCAACATTTGGCAGCAAATTTGACCGCACTTTCAGCCGAACCTTTTTCAATTACGGTGCTTTCAGGATCACAAACCGGCAATGCTAAATCGGTGGCAGATAAAGTTGCCGCAGAGCTTACTGAAGCCGGTATTGCCGTGAAGCGTGTCGCCTTAAAAGATTACAAAGCGAAAACCATTGCAGATGAAAAATACCTGCTCTTAGTGTCTTCCACACAAGGTGAAGGCGAGCCACCAGAAGAAGGCGTGGTATTGCATAAGTTATTAAACGGTAAAAAAGCACCCAAACTCACCGAATTGCAATTTGCTGTATTGGGATTAGGGGATAGTTCTTATCCAAATTTCTGCCAAGCAGGCAAGGATTTTGATCAGCATTTTGCCGAATTAGGCGCGACGCGTTTATTTGAACGAGTGGATGCAGATTTAGATTACAGTGCAACCGCGGAACAATGGATCCGAGATATTGTTGCTATTGTAAAAGAAAAGGCTGCGCAGGCTTCACCGGTTGTACAAAGTATTGCTACGGCTACAACCGCACCGGTAGCCAAAGAAAGCCAATATAATAAAGCCAATCCATTTCCTGCAACGTTAATCACTAACCAGAAAATTACCGGTCGTCAGTCGGATAAAGATGTGCGTCATTTAGAATTTGATTTAGCGGGTTCGGATCTTCATTATCAAGCGGGGGATGCACTCGGTGTATGGTTTGACAATGATCCTAAGTTAGTCGATGAAATTTTATTGCTCGCGCAGATTGATCCTACTACAGAAGTGACAATTGAGGGAAAAACGCAAACTATTTCGACCGCACTTTTATCGCATTTAGAGCTTACTCAAAATACACCGGCTTTTGTGAAAGGCTATG
>CAUETL010000083.1:0-8028 GCA_959020685.1 Parahaemophilus parainfluenzae | reverse complement strand
AAAGCTTAAATAAAGTCCTTGTTAAACGCTGGTTAGAAAATAAAAAATACTATCGTCTTAAATACGAAAAAGAGCTACCCGATAATATTGACCAACGTATTGAACAAGATACTCGCGAATTCATCAGCAGCACTGTCACTATTGTAAGAGGCATGATTAATTCTGTACTGACCACCATTGAATTTACCATCATCCTTTGGTCACTTTCTGGTGTGTTGAGTCTTTTTGGATTGAATATCGAAAAAGGTGTTGTCTTCTTTATTTACGCCTTTATTATCCTGGCAACATTAATGTCTGTATGGATTGGTCATCCTTTAATCAAGTTGAATTTTAACAAAGAAAAACTTAATGGTGACTACCGTTATTCTTTGATTCGAGTGCGAGATAATGCGGAAAGTATCGCTTTCTATCAAGGCGAACTGCAAGAACAACATTTATTGAAAAACAAATTTGCTCAAATCATTCATAACCGTTGGGCAATTGTATTAAGAATGTTGGGATTAGACGGCTTTAATGGAAGTGTCACGCGCGTTGCAAAACTCTTACCGTTAATGCTGCAAGCACCTCGTTTTTTTACAGGACAAATCAAACTGGGCGATATGCACCAAACTGTGCAAGCATTTAACCGATTAATGACCGCACTTTCTTTCTTCCGTTTGTTCTATGAAGAATTTACGCTCTATCAAGCGCGCTTAAATCGTCTTTATGGTTTTATGACGAAGTTGGATGAATTAGATCATTTAGAGGTTCATCAACCTATGAAATGTTCTAACCGAGTAGCATTATCAAATTTTGGTATTAAAGATGACCAAGGTCGATTGTTGCTTAATAACTTAAATATTGAATTAAGAAATGGTGATGCTTTATTAATTCAAGGTCCATCTGGCACAGGGAAAACATCGCTATTAAAAGCGATGGCGGGGATTTATCCTTTTGAGACTGTTGGTCTGGTGGAACATCCTTGTGTGACCAGTTTATTCTTACCGCAACGTCCTTATATGCCACAAGGCACATTACGTGAAGCGATTTGCTATCCGGATATCGATCCTTATCATCCTGAATTGGAAAAAACACTGGCTGACTGTTGTTTGGATAAATATCTTCATAGCTTAGATGTAGATAACGATTGGCAGGCAATTTTGTCGCCAGGTGAATTACAGCGAGTGGCGTTCATTCGGATTTTATTAACGAAGCCTGAAGTGGTCTTTTTAGATGAAACCACATCAGCACTTGATGAGCCAACCGAGTACCTCCTTTATAAAACAATTAAAGAGCGGTTACCCAATATGATCATTCTGAGCGTGGGTCATCGTGGCACATTGCATCAGTTCCATAATAAGCAACTAGAGTGGGCAGCCTGCATCGTCTAAATCACAAAGGCTAAATTTATATTTAGCCTTTTCTTTTTATAAGGACTATACGGCGACCTAGAACTAGTACAATGCTTGCTACACACCCCAATCCCCCCTATAATTCCCCCAATTTTTCTAATTTCATTCTCACAATGTCAAATAAAACCATTGCTAAAAATACGCTATTTCTTTATATCCGAATGCTCTTCAACATGGGGGCCATGCTGTATATTTCTCGTGTGGTATTACAGGTTTTGGGAGTAGAAGATTTTGGTATCTATAACATTGTGATGGGCGTTGTGGTCTTATTTTCCTTTTTTAATGGCACAATGACCGCCACCACTCAGCGTTTTATTAACGTAGAAAAAGCCTCGAATGATATTCAACGCGTCAATAAAGTCTTTAATATTAGCATCTTAAATCACCTACTCATTATTTTTATCGTATTCGTGTTAGCCGAAACCGTCGGTTTATGGTTTTTAAATCACAAATTGGTGATCCCCGCTGAACGCTTGCAAGCCGCAAATATTGTTTACCAATTAGCATTAATTATTGCCCTTGTTGAAATCATCAAGGTGCCATTCAATGCCATGATTGTTGCCCATGAGAAAATGGGATTCTATGCGTGGTTGGGATTAGGTGAAACCATTTTAAAACTGACTTCTGTTTTTATCTTAAGCCACATCACACATTACGATAAGTTAATTACTTATGGCTGCTTATTGCTTTCAGTCAGTTTAATCGTGCTCTCTCTTTATGTGTTATTCACTAAATATTATTTCAAAGAAGCTGCACGTTTCCGTTTATATAAAGATTTAAGCAAAACCAAAGAAATGGTGAGTTTTTCTGGTTGGATGCTCATGGGACAAGTTGCCTATGTGGGTTCGACCCAAGGCTTGAATATGGTGTCTAACTTATTCTTTGGTGTAGCAGTCAACGCCGCTGTCGCCATTGCGACCCAAGTAGAAGGTGCCGTTTATAGCTTTGTGAATAATTTCCAAATGGCGGCTAATCCGCAGTTGGTTCAGTCTTATGCAGCAAAAGATTATGATCGCAATCGCCAATTAATTCTTGGTATTTCAAAATATTCACTTTATTTAATGGCAATTCTCTCTGCGCCTGTATTATATTTCACCCATACCTTACTGACATTCTGGCTAGGCGATCATCTTCCGCAATATACTGAACAACTTGTACAAGCTATTATTGCTTGCTTATTGATCAGTGCGATGGCAGGGGCATTTTGGATGAGTGCATTAGCCATTGGCACATCCACCGTAAAACAATACAATATCATCGTCGCATTAATCGATCTTTGTACGGTGCCTTTGGCTTATTATTTGTTCACACTAGGTTATAATCCAGTATTTGCCTTTGTGGGTAAATTTAGTACGATGGTCATCTCACAACTCTATCGATTATATTTTATTAATAAAAAAATTAAATTTAACCACAAAGAATTTGTCTCATATTTAGTGAATGTCGGCGTGGTGTTTGGCCTGCTATTAGGTACCATCTATATATCCGATACTACCCGCAGCTATTCTTTATTGGAATTTATTGGACAATCCATCATTTTAGAAATGGTATTAATCTGTGTCATTTTAATCTTCGGATTAAACACAGCAGAAAAAAATTTCTTGTTTAGCTATTTAAAGAAAAGAGTAAAAAAATGAATCAACTCCTTATTGATTTAAAAAACAAACTGAATCCTATTGTCGAACTGATCAAAGATAAAAACGACGTATTTTATTTTGACTACCCGCTTCATTTGAACGTGGGCGATTTGCTGATTTATCACGGAACCGAGCAATTTTTTAAAGATCACCACATTAACGTGACCTTAAAACGTTGCGAATATGATTTAGATCTTGAAGAAGTCAAAGCGAAAATCACACCAAACACCACTATCCTTTTACATGGTGGAGGTAATTTTGGCGATCTTTATCCGCAGCATCAAAAAATCCGCGAAGAAATGGTGACGAATTTCCCGAATAATCGAATTATTGTGTTGCCACAAACTGCTTATTTTAAACACGAAGAAAATCTGCAAAAATCAGCCGCACTTTTCCGTAGCCACAGTGATTGCCATTTATTGGCGCGTGACGAAAGAACAGCGAATCTATTTGCTCAATTTTCTGATCATGTTTATTTATCACCAGACATGGCACATCAGCTTTATGGCACGATGGAAACGAAACAAGGCAAAACTGGTGAGCAGCTTTACTTCCTACGTAAAGATATTGAAGCGAGTGATATCGAGAAAAATATCCTTGCTCAACTGCCTGCTAACAGCAATGTAAAAGACTGGGAAGATATTCTTTCAACAGAAGACGATGTTGTTTTAGCAGTAAGCTGGCGAATGAGTAAAATGGCGAACAAATTTGGTCTAGGTTGGCTGAAAGATCTCTGCCATCAGTTCTGGTATGTCTATACTCAACGCATTGTAAAACGTGTTGCACAAGTATTCTTAGCGAACGACAAAGTAACAACTACTCGCTTACATGGTCATATTTTCTCTTGCTTGTTAGAAATTCCAAATCGTGTTTGCAATAACTCTTATGGTAAAAATAGTAGCTATGCCAAATTATGGACCAAAGAGCTAGATTTTGTTGAATTGGATAAATAATGTTTGAATTGAAAAAACTGATTACAGCCATGATTCTTCCCCCATTTAATATTTTAATTTTATGGGGACTTTCACTTATTCTAGCTAAATTCAATTTCAAAAAATTAAGCCGAATTTCGACCGCACTTGGTTTCTCTCTACTCTATCTTTTAAGCATTCCTTACACTGCACAAGTACTTAAAGACAGTCTCATTACTGAAGATCATTTAACACTGCAAGATTATCAACAAGCTCAAGCGATCGTTTTACTTGGCGGTGGTTTACGTGATAGTAAAGAGCTTTATGCACCATTAGCTTCAACAGGTACTCAACTTGAACGCTTACGCTATGCCGCTTTCTTACAAAAAGAAACACACTTGCCACTATTAATTACAGGGGCGAGTCCAACAGGCGCTATTGAGGCCAAAATCGCCGCCGAAGAACTCCAAAACTTCTTTAATGTGCCCACTAAATGGATTGAAGCTAAAGCACTTACTACTAAAGAAAATGCGCTTTTCACCAAACAAATATTGGAAAAAGAAGGTATTCACAAAATTATTTTAGTCACCAATGAATGGCATATGCAACGTGCAAAATTATTGTTCCAACAACAAGGTTTTGATGTGTTGCCTGCAAGTGTAGGTGAAGGCATTACGCCTGACAGTTATGGACTCAATATGATGCATTTTATTCCGCAAGGTGGTGCAATTACGAAAAATATGCAATTACTCAAAGAGTGGATTGGATATTGGAAAGAGCGCTAAAGTGCGGTCAAAAGATCACAAATTAGATTATGTTAAGAGGAAGAAAACATGAGTCAAATTACACGCGAACAAATGCTTCAAGTATTCGAAAATCGCTGTTCCACACGTTATTACGATCCGAATAAAAAAATTAGCCAAGAAGATTTCGCGGCAATTTTAGAATTTGCTCGTTTATCACCAAGCTCAGTCGGCTCTGAGCCATGGAAGTTCTTAGTGATCCAAAATAAAGCATTACGCGATAAGCTCAAACCTTTTAGCTGGGGTATGCAATATAAATTAGATGATTGTAGTCATCTAGTGATCATTCTTGCGAAGAAAAATGCGCGATATGACACACCTTTCTTCCGTGATGTGGCGGTGCGTAGAGGTTTACAAGGCGAGCAATTAGAAAAAGCCTTGGAAAAATATAAAGGCTTACAAGAAGTTGAAATGAAAACCGCAGAAAGCGAGCGTGCATTATTTGACTGGACAAGCAAACAAACCTACATTGCATTAGCGAATATGCTAACTGGTGCCGCCGCTATCGGTGTAGATTCTTGCCCGATTGAAGGCTTTAACTACGATAAAATGAATGAAGTTTTAGCTGCTGAAGGTCTCTTTGATCCAAATGAATGGGGCGTATCTGTGGCAGCAACATTTGGTTATCGTGCGAGAGACATTACCAAAAAATCTCGTAGACCAATTGAAGAAATCGTCACTTGGGTTGAATAATCTATTTTCAAATAAATGGGCAGCAAACGCTGCCCTTTTCTTTATCCCCCGAATAAGGCTGCTCCACCTGTTACAGCCCCCATCGTGCCATATAACAAGCTTAGTGCAAAGAAGATCATAATTGCACCCGCAATACATTTGATCATGGCTTCGCCTTTTTGATTAGAACCCGCCAAACCATACCAATGGCCTAAGCGAGTCGCGACATTTCTCGCATAGCGTACTAACGCAGCAAAAAGTGAAAGCATTAATCCTGTGCCCAAAGACATGGCAAACGTAGCTACAATTCCCCACCAATAAAGATCCAGCATATAAGCGAGAAAGAGCACAAAAATAGCGCCACTACACGGTCGCATACCAATAGTCAAAATCACTAAGAGCTGAGATTTTAAATCACCTGATTGCTTAAGCTGTTGATTATTCGGTAGATGTTGATGCCCACAACTACATTGTGTTTGACTTACTTTTCCTTGCTCATATCGAAATGGCGAAGCTGTTCCAATCTGTTTTGGTAATGATTGGATCGATGTAATGCGAAAAGATTGCTTTTTCTTTAATCCTTTCAGACCTTGAGCAATCCAATAAATCCCTAATAACACTAATAAAATTAGCGCGCTACGCTCCAGCCATAACTGGCTAAGTTTAAAATATTTAGAGGAAAGATTAAGTATCACCACCACAATGGAGGTTGCAGCAACTGCGACAAAACCTTGCATAAGAGAGGAAAGCAAGCTTAAGCGTACGCTGGTCTTAAGTTGACTTTCGTGCGTAGAAAGATAACTAGCGATAATAAATTTGCCATGCCCAGGCCCTAATGCATGTAATACACCATAAGAAAAGGCGGCAAAAATCAACCACAATCCTGCCGTTGATGAATGTGCTTGAATCTGATGGAGATTTTCAGAAATCAGCTGATTAAAGGCTTTTTGCCAATCGGCAACTTGCACAAACAGCCAAGGTAATAATGCGAAGATAATCGCTAATAAACCAATAAAAAGTGCGGTCAGTTTTAACTTCATTTTATTCACACTTAATTTTTACTTTCTGCGCAAACAATACGCCAAGAGAATCATCTTCATTTTTTTGCGATTTATCCAATGACGATGCATAAGATTGAATTTTTTCATCGACATTAGGTTCCAGCACCTCGCCTTTGCAGTTTGCAGGAAGTGATGAAAAATCAACCGCTCTTTTGCCAGTTTCTGCATACCGCATTGCCACATAATAAGTGCGGTCATAAGTCATCAGCGTAAATTCATTATTTTGCAAGGCCTGTGGCTGAGCTAAAAGAAAATCAAAATAATATTCCACCTCGTTCCCTTTCACACGCATACCGTAATTTTCAGGGTGTTTTGTGTATTTAATTTTATGATTTTCTTTGTCAAAGACATAACTAAAGTAATGTTCATTCACAACGTTCGCCATGACTTCATCAACTAATTTCTGTTGGGCGACCTTATCCCCTTTTGCCTGCTTCACATCATACAAGACAGCTGAAGAACTGGCTTCATCCAGTAACCACTGCGTTGAGAAACCAATTAATTGATTATCTTTCACTAAGAGTTTCGTTTGCATATCAATGAATGCGTGGGGATGCGCTAGCGCTGAAAAAGGCGAAATCAGCAATAATCCAAGAGGTAATTTTTTAAACATAAATAAGAAAAAAGAGTGGCTAAATGATTGAATAGACAGATTTTATCACAAGCAGTTCCCAATCAAAATCGAATAAAAATCAGTCTAAAAGTAAAAAATCCTATGATTTTATTGATTTTTATCAAAAAATGATTCATTCGCATTTCCCTTATAACTGAAATTTATGTACTATCTGTTTCGTCAAGTGATTGCTTGATATTCATAAAGTTCCTAAATAAAATAATCATAAATATAGCTAAACTACTTTCCTACCACCCTGTATGGGTGGTTTTTTTTGCCTTTCAAATAGCTTATTCCCTAAACATCAAGTAAAATAACCGCACTTTTATTCATAACATCGAGAGAATTATGTCAACGCAATTTGTATATACGATGCACCGTGTCGGCAAAGTGGTGCCACCGAAGCGTCATATTTTGAAAGATATTTCTTTAAGCTTCTTCCCTGGGGCTAAAATCGGGGTGCTCGGCTTAAATGGTGCGGGTAAATCAACCCTGTTACGCATTATGGCGGGTGTTGATAAAGAGTTCGAAGGTGAAGCGCGTCCACAACCGGGTATTAAGATTGGTTATCTTCCACAAGAACCAAAACTTGATCCGCAACAAACTGTACGTGAAGCAGTAGAAGAAGCCGTTTCTGAAGTGAAAAATGCACTAACCCGTTTAGATGAAGTCTATGCACTTTATGCAGATCCTGATGCGGATTTCGATAAACTAGCCGCAGAACAAGCAAACCTTGAAGCGATTATTCAAGCACACGATGGACATAATTTAGATAACCAATTAGAACGTGCGGCTGATGCATTACGTTTACCAGATTGGGATGCCAAAATCGAACATTTATCTGGTGGTGAGCGTCGTCGTGTGGCGCTTTGTCGTTTATTACTCGAAAAACCAGATATGCTCTTATTAGACGAGCCAACCAACCACTTAGATGCGGAAT
>CAUETL010000082.1:0-8139 GCA_959020685.1 Parahaemophilus parainfluenzae | reverse complement strand
TAGAAGCAGATCCAACAAGTGCGGTAGCAAATGCTTACGATATGGTCATAAACGGCTATGAAGTAGGTGGTGGTTCCGTGCGTATTTTCGATCCGAAAATGCAGCAAACCGTATTCCGCATTCTTGGTATCAATGAACAAGAACAACGTGAAAAATTTGGCTTCTTATTGGATGCATTAAAATTCGGAACACCACCACATGCAGGTTTAGCATTTGGTTTAGACCGTTTAACCATGCTTTTAACAGGCACTGAAAATATCCGTGATGTGATTGCATTCCCGAAAACAACGGCCGCAGCTTGTTTAATGACAGAGGCACCAAGTTTTGCGAATCCACAGGCGTTAGGAGAGTTGAGTATTCAGGTTGTGAAAGCTGAATAAGTTTAAAATTTATAACATAGGGTGCGGTCAATTTTGACCGCACTTTCTTTTTATTGAAAAAATTTTATTCACTTAAACACATTCCTTTTATGGCATGAATATGTGGTGATTTTATTCATTTTAAATTTATATTCTGAAAAATTAGGATAATTAGATTTTTATTCTGCTGCAAATATTTAAAGTGAATTTTATTTACTTTACTCAAGAATAAAATTCTATTATAAATAAGACCTTTTTCGGTTTATGGTCAATTTATAAGAGAAAATTTTATGAGTGAAGTTTCAACTCCAGTAGAAAAATCAACATGGGCGAGTAAATTCTCTGCTTTAGGTCCTGGAATCGTGATGGCATCAGCGGCTGTTGGCGGTTCGCATATTATTGCATCCACTCAAGCTGGTGCGATCTATGGTTGGGAATTAGTGAGCATTGTTATTCTTGCTAATTTATTCAAATATCCTTTCTTCCGTTTTGGTGTTCAATATACCTTAGATACGGGTAATACTTTGCTAGAGGGTTACCGTCAAAAAGGGAAATTCTATCTTTGGTTATTCCTTGCTTTAAACATTTTTGCAACTGTGATTAATACTGCAGCAGTAGGGTTATTAACAGCAGCAATTTTAACGTTCATTACGCCAATCCCACTCCCAATGCCAGTATTAAGCTCATTAGTGATTCTTGTGACAACCGGCATTTTATTGTTAGGGAAATACCGTCTATTAGATAGCTTATCGAAAATCATCATGATTGCTTTAACGGTAACCACCGTGAGTGCTGTTGTGATTGCTTTTATGCGTAATGGTATCCATGGCGTAGCCGCGCCTGATTTTGTCGCGCCTTCTCCATGGGAATTAAGTAAATTAGCATTTTTAGTTGCTTTGATGGGATGGATGCCGGCGCCAATTGAAATCTCTGCAATTAATTCTATGTGGGTGGTGGCAAAACGCCGTTTAATCAAAGTGTCTTATCAAGATGGTTTGTTTGACTTCAATGTGGGGTACATCGGTACTGCCATTTTAGCTGTTGTTTTCTTAGCCCTTGGTGCATTAGTACAATATGGTTCGCCAGAAACCGTAGAGATGGTGGGTGGAAAATATATCGCCCAACTTATCAATATGTATGCAAGTACTATCGGTGAATGGTCTCGCTTATTAATTGCCGTGATTGCGTTTATGTGTATGTTTGGTACAACAATTACGGTAATTGATGGTTATTCTCGTACTAATGTTGAAGCCGTGCGTATTTTGTTTGGTAAGCAAGAAAGCTCAGTAAGAGTTTTAAACATTGGCATGATTTTAGCCGCATTGTCTGGTTTAGCGATTATTTTCTACTTTAATAATGCAGTGGGCCCAATGCTGAAATTCGCGATGATTGCTTCATTTGTTTCTGCGCCAATCTTTGCTTGGTTGAATTTATCTTTGACTAAGCACGCGAAACACAGTGTAAAAGGCGGATTATTATGGTTATCCCTTATTGGTTTATTCTACTTAACCGCCTTTGCAGGCTTGTTTATCGCCCAACAAGCTGGCTGGTTAAACTAAAATAATTGAGAAAATTACCGCACTTTAGTTTTAAAGTGCGGTAATTTTTTTGAAAGTTTTTAGTAGAAAAGGTATGATGCTGCCCATTCTCAATCATGTAGATGACGAGCTTGACATATAAAAATAATCAATCGGTTCTCGTGGTAATTTATGCAGAAAGCACGCATCGTGTTCTTATGCTTCAACGTCAAGATGATTCCACTTTTTGGCAATCCGTTACGGGGACATTGGAAACTAATGAAACACCAAGAGAAACAGCAATTCGAGAGGTTTGGGAAGAAATAGGATTAAAAATAGAAGAAAATTCGACCGCACTTTTTGATTGCAAAAAGAGCATAGAATTTGAAATTTTCCCGCATTTCCGCTATAAATACGCACCGAATGTGACTCACTGTCATGAACATTGGTTTTTATTGGCAGTTGAGCAGGAATTTGAGCCGATATTAAGTGAGCATTTGGCGTATCAATGGGTTTTACCTGAACAAGCGATCCAAATGACAAAATCGCCGAATAATGCCGAGGCCATCAAAAAATATTTGATGAAAGGCTTTCCTCTATAGAAGAGGGTATAATTTACAAACGTTTTTAAGATAAGAAGGAAAACAACATGGCAGGCCATAGTAAGTGGGCAAATATTAAACACCGTAAAGCAGCACAAGATGCGCAACGCGGTAAAATTTTTACAAAATTAATTCGTGAATTAGTCACTGCTGCAAAAATTGGTGGCGGTGATGTCGGTGCGAACCCGCGTTTACGTGCAGCAGTAGATAAAGCTTTATCAAGCAACATGACTCGCGACACCATTAACCGTGCGATTGAACGCGGTGTGGGCGGTGGTGATGACACCAATATGGAAACAAGAATTTACGAAGGTTATGGTCCGGGTGGAACTGCTGTGATGGTTGAGTGTCTAAGTGACAACGCAAATCGAACCATTTCACAGGTTCGCCCAAGTTTCACTAAATGTGGTGGTAACTTAGGGACTGAAGGTTCTGTGGGCTATTTATTCAGCAAAAAAGGCTTGATTTTAATTAGCGAAGGTGAAGAAGATGCGTTAATGGAAGCGGCAATTGAAGCCGGTGCGGATGATGTTCAACCACAAGATGATGGTTCATTCGAAATCTATACGGCGTGGGAAGATTTAGGTTCTGTGCGCGACGCAATCGAAGCAGCAGGATTTAAAATTGATAACGCAGAAGTGACAATGATTCCATCAACAACCGTTGATCTTGATCTTGAAACTGCGCCTAAATTGTTGCGTTTAATTGACATGTTAGAAGACTGTGACGATGTACAAAACGTATATCATAACGGTGAAATTAGTGATGAAGTTGCAGCTCAGCTGTAATTTTAAGGAGATTTAGAATGAAATTAGCTAAAGTATTACCAGCAATGGCTGCTCTTGTTGTTTTATCAGCTTGTGCAAGCGAAGCACCAAAAGTAGAAAACAAAGCAGAGCAAACTGCAGCACCAACTGTAACGGATAAAACAGTTGTTTATACTTGTAACAAGAAAACTGTAACTGCAGTTTATCAATTCGAAAACCAAGAGCCAACAGCGGCAATGGTAATGGTAGGCAACAAAGTTGTTGCGAAAGATTTCGCTCGTGATGCAGCTCAAAAAGACTTCACTTCATTTACTTCAGGCAAATATGTTTGGAACGTAGACAGTGGTTTAACTTTAGATAAATTTGATTCTGTCGCACCAGTAAATCTTTTAATCAAAGGCAAAAAAACAGATAAAATTGTTGTGAAAAACTGTGATGTAGATGCAAAAGCAACTGCAAAAGCAAACCAATAATTAACGCTAAAAACGGCCGGCATTGACCGGCCGTTTATTTTTGAGAATTTATGAGTATTATTTTAGGCATTGACCCAGGTTCTCGTGTAACGGGCTATGGTGTGATTAGACAAAATGGTCGCCAATTAGAATATCTCGGCAGCGGCGCAATCCGCACGCAGGTCGAGGATTTACCGACACGATTAAAACGAATTTATGCCGGTGTGACAGAAATCATTACACAATTTCAGCCCGATATGTTTGCCATTGAACAAGTGTTTATGGCTAAAAATGCTGACTCAGCTTTAAAACTGGGGCAAGCACGTGGTACGGCGATTGTGGCAGCAGTGAACCATGATTTACCTGTATTTGAATATGCGGCTCGCTTGGTGAAACAGACTGTCGTAGGGATTGGTTCTGCAGATAAAGTTCAAGTACAAGATATGGTGACACGAATTTTGAAGCTATCAGACAAACCACAAGCAGATGCGGCAGATGCTTTGGCCATTGCGATCACTCATGCTCACACTATTCAGCATTCCTTACATATTGCGGGCTCGGTCAAAACCACAGAAACGCACGAAAAAATGACCGCACTTTTAAAAACAAGGTATAGCCGAGGTCGATTTAGATTAAAAATTTAACTGGATTAATATCCAGTTTTATTTTATTCTATGCAAAAATTTTTTACATGGAAATCTTATGATCGGTCGTTTAAAAGGCATCTTATTAGAAAAACAACCTCCTGAAATTTTGCTTGATGTACAAGGCGTCGGTTACGAATTATTGTTACCGATGACCAGTTTTTATGATTTACCTGAAATCGGGCAAGAAACTACTTTATTTACCCATCTTGTTGTGCGTGAAGATGCTCATCTTCTTTTTGGATTTGCCCAAAAAACTGACCGCACTTTATTCCGTGAATTAATTAAAACCAATGGTGTTGGACCTAAATTGGCACTCGCGATTTTATCAGCTATGTCAGTAGAGCAGTTTGCTTATGCGATTGAGCGAGAAGAACTATCAAAATTAATTAAAATTCCAGGTGTGGGCAAGAAAACGGCTGAACGTTTATTGGTGGAGTTAAAAGGGAAGTTTAAAGATGTTCGTCAAAGTGATTTCTTTGTGGAGAGCAAACATATTCCTTCAACTTCAGAATTACGCCAAGCTGAAAGCTCAGCAGATGAAGCGATTGCTGCATTGATTGCATTAGGCTATAAACCAACCGATGCTGAAAAAATGGTGAAAAAAGTGGCTAAAGCAGATTTAACCAGTGAGCAATTAATTCGCGAAGCCTTAAAAGCCGCACTATAAAGATTAAACAGATATGA
Organism: Parahaemophilus parainfluenzae; assembly: GCA_959020685.1. Taxonomy (GTDB): domain Bacteria; phylum Pseudomonadota; class Gammaproteobacteria; order Enterobacterales; family Pasteurellaceae; genus Haemophilus_D; species Haemophilus_D parainfluenzae_T. The sequence continues at coordinate 3,111 of CAUETL010000082.1, read as the reverse complement.
TCGAAGCAGATAGAATTATTAGCAGTCAGGCAAAGATGGATGAAGATGTCATCGATCGTGCGATTCGTCCAAAGCTTTTAGCCGACTATGTGGGACAGCCACAAGTGCGAGAGCAGATGGATATTTTCATCAAGGCCGCAAAATTGCGTCAAGATGCCTTAGATCATCTGTTGATCTTTGGTCCTCCAGGTTTAGGAAAAACGACGCTAGCTAATATTGTGGCAAATGAAATGGGTGTGAATATCCGCACCACATCAGGGCCTGTACTTGAAAAAGCGGGTGATTTAGCGGCAATGCTGACAAATCTTGAACCCCATGATGTGTTATTCATTGATGAAATTCACCGTCTTTCTCCTGCGATTGAAGAAGTGCTTTATCCAGCAATGGAAGATTATCAGCTGGATATTATGATTGGTGAAGGGCCTGCTGCGCGTTCGATTAAATTAGATTTGCCACCTTTCACATTAGTTGGTGCAACAACTCGGGCAGGTTCGTTAACTTCGCCATTACGTGATCGTTTCGGAATCGTTCAGCGTTTAGAATTTTATTCCGTTGAAGATTTAACTTCTATTGTGACAAGAAGTGCCTCTTGCTTAAATCTAGAATTAGAAGATAAAGCCGCTTTTGAAGTCGCTCGTCGTTCACGTGGTACGCCTCGTATTGCAAACCGTTTATTGCGTCGCGTTCGAGATTTTGCTGATGTGCGTAATGATGGCATTATTTCGGCATACATTGCGAAACAAGCGCTTTCAATGTTAGATGTAGATGATGCGGGCTTTGATTACTTAGATAGAAAATTACTTACCGCTGTAATTGAGCGTTTTGATGGTGGTCCAGTTGGATTAGATAACTTGGCGGCGGCAATAGGTGAAGAACGAGACACTATCGAGGATGTGTTAGAACCTTACTTGATTCAACAAGGATTTTTACAGCGTACGCCTCGAGGCCGAATTGCGACTTCGTTAACTTATCGACACTTTGGACTTCAGAAGCAGTCAGAATAAGAGATAGAAAAAAGGACATATTGATATCAATATGTCCTTTCTTTTTAAAACTTGATTAGTTAGTTTCTTCAGTATAGCTCTTCATGCTATTTAATCTTGCTAAACCCACATCACAGCTTTTTTGTTGAGTTGCTAATTCCATTTCAAGAATTTGCTGTTTACTTTGATTAAGTTTGCTTTTGATCTTGCCTACTTGAGTATGAGTGCCAGGCTGTTTTTCTGCTTGGGCAATCAAATTTTCTGTTTCTTTAAATAACTGTGTGCATTGTTGTGGAAGAGCAGCTTTGTTTTCTGTAATAGGTGCTGCAGTGGCTGATAGTGCCATCGAACCGAAAAGTGCGGTCAAAATTACACAAATTTTCTTCATTGTAAATCCCTACAAATCTTTCCAAATATCATTAGGCTAAAAAATAGCAAAATCTTGTCGCCCTGTCTAGTGGTTATTTTGTCTATTTCTTTTCGATAAAGTTTCCTTGTGATAGAGATAAATTTTTTCATTCAAGATAAATATGCAAGATTTGATGTAGATCAATTTAGCTATAGTTACGCTAAATAGGGTATTTTGTAACTTATATCAAAAAATGTGATCAATATAACGGTTTTTTCTATTTTTTATCCTCATAAATAGTAGTAGAATAGGGCAAAATTTTGAATGTTTATATTGTAATCGGTTACTGCATTCTGTTTTGAGAATAGAAAAGGCAATTATTACGTAAATAATTCAATGTTTCTTAACGATTTTTGTTGAGTAGTTTGGGGTGATTATTTGGGATTATCCTTGGTAATCATAAAGTGAAAATCTTGTAGATTTATACAAGGAGTTGAGATGTTAGACGTTGTTGATCTCTCACGCTTGCAGTTTGCGTTAACTGCGTTATATCACTTCATTTTTGTACCATTAACATTAGGTTTATCTTTCGTTCTTGTGATCATGGAAACCATTTATGTTAAAACGGGCAAAGAAGTATATAAAGATATGACTAAATTCTGGGGTAAGTTATTTGGTATTAACTTTGCTCTAGGGGTAACGACCGGTATTATCATGGAGTTCCAATTCGGGACAAACTGGTCTTATTATTCTCACTATGTAGGTGATATTTTCGGTGCACCATTAGCGATCGAAGCATTACTTGCATTCTTCTTAGAATCCACTTTCGTGGGTCTATTCTTCTTCGGTTGGGATCGTTTAACTAAAGGTAAACACCTACTCGCAACTTACTGCGTAGCCTTTGGTTCAAACCTTTCTGCAATGTGGATTTTAGTGGCAAATGGTTGGATGCAACATCCGGTAGCGGCAGAATTTAACTTTGAAACCGTTCGTATGGAAATGACCAGCTTCTTAGATCTTTGGTTAAATCCAGTTGCTCAAAGTAAATTCTTACATACATTAACAGCGGGTTATACAACCGGTGCCATGTTTGTATTAGGTATCAGCGCATTCTATTTATTAAAAGGCCGCGATATCGGTTTTGCTAAACGTTCATTCTCTGTAGCGGCAACCTTTGGTTTTATCGCTGCATCAGCTGTATTAATTATGGGTGATGAATCAGGTTATGACATCGGTAAAGCACAACCTGTGAAATTAGCAGCAATGGAAGCTGAGTTTGATACTCATCCTGCTCCAGCGCCATTCCATCCAATTGCGATTCCAAATACTGCTGAAATGAAAAATGATTTTGCGATTGATATCCCTTATTTAGGTGGTTTAATTGCAACGCGTTCTTTAGATACTGAAATTGTTGGTTTGAAAGATATTCAAGCGAAAAATGAAGGTCGTGTTCGTAACGGTATGGTTGCTTATGATTTATTCACACAATTAAAAGCAGAGAAAAAATCAACAGGTCAAGTAAATCCAGAAACTAAAGCAAAATTTGATCAGGTGAAAAATGATTTAGGTTTTGGTTTATTATTAAAACGTTACACAGATAAAGTTGTTGATGCAACGGATGAACAAATTAAACAAGCAGCACGTGATACTATTCCAAACGTAGGCCCTAACTTCTGGGCATTCCGTGGTATGTTAGCTGCAGGTGGTTTAATTATTTTACTGACCTTTGGTGCATTTGTTCAAAATTTACGTAACAAAGTCACTTCTTCTCGCTTATTA
>CAUETL010000081.1:0-8252 GCA_959020685.1 Parahaemophilus parainfluenzae | reverse complement strand
GTTGGTTTGAATAATAAGTAACGAACAAAGTAACGCCCTTTTGAAAGCAAAAACAATGCGTTATTTTACTCGGTTTTCAATAAAAATTCACCTTGAGGATAGCGTATATTCACTTGATGATGACTGCATTGAATTGCAAATGAAATGCCATTTTGTTCTACACTATTTTCACAAGACAAGCCTAAAAACTGACGTTGAGCCTGATTTTCAGCAATTTGAATCGCCTGAAATTCTTGAAAAATTCTGACCGCACTTTTCCGTTGCTCGGTCGTCCATCGGTTAAATATCAAAAATAACCCGCTGAAAATCGATAAGGCTAATAAAAGTGACATTAACGACATACCATTATTCACTTTGATCTTGCGCACTTAAATCACTCCAACTTTTATCTACCAAACGCCATTGGCTATATTCTTGTACGAGTTTTGTCACCACGGCTTTACCGTAAGCCACCGTCACGCCCTCCTCTAACTTAAGCGAACCACCTGTAATCACTGCTCCACTTATTCTTCCTTTGCCTGTTAAGGTTAAATCTCCTTCTGCTAGCAGAATACCATTCACATTCCCTTTAATTTCTAATTGGCTTTGCGTTATCCAATACACTTGTGGTGTTTTTTGAGCTGTTAAAACTGACACCACTTTCACAAAGTGCGGTTGAAAATCAGCTTGTTTTTCGCTGGAAATAAAATCTCGCAGCATATTTTCATTAATGCCTTTTGTGGGTGATTTTTTAAATAACTCTGCACGTTTACACCAAACAGAATAGGCGACTTTATCCTCTGCCCCTGAAGACTCGAAAAAGACTTGTTTCAGTTTTTCAGCACCATTTAAAGGCAAGTTTTGGCAAATGTGCGTTTGTTGCTGCTGACTGATTTTCTGTAACGCAAGGCTTTGTTCTACATAATATTTTCGCTGGCTCATTTGAGATCGAAAAAATGCAAAGATCTGTTCATCAAATAATAAGATCAAGGCTAATAAGCCCGAAAGTAAAATCAGTGCCGTCAGTGTCACAATCCCTTTTTTCATGATCATTCTTCTTGATTTAATAAAAGCACCACAAGCGAAGTTTCATATTGAATATGCTTATGTGCTGCAAGATGCCCTGCGAGTTTAATTTCAATTCCTTTCCCTGCCTTTAACCAATCAAAACGTAATTGAGAAATCTCAAACTCTTTTTCATCCAATAAATCAGTCCATCCACCACCTGCGTTACAAGTAGATTGCGCTAAAGCACGCTGACACTCTGCCGAGCGACAATCTGCATTTACTGCATTTTTGTAGGTTTGTTTGGTTTCGATCATTTTCCCGTTAAGTTTGTAACCAAATAGCTCTTTTTCGATATTTTTCGCCACATTTTTAACGCCATTTACGCAGGTATTTTTTGTGTATTTTTCACCAATACAACCATTGCTATTCAAATCATAAAAAAACAAAACACAACTATTTGACGGGGTATTATCAGCTTGAGCAATGGTTATTGCAGTGCCCTTTTCATCCAATTCAAATAAAGCCAGATTATCCTCGATGAGTTTTTGGTTTGCGCCCCGAAAGCCTACGCGACGCAAATCTTTCCCGATGAGTTGAATTGTGCGTTGTAATTCTGCTTGTAGTTTGAGTTGTAACATTAAACGCTGATTTTGCTGTTGAGTTTGGGCATAAAATTGTGCAACCAATAACAATAATAAAGCGGATAAGCCAAGTGAAATCAACAAACTCACCAATGTTTCACCTTTTAATGGTTTCATCTTGTACATGCACTCGCCGCTTGATCAGACTTTAATTTAATACTGCCGACATTGAAAAAAGAGAACAATGTACGATGCTCTTCCGCCTGTAACATAAAACAATTTGTTTCCATGGTATTTCTTGCCCCATTAAATTTCACCGCCACTTCAGACGGATATAATTTAGGGCCTATCAGCATCGTTTTTCCTTCAAAATAAGGATAGTAAAAATGCGCATAAAGGTTTTTAGGACAATTCTGGGGATGAAAACAATCACAAAAATGATCGCTTTTTACTTGAGCAGTAATACACCAACGTTGATTCGCTCTATCTTGATTGGCCAAAATAAACCAAATCGCTGATGAATTTTCTGCCCTCGCTTGGATATTACGTAAGAAAAAATAAAGCCGTTGTTGCTCTTTTTCGAGAAAATATTGGGGATCGTTTTTCTGCCATTTGAGCAATGTAAACGTCAACGTTAAGCTTAAAATAAATAATACAATCAAGGTTTCTAATAAAGTTATCCCTTTATACATAAAATGCCTTCTTTTTTGACCGCACTTTAAAAGTCCTTTAGAAGAAAGCCAAATTTGCTACTTTATTTTTGCGATACTGATCGCAAATTTCCTTTAAAAAACGGGAAAAACCGTGAATTAAACATTTTCAACTGGCTATTTACTAAAACTCCCTTATAATAGGCGACCTATTTATCTGTTCTTTAAAATCTGGTGGAAATATGAATCCAATGTTAAATATCGCTATTCGTGCGGCACGAAAAGCGGGCAACGTGATTGCTAAAAACTATGAGCGCCGTGATGACATCCAAACAAGTAAAAAAGGTATTAATGATTATGTGACTAGCGTCGATAAAGCCGCTGAAGCTGAGATCATTGAAATCATTCAAAAATCTTATCCTGATCACACAATTATCAGTGAAGAACGTGGTGCATTAGAAGGCAAAGACAGTGATATTCAATGGGTAATTGATCCACTAGATGGCACAACCAACTTCGTAAAAGGTTTGCCACATTTCTCTGTTTCTATTGCTATCCGTGTAAAAAACCGCACCGAAGTAGGTGTGGTTTACGATCCTATTCGTAATGAATTATTCACTGCTGTGCGTGGTGAAGGCGCAAAATTAAATGAAGTGCGTTTACGTGTAGATAGTCAAAATGAACTTAACGGGGCAATTTTAGCCACCGGTTTCCCATTCAAACAACCAAGCTTGATGCCAACTCAATTTGCTATCATGAATAACTTAATTGATGAAGCTGCCGATTTCCGTCGTACGGGTTCTGCCGCATTAGATCTTTGCTATGTGGCATCCGGTCGCGTTGACGGTTATTTCGAAATGGGCTTAAAACCTTGGGATTGCGCAGCAGGTGACTTAATCGTGCGTGAAGCAGGCGGTTTAGTGTGTGATTTCAATGCGGGTCATGGCTATTTACGCTCAGGCAATATTGTGGCTGCTCCAGCGCGTATTTTAAAAGAAATGCTAAATAAAATTCAGCCTTGCCTAACTGAACAAGTGAAGTAAGATTCAATAAAAAGTGCGGTAGATTTCACCGCACTTTTTTTATGACTAATTTCTGTCGAGTGGTTTTCTGTTTTCTTCCGTTTCCGGCTCAAGATCTAATTTAGCCATGAGCAGCTGATCGCCATCTTCTTCTGGATTACCTGTCACTAACAATTTATCACCATAGAAAATGGAATTCGCTCCCGCCATAAAGCACATGGCTTGCATTTCTTCACTCATGCCTTGACGACCTGCAGAAAGACGAACATAACTTTTCGGCATAGTAATACGAGCAACAGCAATAGGGCGAACAAACTCTGTCCAATCTAAATCAGCTGCATCTGCCATTGGTGTGCCTTCTACTTTCACTAATTGGTTAATTGGTACGGACTCTGGCTGCGGATCAAGATTTGCCAAACTTGCAATGAGACCAGCTCGCTCTTTACGGGTTTCGTTCATGCCCACAATACCGCCACAGCAAACTTTCAAACCGACACTACGCACTTTTCCTAATGTGCTTAAACGATCATCAAAACGGCGTGTACCAATGACATTGTGGTAATTCTCTGGTGCGGTATCAAGATTGTGGTTGTAATAATCCAATCCCGCATCTTTTAACTCTTCCGCCATACCATCTTGCAGCAACCCAAAGGTCCCGCAAGTTTCTAAGCCAATATCTTTTACCGCACGAATAATCGCCGTCACTTTTTCCATATCTTTAGGCTTAGGACCTCGCCATGCTGCGCCCATACAAAAACGTCCTGCACCACGTGCTTTCGCAATTTTGGCCTTTTCGACAATTTCATCGATATCCAAGATCTGCTGATTTTGCACGCCGGTTTGATAACGTGCCGATTGCGGACAATAACCACAATCCTCTGGACACCCACCCGTTTTAATCGACATCAACGTCGATAACTGTATCGCGCCAGGGTTGAAATGCTCTCGATGCACTTGAGCCGCACGATAGACTAATTCTAAAAAAGGTGTTTCAAACAACGCTTCAACTTTACAAACAGACCAATACTCTACTGATGGATGGGGTGTAATAGATGAAAGCTGTACTACATTTGTTGTGGTCATTATATTTTCCTCGTTTAAGCTATGTCGCTTTGATTAAGTTGAGCATATTACTCTGCAATATGATAAAAAGAGATCAGATCACTTTTCCTTGATGAATTTCAATCACTCGATCAATATGCCGTTCAATTTCTTTGGGTTGATGCGTCACCAGTAACATGGTGAGTTTTTTCTCTTCACATAATTGATCCATTAAATCCTGCATTTCAATGCGTAATTTAGGATCAAGAGCTGAAAAAGGCTCATCCAATAATAAAATAGGTTTATCTCGTAGCAAACAGCGCGCTAACGCTACTCGCTGTTTTTGTCCACCTGAAAGTGCGGTCGGTTTTCTCGTTAAAAAATCCTGTAAATTGACCGCACTTGCGGCTTGTTCTACAAGTGCTTTTTCTTCTGCATTCAAGGCTAAATTCGGTTTTAAACCTAAGGCAATATTCTCTTCCACAGAAAGATGAGTAAAGAGATTGTTTTCCTGAAATAGCATGGAAACAGGACGTTCAAAAGGTGCCGTTTTGGTATGATTTTCACCATTTAGCCAAATCTCGCCACTATCAGCATATTCAAAACCGGCAATTAAATTCAGCAAGGTGCTTTTTCCTGCGCCACTTTCACCAATAATGGCGATTTTTTCCTGGGCTTGAATATGTAAATCAAACATCATCGGCATAGATTGATAATTGAAGATCACATTACTTAATTTAATCATGTTGTTCCTTCTGCCCTTCAATAAACATAAATAAACCTAAACATAAGCTCAATAAAATCAATGCCGTCACTGCCGCTTCTTGGCTTCGATATTGCCCGATTTGTTGATAAAGCAAATGAGGCAACGAAGTAAAATCAGGGCTACCAAATAAGGCTATCGCTGTAAAATCGCCGAGTGATAAAGTCGTTGCGAGTGCCAAAGCATATTTCAACGGGACTTTTAGCAACGGATATTCAATTAAACGAAAACGCTGCCAGCCTGTAATATTCAGCGATAAACAGAGTTTTTCATAATATTGCATCGATTGATTCATTGGTGTATTGAGAATTTTGATCACAAATGGCAAGGCAGCCAAGGCGTTACAAACAGATACCACTACAAACAAATGCCCTGCTGAAAAATCAATATCTTGTAACCAAAGGAATAAGCCGACTGCTAAGACAATCGTCGGAATGGCTAAAATCATCATGCCCCCCGTTAAAATTAAGTGGGCTAATTTGGGATGATATAACCATTGCAGTTGACGGGAAAGTAACAATAAGAAGAACCCAAATAATACCGATAAAATCCCTGCGGTCGGCGCCATGGTTAATGAATAAGCAAGTGCTTTCCATAATTGTGGGTTTTGCCAATAACCAAATAATTGGGTCGCTGACAAACCTTGGAAAACGATATTGAATAAGGGACTTAAAATAAATAAGCACACCGAGAATAAGACAAAAACATGTCCAAATTTGACTGCACTTGACACAGGTAAAACCCATCGATAACGTTGCGAAATCTGGGTTTCGGGTGCTTTTGCCCAATATTGTGAAAGCGAAAATAACGCAAAACAAAACGCAAATTGTACAAGCGCAAAAAGTGCGGCTTTGGGTAAATCAAATTCAAAGAAAATGGCTTGGTAAATCGCGACTTCTAATGTGCTGTTTTGTGGTCCGCCACCCAGTGCCAACACGATCGTAAAACTGGTGAAACACAACATAAAAATCAGCACAAAAGCAGACACGATTTGGCTTTTCAAATAAGGCCATTCAATTAAGCGGAAAAATGTGAAACCTTTGATATTTAATTGTGCCGCAAGTTGGTGCTGTTCAGTCGGTACACTTTGCAAAGCCTGCAAACTCATTCGTGCCGCTAAAGGAATATTAAAAAATAAATGGGCAATGAGAATGCCACTTAAACCATAAATGGAGGGTTTCCACGAAATACCTAAGGTTTGTAGCAGTTGTGTTAGCCAACCTGCCGTGCCATAAATCCCAATCAAACCGAAAATAGCCAGTAATGCTGGCAAAACAAAGGTGAGGGAAAAAATGCGTAAAATGAGCGATTTGCCTTTGAAATCTAAATAGAAAAAAGCACGCGCAAATAACATACCAATTATGCTAGAAAGCAAGGCAGATAATAATGCCTGACCGAAACTAAAGGCGATAACTTGATGCAAATAATCGTCTTTTAAGAAATCAGATAAGGCATAATCACTTCCAACTGAAAAAACAGCAGAAAGTGAAAATCCATAGAGTAAAACAATGAAAAAAATGACCGCACTTCCGCCCAAATAATGGCGAGGACGAAAATGCGGATGTTGCAATAAGCTCATTAATACTACTTAGATAAGGCTTTTTGCCATTGATTGATCCAGCCTTTCAGCTGCTCACTTGTTACCGTTGTGGTATCTAAAATACGCATTGATTTTGCGCGAGAATTAAGCGCATCAATGTGACTTTCGATATCGGTCTCTACCACGGGTAACATCACATTATTTTTAGCAATATCCGCTTGAGCTTGCGGTGAAAGTAAAAATCCTAGAAATTCATCAGCACAGGCATTATTGCGGTTAGCGACTTTTGCCGCGACTTCAACTTGTAATACGCTCCCCTCTGCAAATTCCGTTGCCACATAATTGTCTTTTTGTTCAGAAAGAATATGGTAAATCGGTGACGTATTGACGCTTAAAACCAGATCACCTTCGCCTTTTAAGAAGGCCCCATAAGACTCAGTCCAACCTTTGGTGACCGTGACCGTATGTTTAGAAAGAGTTTTCCAGGCATTTGCTACATCTGCTTCTGGATAAACTGCATTCATCCAAAGCAATAAGCCTCGTCCAATGCTGCTTGTACGCGGATCTTGATATAACACTTTAAGATCTTGACGCTCAACTAATTCTTTTAAGCTCTTTGGTGGATTAGTCAGTTTATTTTTATCATAAATAAACGCGTATTGTGCATAATCGAATGGTAAGAACGTGTGATTTTCCCATTTAATTGGTAAACGTAACTGGCTTAAATCCACTTTATTTGGCTCAAAAATATTGAGTTTTTGTGCATCCTCAATTTGATAACTATCTAAACCGAGCACTACATCCGCCTTAATTTTTTTACCTTCTAGACGAACACGGTTAAACAAAGTGCCATTATTGTCAAAAGCCACATAATTCAGCTTACATTGCGGGAATTGTTGTTCAAAAGCTGCTTTTACTTTTGGTCCAGCACTCCAATCAGCACTAAATGAATCATAAGTATAAACATCTAATGTTTGAGGTGCAGCTTGTGCGAAAGCGGAAGCGGTAAAAAGTGCGGTTAAAATAGGAAGCGTTTTGTTCATTATGCGTTCTCCTTATTTTTGCATAACGAAACAGCATAATGAGATCATTAGTTTCCTACGCCAGCATTATCTGTTTCAGGTTCACGGGTGTTTCTCAGCCATTAATATTGGCACCCCGACTAAGTGCGATGTAGTCTAACGTAAGGGAATTTTATCAACAAGTTATTTAACTTAAAAATGTTAATCTGATCACATTTTTATAACAGGTTTATCATTTTTTGAGCAAAAGAAAACCTGCTAAAAAGCAGGTTTATCTTGTAATCTATCGTCAATTAAGCTTGATGTTTAGCCGCTACTTCGCTTAATAAAGTTTGAAGTTCGCCAGCTTGATACATTTCTAAAATAATATCACAACCACCAATTAACTCACCTTCTACCCATAATTGTGGGAAAGTTGGCCAGTTTGCATAAGCCGGCAATTCAGCACGAATATCTGGGTGTTGAAGAATATCAACATAGCCAAAAGGTACTTTGCAATTCATTAATGCTTCAGATGCACGCGCAGAGAAACCACAAGAAGGTAATTTTGGTGAACCTTTCATGTAAATTAAGATTGGGTTTTCAGCGATTTGTTTTTTGATTTTGTCTAACGTTTCCATAATGTTCCTTGTTCAAATAAATATGA
>CAUETL010000080.1:0-8338 GCA_959020685.1 Parahaemophilus parainfluenzae | reverse complement strand
ACTACATTTATGCCGATTTAACAGGTATTATTCTTTCACAAGAAGCATTAGATTTAGAAGATTTCGAAGAAGAATAATTTTGAAATTATTGACCTTTTTAAAGTGCGGTTAGAAATAACCGCACTTTTTTTGTTAAAATTTTTTTGAACAAGATCACATTTTAAACATTTGTTGGTTGAAAGTTTGTAACATTCATTTAACATCGCAAATAGTTCATCTGTAATCAGTTTGGAGGGACTCATGAACGAAACAAACACAACAAAAAATTATAAAAGTGGGATTATCTTTCTGCTGGCGATAGCCTGTTTTTTTATTTTATTAAAATCTTTACCTTTCGCACCTAAGGAAAATGCTGGTTTAGCATTATTAGCCTTTGTAGCGATTCTTTGGTTAACTGAGGCATTGCATGTCACAGTGACCGCTCTTTTGGTGCCATTACTTGCGATTGCACTTGATTTGGTGACAACCAAGCAAGCTTTAGTCGCGTTTGCCGATCCAACCATTTTCTTATTCTTTGGTGGCTTTGCTTTAGCGACAGCATTGCATATGCAAAAGCTTGATAAAATGATTGCTAATAAAATCATGGCGATGGCCCGTGGTAATTTATTTGTAGCTATTATGTATCTTTTCTCCATTACTGCTTTCCTTTCTATGTGGATGAGTAACACAGCAACAGCCGCCATGATGTTGCCTCTAGCGATGGGGATCTTAAGCAAACTTGATAAAGAAAAAGAACATAATACTTATGTCTTCGTATTATTAGGGATTGCATATAGTGCGAGTATTGGTGGTATGGGTACATTAGTGGGTAGCCCACCAAATGCTATCGTTGCAAGTAACTTACATTTAACCTTCTCTGATTGGTTATGGTATGGCTTACCAATTATGCTCATTTTGATGCCGTTGATGATTGGTACACTTTTCATCGTCTTTAAACCAAAACTTAATTTACATTTTGAACAAAACTTTGAACGTATTGAAATGAATGGCCAACGTGTTTTAACGCTTGTCATTTTTGGTGTTATTGCACTTTGTTGGGTATTTAGTAGTTATATTAATCCAATCATTTCAGGTGTATTTGGTCTTGCTAAAAATATCGGTAGTTTTGATAGCGTCGTTGCATTACTTGCGGCTGTCATTATTTGTTCAACTGGTGTGGCAAATTGGAAACAAATCCAAGAAAGCACTGACTGGGGCGTATTGATGCTTTTCGGGGGCGGTTTAACCTTGAGTGCGGTGTTAAAAGATTCGGGCGCAAGTAAAGTGTTAGCTGACGGTATTGTATTCTTGGTTCAAGGACAACATTACTACCTCATTGGTTTATTGGTCGCAACCTTCATTATTTTCTTAACTGAGTTTACTTCCAATACGGCAAGTGCAGCGTTATTAGTACCAATCTTTATTTCTATCGCGCAATCTCTCGGTATGCCGGAAATTGGTCTTGCGTTAATTATCGGTTTAGGTGCATCTTGTGCCTTCATGTTGCCAGTGGCGACACCGCCAAATGCAATCGTATTTGGTACAGGTGAGGTTCGCCAAAGTGATATGGTTAAAGCTGGATTTATCTTAAATATTGTGTGTATACTCGTTATCGCGACAATAGGATATTATTTCTGGTTGAATTAATCATATAAAGAAAAGGGCGTGTTGGATATTCAACACGCCCTTTTATTATTTCAGTAAAGATTATTCATCTTTATTTGATTTATCCTCTTCTTCTACTTCAATCTCAACTTCATCTGCTTTATCTGCCGCGCCGTTGATTGTTAAGCAAATCTCGCTAGAAATCAAATGCTCTAAAATTGTGGCTAGTTCGTGTAATTTTTCTTTATCATCATCGAAATAACCTTCTTCTTTTAAGTTAGCAATGAAAGCAGAGAATACCGCTTTATCAAAGAACTCTGGTGCGTTAATACCGTGTAATACAGAAAGACGTTGTGCCACCAATTGGCTTTCTTTTTCTAATAAGCCACGAGCAATTCCAGGATCTTTACGTAAAATACTCACTGTGATGTAGTAACGTTGTAAGATTTCACGCATACCAGCAGACCAAAGTTGTAAAATACGAACTTTAGCGCGGTGGATAGATAAGAAATTATCATTGGCTTGGATAACATCCTGACGCGCAAATTCATCAATAATGGCTTTAATTTGTGTATTTAATTCTTCTTCATTGAAATGAAGGAAGAGTTCGCCTTTTAAGAATGGATAAATTTTACGTACTGCATCCAATAATAAATCTTTTTGGATTGCTTCATAATGTAAAACGATACTCGCAACAAGTGAAGGTAACACAAATAAGTGTTGAATATTATTGCGGTAATACGTCATAAGAACAGCAGAATTACGTTCTAAGCGAATAATTTCTCCAAAGTTATCTTTTTCAACTAAGACGCCAACACGATCTAAGCTTAATACATGGTCAAGCATCGTTTTTGGTGTATCAGTTGGCAGTACCACATCAGTAGAATACGGTACATTCTTTAACATTTCTTGATAACTAGAGAGTTGTTCTAATAGCTGTTCATGAGAAAGTGCCCTCTGACGAGAAGAGAGTAGAGCGGTTCCCACTAAATTCATCGCATTAACAGCTGCGGCTTTATTAATATTCACCATCACTTGATTAGAAACAGACCCAACCGCATGGTTAAACCAGTGAGGTTTATCTTCATGATGTTGTTCTTTCCATTCTGGATAATGGTGATTGAGGTAATTTGAAAGCGTGATTGGCTCGCCGAAATTCACAAAGCCTTGACCTAAATTACGCAATTTTTTGATTACACGTAAAACTAAGCCGGCATTTTCTTTTTCTTTCGCGGCACCACGTAATTCTTTCGCGTAAGTATCTACTTCTAATACGTGCTCATAACCGATATATACTGGCACCACGGAAATTGGACGAGTTTGGTTATGTTGAAGCGCTTGTAGTGTCATCGACATCATACCGGTTTTCGGTGCAAGCAAGCGACCTGTACGAGAGCGACCACCTTCAATGAAGTATTCGACGGAATAACCACGGTGGAATAATTCTCCTAAATATTCACGGAAAATCGCAGAGTAAAGGCGATTACCTTTAAACGTACGGCGAATAAAGAACGCCCCCCAGCTACGGAATAAAGGACCCGCTGGCCAGAAGTTTAAGTTAATTCCCGCTGCAATATGTGGCGGTACAAGACCTTGATGATAGAGCACATAAGAAAGCAATAAATAGTCGATATGACTACGGTGACAAGGCACATAAACAATCTCATGCCCTTCTAATGCTAATTTACGCACGCGGTCTGCATTTTGTACATCAATACCTGAATACAGTTTGTTCCATAACCAACGCAAGAAACGATCCGCCGCACGAAGGCTTGAATGGCTTACATTAGCCGCAATTTCATGAAGAATTTTTTCGGCTTCAGCATAGGCTTTCTCACGGCTGATATTTTTTGATTTTGCCTCATCTTCAATCGCATTTTGAATTGCTTGAGAATTTAAGAGCTTATTAAACATCGCTTCGCGGTTTGGCAAACGAGGTCCAGTCGCGGAAATGCGTTGTTTAGCAAAGTGCATTTTAGCCACGCGAGCCAGTTTTTGTGCAATTTTTTCATCTGAACCGTGCTCATTTACCATGTAACGCAAAGAAAGCGCTTGAGAAAAACGTACAAAGGTGTCTCGTCCAAACCAGATGGCTGCAAAGGTTTTTTGAAGACCATTTAATAAGCGAAGATTAGGTAAGCTTGCTTTATCTTCTTTACCTGGTGAGCGTCCCCAAAGTACAGAAACCGGAATCAGTTGTACATCTAAATCAGCAACATCACGGTGCAATTCTAAGTATTTATTGAAGACTTTGGCAGTTTCATCTTTTGCACCTTTTGATTTAAAAAAGCGGCGACCTTCGTCTAAATAGACATAACGTGGTAATGCTACGCCATCAATCACATTCTTTTCAGCAGGATCAGGCAAACCTACACTCAAACAGTTACGACGGAAAATCACGAAGTCAGTTTGAGAGGTATAAGGCAAAACATAAAGAATAGGTTGATTGATATTGAGTTGAAGCTCTTCGATGGGTTGAGCGGGAATGGGATTATTTTTTACTAAAACCGAAAGCGGTAATTCTAATAATTTACGATAAGTACTTACGATGCCAGACATAATTAATATTCTCTTTTTGTTAGACATTTCTAGGTATTGTCAGGCATTTTAACACATTCGACCAGTCAAATTCTAAAAATTTACATTTGAGATTTCTGATGAACACGCAAAAATATGAAAAAAATTGACCGCACTTTTATCGCTAGAAAATAGTTGTTGCAATCGCCATCTTTCTGTATATACTAACAGTTATTCTGTATAAAGTAACAGGAGTGTATATGAGACCATTAACTGCCAGACAACAAGAAGTGCTGGAACTCTTAAAACGCCATTTAGAAACCACGGGTATGCCGCCTACTCGTGCAGAAATTTCTCGCGAATTAGGTTTTAAATCCCCTAATGCGGCGGAAGAACACTTAAAAGCACTTGCCCGCAAAGGTGCAATTGAAATTGTTGCGGGGGCTTCTCGTGGTATTCGCATTATTGATGACAGTGCAAATGACGAGGAAGAAGAAGGTTTACCACTCATTGGTCGTGTGGCCGCTGGGGAGCCAATTTTGGCTGAGCAACACATTGAAGGCACTTATCGTGTTGATGCCAATATGTTTAAACCACAAGCTGACTTTTTATTAAAAGTGTATGGCCAATCCATGAAAGATATCGGTATTTTAGATGGTGATCTTCTTGCTGTTCATAGTACAAAAGATGTGAGAAATGGACAGATTGTTGTCGCACGAATTGAAGATGAAGTAACAGTAAAACGCTTAGAGCGCAAAGGTTCCGTTATTTATCTGCATGCAGAAAACGAAGAGTTTCAGCCGATTGTCGTTAATCTTGAAGAACAACCTCATTTTGAAATTGAAGGGATTGCAGTAGGGATCATTCGTAATAACGCCTGGATGTAATGATGAAAGTGCGGTGAGAAAATAAAGTGTTTTGTGACCGCACTTTGTCTCTTATGGCTATTTGCCATTCGGCTTATTGCTCTCTATAATGCCAAAAAATTTTCAAATCAAGGAAGGAAACATGCAGTTTTCCAAAATGCATGGCCTTGGCAATGACTTTGTCGTTGTTGATGCTGTGACGCAAAATGCCTATTTTACCCCTGAAACCATTAAACGCTTAGCTGATCGTCATCGTGGCATTGGTTTTGATCAGCTTTTAATTGTTGAGCCACCTTATGATCCAGATTTAGATTTCCATTATCGTATTTTTAATGCCGATGGCAGTGAAGTGTCGCAATGTGGAAATGGGGCAAGATGTTTTGCGCGTTTTGTCACCTTAAAAGGGTTGACCAATAAAAAGGATATTGCAGTAAGCACGCAAAAAGGAAAGATAGTTTTAACGGTAAAAGAAGATGGGCAAATTCGCGTCAATATGGGTGAGCCGATTTGGGAACCCAATAAAATACCTTTTACTGCAAACAAATTTGAAAAAAACTATATTTTACGTACCGATGTGCAAACGGTGCTTTGTGGTGCGGTATCAATGGGTAATCCACATTGTGTTGTTCAAGTGGACGATATTGAAACGGCCAATGTAGCAGAATTAGGTCCATTATTAGAGAATCACGAACGTTTTCCAGAAAGGGTAAACGCTGGATTTATGCAAGTCGTCAATCGTAACCACATTAAGTTGCGTGTATATGAACGTGGTGCAGGTGAAACGCAAGCTTGTGGCAGTGGTGCTTGTGCTGCAGCAGCTGTAGGGATTATGCAAGGTTTACTTGATAACAAAGTGCAAGTCGATCTACCTGGTGGTAGCTTACTTATTGAATGGGAAGGCGTAGGCTCACCGCTTTATATGACTGGCGATGCGACTCATATCTATGATGGCAATATTCACCTTTAATCTTTCTAATCTGAATAAAAAATGCGTGGAGATTATCCACGCATTTTTTATTTATTGTTCAACTTCTACATCACGCTGATTTAATGGTTGCGTTGGACGGTTGTTTTTCCCTTCCATTTCTTCTATCGCGGCAATTTGTGCTTTGCTTGCTTGAATTGGTGATTTAAAAATGGTCCAAGCCACGTTTTCACTACAAGGTGGCGTAGTGAGTGATCCATTTAAGCGGAAGCGTGCCATCTCTTTTGGCATTAGCGCTTGAATATCAATCTGTTGATCCAATTTTTCTTTTTGTCCAACGGTGAGTTTTTTCTCAACTACCGGTGCTAATGCTGGATTCGCTTCGCCTTCATTGACCATTACGGCAACAACTGCCAAAGCTTTATCTTCACTTTGATGGACAAAATGAATTTCTAAAGGATAATGTTGGCGTTTAAAAGTATGTTCACTCGGTGTGTGAAAGTGAAATTGTTTTAAATAAAATGGTTTGTTGTTGAGCGTAATAAATGGTGCATTTTCTTGTGCAACGCTAACTTGCACGGTATGTCCATTGTTTTCTACTTGATACTCCGCAGGGAAGTAATTCATCTTAAGTGGTTTATTTGCCACTTTCATGCCGTTATCTGCTTCCAGATTAACAGGCGACTGAACTTTCCCTAGCTTACAGGTTTGATATTCGGTGAGCAAATCACCCCAATGTTCAGGGCTTTCTTTTCCATTATAAGACCAATGCGCTTTATGCGTTTGGGCAAATGATGATGCGCTTTATGCGTTTGGGCAAATGATGATGCGCTTAATGCGATAAGTAAGCTAGAAAGCAATAGACGAGTCTTCATAAGGCACCTCTCCTTTTTTGTGGTATATGCCTCATCGATTCTACTGGTTCTGTATGATAACTTTTTGATTTTGGTCAAGTTTTGTTTGAGTGTAAGCACTCATCGTACGAGTGGGGGTAATGCTAAAAAAGCCGTCTATTTTGACCGCACTTTTTTAGCTCTGATAGAGTCTTTCTCTAAGATCTTCTGCAGTTTTGCTGGTTTTAATTCGTTCAAAAACGATATCTGCTTCAGGATATTCTTTATTAAGATAGCGTAGCCATTGTTTGATCCGAGCAACATGATAAAAACCGGAATCATGGAAATTTTCCATTTCCGCATATTTTTGCAAGATTTTTTGAATATCCACCCAAGGCATTTTTTCGCAATTTTGTTTGAGTACAAGGCTTAAGTTTGGGATATTTAATGCACCACGCCCGACCATTAGATCTTCGCAACCTGTCGCTTTCAAACATGCTTGACCATCTTCCCAACGCCAAATTTCACCATTAGCAATCACTGGGATCGTCAAGCGAGATCTCACTTCACCGATTTTTTCCCAATTGATGCGATCGGCACGATAGCCATCGGCTTTAGTTCGACCGTGAATAGTAATTTCAGTGGCGCCACCTTGTTGTACGGCATCGGCAATTTCAAACGCTTGTGAAGTACAATCCCAACCTAATCTCACTTTCACACTGACAGGTAAATGACTAGGTACGGTTTTTCGCAAGGCTAGAGTCGCTTGATAAATTAATTCAGGTTGTTTGAGAAGTGTTGCACCTCCGTTGCTCCCATTAACAGTTTTGGATGGGCAGCCACAATTTAAATCAATGCCATGTGAGCCAAGCTCAATGGCACGATTGGCATTTTCAGCAAGACAGTTTGGATGTTGACCTAAAAGTTGGACACGAACAGGTGTTTTAGAAGGAGTAAAGCCCTGATTTTTGAGTTCAGGGCAAAGACGATAAAAGACTTTTTCAGGTAAGAGTTGATCCACCACGCGGACAAATTCAGTGACGCAGAGATCATATTTATTCACTTCGGTTAAAAGCCGGCGAACGAAAGGATCAAGCACCCCTTGCATGGGGGCGAGGATAACACGCACTATTTCCAGCCTTTCACTTTACAAATTAAATCGTAAGCGGCTTGGATTTGCTGCGCCTTTTCTTTAGCCATTTCCATCATTTCTGGCGGTAGGCCTTTAGCAACTAATTTATCCGGATGATGTTCATTCATTAAACGACGATATGCACGTTTTACGGCATTACGGTCATCACTTTCACTCACGCCCAATACTTTATAGGCATCGCTTAGTGTTGGGCCTGAAGATTGTTGGTATCCGCCTTGTTGTTGGTATTGGTAGCCACCTTGCTGTTGATAACCGCCTTGTTGGTATTGGCGATAGAATCCACCTTGGGTAAATTGGCGAGCCGCAATTTCCATTGCCAGCATTTGCTCAAACTGCATACGGGAAAGACCAAGTTCTTCGGCTACCACATAAAGCACTTCTTTTTCCGACTCATGTAATTGAGAATCAGCAAATGCAGCCTGCACTTGCACGTGTAAAAACATTCTCAGCAAGTCAGCAC
>CAUETL010000079.1:0-8587 GCA_959020685.1 Parahaemophilus parainfluenzae | reverse complement strand
ACATCGGCACCATGCCCAACATCCGCACCCATTTATGAGTAAGAAGTGCGGCCTCGTTGCTCATGGCGGAGGCAGTCATAATACCTGTGGTTGTCCAACGGTTAACAGTTTTGCCACTTGCGTCTTTTTCAACGAAGTTCGCATCACGGTCATCTTTTAATAAACGAGAAACGCGTTTGATCGCTTCTTCCCAAGAAAGACGAACCCATTTGTCCGAACCCGGTGCTCGATATTCAGGGTATAATGCACGGCTTTCACTATTAACATAGTCTAACGCGCCCGCACCTTTAGGACATAATGCCCCACGGCTTACCGGATGGTCTGGGTCACCTTCAAGGTGGAATAATTTAGAACGGGTATTGGTGCCTGTATGGCTGCTTAAAGCATCGTAAGGTTTGCCTGTGCTATATAACAACATACCACAGCTCACTGCACAATATGTACAGGTGTTACGGGATTCAAAAGCCCGTAATAATTTGTATTCACGTGGTGCCGCTAAGACAGATGATGGTGCAAAACCCAACATTGCCGCAGACGTCCCCGCCATACCACCTGCACAGATCTTAAAGAACTTACGTCTAGAGACCTGCATAATCACTCCTTCATAACGGCGAACCGTTAAGATATTTCGATAGTATAAATTCGTATAGATAATTTATTTGATTTCGTTAAAATAACGTATCAACCATTAAATTGATTATAACAATGACCAATTTAAACGGAGTCGATTTTAACTATTTTTTAACCGAAAATCTATAATCAAAACTTGTTATAATCGCTTTAAAACTTGAGCTAGATCACAAAACAAACATTTTTTGTTAAAAAAAAGTAACATTTTTACAACAGTCATTTTATTGGGAAAAAATAATGCACTGGATAATCCAAAAAACAATTAATTTTTTAAAAAAAACATCTGAAAATCCGACCTCACTTTTAGTGGAAAAACAAGATAGTTTGGCTGCGGAAGTCCCTGTTTCACTTGTCTATAATGGTATTGCACATACCGTCATGATGTGCTCTCCCCAAGATTTAGAGGATTTTGCTTTAGGCTTTTCATTAGCGGAAGGTATTATTGAGAAAAAAGCGGATATTTATGGCATAGATGTGGTGGAAGTATGCAATGGCATTGAAGTGCAAATTGAATTATCTAGCCGTCAATTTGTAGCATTAAAAGATCATCGCCGTACATTAACAGGTAGAACAGGATGTGGCATTTGCGGCACAGAACAAATCTCACAAGTTTATAAAAAATTGCCGAAATTAGACCGCACTTTCCAATTTAATTTAAATTTATTAGATGGCTGTTTAGAACAATTACAAGCTAATCAAGAACTCGGGAAAGAAACAGGTGCAACACATGCTGCGGCTTTTTTTGATTTATCCGGCAATTTACTGGCGATTCGAGAGGATGTCGGGCGGCATGTAGCGCTAGATAAGTTAATCGGCTGGCATGCTAAACAGGATCAACCGCAAGGATTTGTACTTGTTTCAAGCCGAGCCAGTTATGAAATGGTTCAAAAATCGGTCGCTTGTGGTATCGAGTTACTTGTCGCGATTTCTGCTGCGACAGATCTTGCTGTCAATATGGCTGAACAACACAATCTTTCCCTTATCGGCTTTGCTCGCCCAGGAAAAGCCAATATTTATTCTGGGAAAGAGCGGTTGGTTTTAGCTTAAGTTTTATCTATTAAAAAGTGCGGCCAAAAACATTCTTATTTTTGACTGCACTTTTTTTTATTCCGTTTATTCTTTTGGCGATTTACCCTCTAAGAGTACTTCAGAAACCCAACGTTGAGTCAGGCGTTTGCCTTCTTGATCTGTACCAAATTTCATAAAATCAATATCCACCAGTTTTAATTTGCTAGCAGGTAGGAAACCTGGTGCAGGTTCTGCATGGATATTGGTTGGAAGTTGATAAGAATCTGATTCTTTCCATGGAATTTCTTGGGCTTCTTTGCTTAGCACAAAATCCATAAACAGTTTGGCATTATCAAGATTTCTAGCTCCTTTAATGATGCTTGCCCCGCCTAAAGAATAGCCCACGCCTTCGCATGGTAAAATGCCTTCAACTGGTGCACCATTTTTCTTCTCACGCGGATAAACCAACATAAAACCTAAATCAATCGCCACGGTACCGTTAGCCAAATAGTTGCTGGCAAGGCCTGTTTTGGTATGTTGCATGAGATTTGGTTCTAGTTTCTTCAGATAGTCAAAGGCTTTTTCTTCTCCCCATAATGTGGAAAACGTACTGATAAGCGAGTAACCCGTGCCGGAAACACGAGGGTCAGGGTATTGAATGTAACCTTTATATTCTGGTTTTATCAAGTCTGCATAGCATTTTGGGGTAGGAATATTTAATTCTTTCAATTTTTTAGTATTGACCCCAATACCTAGTTCCATTAAGTAAATCACAGAAGTGAAATTACCGCGTTGATCCATTAAAGATTTAAATTGTGGCATGATGTCTTTTTGTAATGGGGAACGATAGGATTCAAGCAAGCCTAACTCTGCGGCTTGAAGATGGGGTTCAATGGTGCCACCAAACCAGAAATCAGCTTGTGGGTTTTCTTTTTCAGCTTTAATTTTGCCTAATACGACGCCTGTACTATTACGTACAAATTGTGCATCTACATTGTATTTTTTACTAAAGGCTTGAGTGACTTTTTCGCATACAACGTTTTGTACGCTGCAATAGACAGTGAGTTTACCTTCAGCCTGTGCGTGAGATGTGAAGGCGAGAGCCGCAAGGGTAGAAAGTGCGGTTAATTTTAGTGTTGTTTTAATTGACATTGTGTCTCCTTTAACTTCGTCAATATTTAGTAATTATTTGATATTGCTAATATAAAGGGGAGGAGTAAATTTGTAAATATCAGGTTGTTTAAAAATATAATTCCCACTATAATCCCTGTAAATTTAACCAGATTAAAATAAGAGCGATGGATATTTCAGAATTACTTGATGGCTTGAATGATAAACAACGTGAAGCAGTGGCAGCACCACTTGGTAATTACCTTGTGCTTGCTGGTGCAGGAAGTGGTAAAACTCGTGTATTGACTCATCGTATTGCTTGGTTGATTGCCGTAGAAAATATTTCTGAAGGCAGCATTATGGCGGTAACCTTTACCAATAAAGCCGCTGCTGAAATGCGCCATCGTA
This sequence comes from Parahaemophilus parainfluenzae, assembly GCA_959020685.1. Taxonomy (GTDB): domain Bacteria; phylum Pseudomonadota; class Gammaproteobacteria; order Enterobacterales; family Pasteurellaceae; genus Haemophilus_D; species Haemophilus_D parainfluenzae_T. The sequence continues at coordinate 5,431 of CAUETL010000079.1, read as the reverse complement.
TTCAAGATACCTTATCTAAACATTCTCAATCGAATCTATTTGGTATGTGGATTGGCACATTCCATAGCATTGCCCATCGATTATTACGCGCTCACCATTTAGATGTAAACTTGCCACAAGATTTCCAGATTTTGGATTCTGAAGACCAACTTCGTTTAGTAAAACGCTTGATGAAATTGCACAATTATGATGATAAAGCATTTCCACCCAAACAAGCGTGCTGGTATATCAATAATAAAAAAGATGAAGGTTTAAGACCGCAAGATATTAATGATTTTGGTGATCGTCAGGAAAAAGAGTGGATTAAGATTTATCAAATTTATCAAGATACTTGTGATCGTGCAGGCTTGGTGGATTTTGCTGAATTGTTAATTCGTGCGTATGAATTATTTGCTAAAAAGCCTGTGATTTTGCAACGCTATCAGCAACGTTTTCAGCACATTTTGGTGGATGAGTTTCAAGATACCAATAAAATCCAATATGCCTGGATCAAAATTCTTGCCGGTAATACGGGTAAAGTGATGATTGTGGGCGATGATGACCAATCCATTTATGGATGGCGTGGTGCGCAAGTCGAAAATATTCAAAAATTCCTAAAAGATTTCAACGCTGAAACTATTCGTTTGGAGCAAAATTATCGTTCTACCGGCAATATTCTGAAAAGTGCCAACCAACTTATTTCGAATAATAGTGATCGCCTCGGTAAGAATTTATGGACCGACGGTGAAATGGGGGAGCCAGTAGGTATTTATGCAGCATTTAATGAATTAGATGAGGCAAAATTTGAGGCGTCTCAAATCCAAAATTGGGTAGATGACGGTGGGAAATTAGATGATTGTGCTGTTTTATATCGTAGTAATAGCCAATCTCGTGTTATTGAAGAAGCCTTGATTCGTTGCCAAATTCCTTATCGGATTTATGGCGGGATGCGATTTTTCGAACGCCAAGAAATTAAAGATGCATTGGCGTATTTACGCTTAATTAATAATCGTCAAGATGACGCCGCGTTTGAACGTGTGATTAATACGCCTACGCGTGGTATTGGTGATCGTACTTTAGATGTGTTACGAAATTTAACCCGTGAACGTCAAATAACCTTATGGCAAGCAGTGCAAGTGGCCACACAAGAAAATATGCTAACGGGACGCGCTTCAACCGCATTGCTTCGTTTCCAAGAGTTGATTAATTCTTTACAGGTGGATACAGCCGAAATGCCACTGTTTGCACAAACTGATTTCGTGATTAAACATTCTGGCTTATACGATATGTATAAACAGGAAAAAGGCGAGAAAGGTGAAGTACGTATTGAAAACTTAGAAGAATTGGTGACGGCAACCCGAGAATTTATCAAACCTGATGAAGCAGAGGATATGACCGATCTTACCGCCTTTTTAACTCATGCTTCTTTAGAAGCGGGAGAAGAGCAGGCTTCACCGCATCAATCTTGTGTGGAAATGATGACCTTACACTCAGCAAAAGGCTTGGAATTTCCGCGCGTATTTATGGTGGGGGTAGAAGAGGGCGTATTCCCAAGTTTCCGTTCATTTGAAGAGCCTGGTCGTTTGGAGGAAGAACGCCGTCTTGCTTATGTGGGCATTACTCGAGCGAAGCAAAAACTTACTATTTGTTATGCTGAAAGTCGTCGTGTTTACACGAAAGAAGAACGCCATTTACCTTCGCGTTTTATTGCAGAATTGCCATCAGAGTGCATTCAAGAAATCCGTTTACGCGGAACAGTCACCCGAGCATTAAACCAAGCGAAAGTAGGGAGTTTAAGCACGAGTTTGCCAGAAAATGAATGGAAAATGGGGCAAAAAGTGAAACATGAAAAGTTTGGTTTTGGCACTGTTATAAACGTTGAAGGCTCAGATAATAACACCCGTTTACAAATTGCTTTCCAAGCTCAAGGAATTAAGTGGTTGATTGCACATTTGGCAAAATTAGAAAAAGTGCGGTAGAATCGGGAGGATTTTATTGCAACGAGTATGAATATTGATGTTTATGCTCAAGGTGCCAAGTGCGAAAGCATTCGAAGAAATGACCGCACTTTTATCATGTGGGAAGTAGATGTTTAAATTTATTTTAAAACGTATTTTGATGGTGATTCCTACCTTTATCGCCATCACTTTTGTGACTTTTGCGCTCATTCATTTTATTCCGGGGGATCCCGTGGAGATCATGATGGGAGAGCGAGGTTTAACGCCAGAAGTTCATCAACAAATGATGAAACAACTTGGTCTCGATTTACCGTTGTATCAGCAATATTTCAATTATATTGGTAATGTAATACAAGGCGATTTTGGTGAATCATTCCGTACTCAACAACCTGTTCTGACTGAGTTTTTCACACTTTTCCCTGCCACGTTTGAATTGGCTTTCTTTGCACTATTTTGGTCATTAATTGCCGGCATTACGCTAGGAACGATTGCTGCCGTCAAGAAAGATAGCTGGATTTCTCATACCGTGACAGCTATGTCATTAACGGGTTATTCCATGCCAATTTTCTGGTGGGGATTAATTTTGATCTTATATGTTTCACCTTGGTTAGATTTACCACAAGGGGGACGTTTAGAAGATAGCTTCTGGATCGATACACCAACCGGTTTTATGTTAATCGATACTTGGCTTTCAGGCGTGCCAGGCGCCTTTGTAAATGCCATTAAGTCATTGATTCTACCATCTATTGTACTAGGTACCATTCCACTTGCGGTGATTACCCGAATGACACGTTCTTCGATGTTGGAAGTGTTAGGTGAAGATTATATTCGTACAGCGAAAGCCAAAGGCTTAAGTTATACCCGAATTGTGATTGTTCATGCGCTACGTAATGCACTGATCCCTGTTGTGACCGTGGTGGGATTGATTGTAGGACAGTTATTATCCGGTGCAGTTTTAACCGAAACAATTTTCTCATGGCCGGGTATTGGTAAATGGATTATTGATGCGATTTCTAATCGTGATTATCCAGTCTTACAAGGCGCTGTGTTGATTATCGCTACAATTATTATTGTGGTGAATTTGACGATCGATTTACTTTATGGCGTGGTAAACCCACGTATTCGCCATCAATAAGGAGCCTTATTAATGACGGAACAAACTTTATCTATTGAAACGATTGCGCCTCGCACACCGTTGCAGGAGTTTTGGTTTTATTTCAAACAAAATAAAGGGGCGGTGATTGGGCTCACTTTTATTCTTGTCGTAGCATTAATCAGTATTTTTGCTCCTTGGATTGCACCTTTTGATCCTATAGAACAAAATCGTTCAGCGCTATTGTTACCGCCTGCGTGGTATGAAGGCGGAAATTCAGCTTATTTACTGGGTACGGATGACATTGGTCGAGATATTCTTTCTCGCATTATTTATGGTACGCGCATTTCTGTTTTTGCAGGTTTCATTATTGTCATTTTATCTTGCATTTTAGGTACGAGTCTTGGCTTGCTTGCAGGCTATTATGGTGGAGCATTAGATACATTAATTGTTCGTTTCATTGATATCATGTTGGCTATCCCAAACTTGCTTTTAACCATTGTGGTGGTGTCAATTTTAGAGCCCTCTTTAACGAATGCGACGTTGGCGATTGCCGTGGTATCCATTCCAAGTTATGTGCGTTTAACACGTGCGGCGGTATTGAATGAGAAAAACAGAGATTATGTCACTTCTTCACGAGTGGCGGGAGCTAGCGTATTACGTTTAATGTTTATTGTGATTTTACCGAATTGTCTTGCACCGCTTATCGTGCAAATGACGATGGGAATTTCTAACGCGATTTTAGAGCTAGCAACCTTAGGTTTCTTAGGTATCGGCGCAAAACCACCAACACCGGAATTGGGCACTATGTTATCTGAATCACGTAGCTTTATGCAGGCAGCAAACTGGTTGGTTACCATTCCAGGTTTAGTAATTTTATCGCTTGTTTTAGCATTTAACTTAATGGGTGACGGGTTGCGTGATGCACTCGATCCAAAATTAAAACAATAGGGGGCAGAATGGCATTATTAGATGTAAAAGAGCTTTCTGTTCACTTTGGTGATGAAAAAGCACCTTTTAAAGCGGTGGATCGTATTAGCTACCAAGTCAATCAAGGCGAAGTATTAGGTATTGTCGGCGAGTCAGGTTCAGGGAAATCAGTAAGTTCCCTTGCTGTGATGGGCTTAATTGATTTTCCTGGGCGTGTTTCAGCGAAAGGGCTAGAATTTGAAGGAAAAGATCTCTTAAGCTTACCGCCAAAAGAAAAGCGGGAATTAGTTGGGGCAGATATTGCCATGATCTTCCAAGACCCGATGACAAGCTTAAATCCTGCTTATACAGTAGGTTTCCAAATTATGGAAGCGATTAAGGCGCATCAAGGCGGCAGCAAAAAAGAACGTCGTGAACGCACCTTAGAGCTATTACGTTTAGTCGGTATTCCTGATCCTGAATCACGTATTGATGTTTATCCGCATCAGCTTTCTGGTGGGATGAGCCAACGCGTTATGATTGCTATGGCGATTGCATGTAAACCGAGATTACTCATTGCAGATGAACCAACCACCGCACTGGATGTGACTATTCAAGCTCAAATTGTAGATTTGTTGCTTGAGTTACAGCAAAAAGAATGTATGTCGTTGATTCTGATCACGCATGATCTCGCCTTAGTCGCAGAAGCTGCGCATCGTATTATTGTGATGTATGCAGGACAAGTAGTGGAAGAAGGACGAGCAGAAGATATTTTCCGTGAACCCAAACATCCTTATACTCAAGCGTTATTGCGTTCTTTACCTGAGTTCGCAGAAGGTAAATCTCGTTTGCAATCTTTACCTGGTGTGGTGCCAGGTAAATACGATCGCCCACAAGGTTGTTTGTTAAATCCACGATGTCCGTATGCGACCGATCTTTGTCGAAGTGTTGAACCTGAATTGCGTCAAATAGGAAATCGACAAGTAAAATGTCACACCCCATTAAATGCCCAAGGAGAACCTAGCAATGTCTAATGTCGCACAAGAAAATGCACCATTGCTCAATGCCATTGGGCTGAAGAAATATTATCCTGTCAAAAAAGGGATGTTTGCTAAAACACAGCAAGTGAAAGCATTAGATGGTGTGTCTTTTTCCTTAGAACGTGGTAAAACCCTTGCGGTGGTAGGCGAGTCTGGTTGTGGTAAATCCACACTAGGCCGTCTTTTGACGATGATAGAAGAACCGACAGAAGGTGAGTTGTACTACAACGGGCAAAATTTCTTAGAGAATGATCACGAAACGAAAGCATTGCGCCGTCAGAAAATCCAAATAGTGTTTCAAAACCCTTATGCATCACTAAATCCGCGTAAAAAAATCGGCACAATTTTGGAAGAACCATTAGTCATCAATACCAATCTATCGGCTAAAGAACGTAAAGAAAAAGTATTGTCCATGATGGCAAAAGTGGGATTACGTGCAGAGTTTTATGATC
>CAUETL010000078.1:0-8633 GCA_959020685.1 Parahaemophilus parainfluenzae | reverse complement strand
ACAACCGCATGGCGATGGAAGAACGTACCACGTCCCGCATCTTCACCCGATAAACGAACATTAGCACCTTCATCTAATAAGGTTGCGTATGCCATAGTTTCCGCCATCCCCCAATCGAACAATTTCTCGCCTTTTGCCATTTCACGGCGATCAGCATAAATTTTTTCTACACGAGGATGAGCACGCAAGGTTTCTGGATATTCACTGACACGCTCCGCTAAAGTCTGGAAACGTTCTTGTGGGAATTTACTTTCGTAAGGGGATGTCCAGTCATAGTTGAGATATTGCAACCAGTCCATTTGGGCAGTATCCATTTCTCGCCATTCTTTCACTACGCGATCACCGTTATCTAAGGCATCACGATAGAGATTCATCATCTCGATGGCTTCTTCTTCGGTGATTACCCCTTCAGCAATTAAACGATCTGCATAGACTTTACGTGGCGTTGGATGTTTTTTGATGATGCTATACATCATTGGTTGAGTGGCTAATGGCTCATCAGCCTCATTATGACCATGACGACGATAAGAAATCAGATCAATGAAAATATCGCGTTTGAATAGATTGCGATATTCCACCGCCATTCTCGCGGCAAAAGCGACCGCTTCAGGATCATCACCGTTTACATGAATAATCGGTGCCTGAATCATTTTCGCGATATCAGTACAATATTCTGTTGAACGCGTGTCATTCGGATTCGAGGTGGTAAAACCAATTTGGTTATTGATCACAATACGGATTGTGCCACCAACGGTATAACCACGCGCATTCGACATATTCAAGGTTTCTTGTACAACACCTTGTCCTGCTACCGCTGAATCCCCATGAACAGTAACGGCTAATACTTGATTACGTTCAGTATCATTCTTTTTGGTTTGACGAGAACGTACCGCACCAATCACTACTGGGCTGACAATTTCTAAGTGTGAAGGGTTAAATGCAAGGGTTAAATGCACACGACGATCACCGACCGCAAAGTCAGAAGAGAAACCTTGATGGTATTTCACATCACCTGTACGCTCGCCTGAATGTTTACCGGCAAACTCATCGAAAAGATCTTCAGGTTTCTTACCAAGCACGTTTACTAACATGTTTAAACGTCCACGGTGTGCCATACCAAACATAACATCTTGTACACCTTGTTTGCTCGCATGACGAATAATTTCTTTCATCAATGGAATAAAGGCATCACTTCCCTCTAAAGAGAAACGTTTTGCACCCGGGAATTTTGCACCAAGATAACGTTCTAAGCCATCAGCTGCGGTCAATTCACTTAATAAATTAATTTTTTCTTCTTTAGTAAAGAGCGGTTTATTTAATTGGCTTTCTAGTTTGCTTTGTAGCCAACTTTTCTGCTCCATATCTTGAACATGCATAAACTCAAGACCTATTGAACCACAATAGGTCTCTTTCAGCATTTTAGCTAAATCACCTAATTTGATGTTATCGCGATGATAAACGTAGTGATTAATATTGAAGGTTTCATTGAGATCCTGCTCGGTAAAACCGTGATAACGGTAATCCAATTCAGGCACGGTGGAGACTTTCCAGCGATAATAATTGATGGGGTCCAGTTTCGCTTCTAAATGACCGCGGAAGCGATAAGCATTGATAAATTGGAGGACTTTGACTAATTTTGCACTGGCTTCTGGATCGATAACCGTCACGGCTTCTGTTGTATTTTCTCTCGCTAAACGACGGAAATAATCACGCACTGGTGAATGTGGTTGCTCTGCGGCGGTTGTTTTTGGCAATGCATCAAATGTGGCTCGCCAGCTTTCATCGACTGACGATGGATCTTCTAAATAACTTTCGTATAACTCTTCAATATACGATTGATTTGCCCCACCTAAAGCAGTTGAAGCCAACCATTCATCAAAGGCATTATAATGCTGCATATCTACCCCTTGTATTACATGATGTTGTCCGCACATTATACATAGGATACAAAAAGAAATAATCCTCCAAATCACACTTTGTTACAATTTTGTGATCTACTTCAATAAAAAAACCGCACATAAAGTGCGGTCTGTTTTATCTATGCTTTCTTAGAAACTTAAGAATGGGGTAATTTTCTCAATTGTGGCTTCACCGATACCATCAATATTTGAAAGCTCGGCTGCACTTTTGATTTTGCCCACTTTGTTACGGTAATCAATAATCGCTTGTGCTTTTTTCTCACCGATACCAGAAAGTTTTTGTAAGGTTTCAGCATCCGCTTTATTGACATTCACTTTTGCAGAAGAAGCGACTTTCTCTTTGGCTGCATCTTTTGTAGAAGCCGCTTTTTCTTTCACTTCTTTTACTTTATCTTCTGCTTTTGTTTTTGCATCAGACGCTTTCTCTTTTGCACTCTCTTTGACTGAATTTAATTTTTCAGTAGCTTTATCTTTAATTGAGGATTGATTACTCTCAGTCGCCTTTTCTTTTAACGCTGATGCTTTCTCTTTTACCGCATCTTTTGCAGAAGTTGCTTTGTCTTTCATTGCATCTTTTGCAGATGTTGCTTTTTCTTTAGCCTCTTTTACTTTATCTAGTGCAGTTGATTTTGTTGAACTTGCACTATCTGACATTGATTTAAGCTTATCATTTGCTGCATTTTTCATATCAGCTTTTGTGCTTTCAACCATTGATTTTGAATTTGTTACAACATCTTCTTTTGTTGGCAATACGGAAGTATTCGTTGCTAATGCAGAACCTGATACCGCTAATGCGAGTGATGTTAATGTTAAAAGTGATTTTAAAGATTTCATAAAAACTCCTGTTTTATTATCAATAGGTTCAAGTAGCGAACCTGTATGCTAAGACTTCTCTTTAAAAAATTAGTTCAAAACAAAAAACGCCCCTAATAAGGAGCGTCTTTAAATTTAATACTGACTAGTCATCGCTTGAGAAAATAGAAAGTAATCTTAATAAGCTAATGAATAAGTTGTAAATTGACACATAAATACTCACCGTTGCACGAATATAGTTTGTTTCGCCACCGTGAATAATATTGCTGGTTTCATAGAGGATTGTCATTGTCGAGAACACCACAAACAATGCACTGATCCCTACCGCTAATGCTGGAATTTGGAAAAAGAAACTTGCCACAACTCCTAACAATAACACGATAAATAATGAGAAAATCGCGGTAGAAAGGAAAGACATATCTTTCTTCGTAGTGAGCACATAAGCTGAACACGCAAAGAAGACGATTGCTGTACCTGCGAAGGCTAGCATAATTAAATCTTCCATTCCTCTCGCCACATACATGTTTAAAATTGGCCCGATGGTATAACCCATAAACCCAGTAAACGCGAATGCAGCTAAGATTCCCCATGCACTATTTGCTAAGCGGTTTGTCACGAAAAGTAAACCGTAGAAACCCACAAGTAACACGATAAGGTTAGGATAAGGCAAGTTTAAGCTCATAGAGATATAAGCAACAACTGCCGAAAATGCCATCGTTAATCCCAATAAGAAATAGGTATTACGTAGCACTTTATGTGTGCTCAGTAGTGATTCTTCCTGTGAATTAACAACAATGCGAGATTGCATAAAAGCTCCTTATTTTACAAAGAATAAAGTTGATGAAACATCAATACGTAAAGTAAGGACTATAGGTCAAAAAGTCAATGGTAAATCAAGAATTTGTTTTAATTTTTAAATTTAAGAAGGTAAAAGTGATCTACCCCCAAAACCTGGACATCTAATTTGAGATGCAGATTATGTCCTACTCTTATCAATTTCGTTTGAAAATTATCAAACTCGTCACCGAACAGGATTATGGTATCCGTGAGGTGGCTAAACTTCATCAAATTTCCCATGCGCTCGTCATTTATTGGCTAAAAGCATTTCGGGAAAGAGGGCTTGATGGCGTAAAATCGCCTTATACAAACCTTCAAACACCGAAAGTAGTGAAGCCAAAGATGAAAAAGAAAGGCATTGAAATTCCAGAAACCACAGACTTTTCACCTAAAGCGGCTTAAAAATAAGCCGCTTGTCATCGTTATTTTTCAGCAAACACTCGGATTTGTTCAGCTCCTAAATGCCCTGGCACCGTTTTCTTCACATTTAAATCAGCATCCAAAAATAGATTAAACGGATAACCTCGAACATGAACACGATCAATAATTTCACCATTTTCATCTAGCAAGACTTTAATATTTTTATATTCTAGCCCTTTGTACCACTCAATAAAATCAGCAGTGCCTTTTTCGCCTTTGTGATCCGGCGAAACAATGGTTATTACTTCAAAATTGAGATCTTTTTCCGCACTTAAATCATCAATTTCAGCTAATCCAGCCAAGCAAATCGGACACCAAGATGCCCACATTTTTACATACACAGGTTTGCCTTTATATTGGCTTAAAGTAACTGGCTGATTGTTTAAATCTTTGAGTTGCACATCTGCTAAATTAGTTTGTGCAAAAGTGTTTAGGCTGAATGCCATTAGAAATATTGATAGTAGTTTTTTCATTGTTTTTTCCTTTTATAGATTTCTTTTGTTGAGATTATGCTTTACGAAAAATTATTCGTAATCAATAAAATGCCCATCACGATAATTAAAACACCGCCAGCGATTTTAAATTTGTCTAAGTGTTTATTTAACCCTTTAGCACGTTTAAGCAAGCTATCAGAGAAGAACGAAAACAGTACAAACGGAGTTGCAAGTCCCAAGACATAAATGAACATCATTGATGCACCGTAAAGTGCAGAGCCTTCATCGCCTGATAACGCTAATACGGAAGCCAGAATCGGACCAATACAAGGCGTCCAACCAAGACTAAACGTTAAACCAAGCACAAATGCCTCAAGTGCGGTTGATTTTCCTGATGTTTTTATTTCCACCAATTTCGTGCGTTCCAACAAACCAATTTTGAAAATGCCAAGTTGATGAATGCCCAAAATAATCACGATAACGCCAGCGATAATGCGGGTGGTGTTACTAAATAAAATATTCCCTAAAAAGCCAAAACTAAAGCCTAAACTGACAAATGTAAGGGAAAGCCCTAAAATAAATAAAAAAGTATTTAGGACTTTTTTACCACCTTTACTCAAAATACCAAAATAAATTGGAATAATCGGGAAAATACAAGGCGACAGAAAAGAAGCAAGCCCCGCTAAAAATACAGTTCCAATAAGGAGTTGTTGATCTAACATCGTGCCTCTCCTTAGTTTTTAATCGATTGAATCAAATATCCGTACCCTGCCTTTTCCATTTCGGCTAACGGAATAAATTTAATTGATGCACTGTTAATGCAATAACGCAAACCACCTTTATCTTTCGGACCATCGTCAAAAACGTGTCCTAGATGGGCGTTGCCCGCACGACTTAACACTTCGGTACGTTGCATATTAAAACTATTATCCGTTTGATAATGCACCACCTCTTTCGCTATTGGTTTCGTAAAACTCGGCCAGCCACAACCCGATTCAAATTTATCATTTGAAGAAAAAACAGGCTCGCCTGTGGTGACATCAACATAAATACCTGGTTGGAAATTATCCCAATATTCATTACTAAAAGAGCGTTCAGTATGTTTATTTTGAGTGACGGAATATTGCAACGGTGTCAATTTCGCTTTGAGTTCTGCATCACTCGGTTTCGGATAATCTTTCTCGTCAATCACGGGTTCATCAGCTTTGGTAATATCAATATGGCAATAACCATTTGGGTTTTTCTTCAAATAATCTTGATGATATTCTTCTGCTACGATGTAATTTTTAAGTGGTTGCACCTCAATTTGCACTGGTTTTTTATATTTGGTTTGAAGCTGGGCGAGTGCTTGTTCGATCACCGCTTTATCTGCCCCATCTTGATAATAAATCCCTGTGCGATATTGTCTACCACGATCGTTACCTTGTTTATTTACGCTGGTTGGATCAATCACTTTAAAATAATATTTAAGCAATTTATCTAACGAAATTTGGTTTGCATCGTAAGTGACTTTTACCGTTTCTGCATGATCGGTTACCCCAATCATCTGATAACTAGTTTTCTCCGTATTACCATTGGCATAGCCAGAAATCGCATCTTTCACGCCGTGAATACGCTCCATATATGCTTCCATACCCCAAAAACAGCCACCAGCAAGATAAATTTCACGAATATTTTGCGTATTTTCCATTGCCATTTTTTGTTCTCCAGATGATGTTGAATTTTGTATTGCTAAAGTTGGTGTAGCACAACAAAGTGCGGTAATAAATAGAAATGTTTTTGATAGTTTCATTGTTTTTCCTTATGATGTGAAAATTAACGTTACATAAGGTTAGACGGCGGATAATCCGATTTCTTACAGATTTTTGTAAAATTTTTAAAGAAATTGACTGAAATTCATTGTTATAACCAATAATAAAGAGCTAAAACACACTATTTCTCCCTCTTTTCTAAGGTAAAAAATCTATATGCAATCATATTCCACTCCTTCGCTTTATCACAAAGCGGTGCAAAGTATGAGCCGCCGAGGAAATTGCTATGATAATGCGGTGATTGAAAGTTTTTTTGCGATACTAAAATCAGAGTGTTTTTACTCTCGGACTTATCATTCAATTGCTGAATTACAGGCTGAAATTGAAGAATATTTAGTGTATTACAACCAAAAACGCATTAAACTTGCTTTCAAAGGATTGAGCCCTGTGCAATACCGAGCTCAATATTTAAGTTAACTAACCTGTCCAACTTTTTGGGGGCAGATCAAAGAGCGGTTAATTTCATCATTAAATTCGACCGTACTTTCTTTTGAAAAGGAATAAGATATGCAACTCCCTACCCTACAATCTGCAAAATTAATTCGCCGCTATAAGCGTTTTTTGACTGATATTGAATTACCAAATGGTGAAGTGGTCACGATTCATTGTGCAAATACTGGTGCAATGACTGGCTGTGGTGAAAAAGGCGATACCGTTTGGTACTCTCATTCTGATAGCCAAACTCGCAAATATCCACACAGTTGGGAATTGACTCAATTAGTAAATGGCCAACTTGTTTGCATTAACACACACAGATCCAACCAGCTAGTCTTTGAAGCCTTGCAAAATAAACAAATCAAAGAACTCGCTATGTATGATGAAATTTATCCTGAAGTGAAATATGGTGAAGAAAATAGCCGTATCGACTTCTTACTTAAAGGTGAGGGTTTGCCAGATTGTTATGTTGAAGTGAAATCAATCACCTTTGTAAAAGGCACATTAGGGATGTTTCCCGATGCGGTGACTACTCGTGGACAAAAACATGTTCGTGAGCTTTTAGCCATGAAAAAACAAGGACATCGCGCGGTTGTTCTCTTTGCTGGATTACATGATGGCTTCGATCGTTTTAAAATCGCTGAGTTTGTGGATCCTGAATATGATCGCCTTTTAAAAGACGCAAAATCTCAGGGCGTTGAAGCTTATGCTTATGCGGGAAAATTTGACATTTCAGATGGCATTCCGACCGCACTTTCTCTCACAGAAAGTGTACCTTACATCGATTAAAAAAATAATTGAGAATTATTTGCATTTTGTTATTGACAAGACATTTGATAATAGTTATCATTTAACCATTCCAAAAACAAACAGATAATCACTCCAACTTCACGCCTATTTCCCCACAAATAGGCGTTTTTTTTCATCTCAATCTTTTCATTTCAGCCATATTCTCTATAATGTAGCCTTTAATATTGAAATAACATTAGGAAATAGAATGACTGATATTAATACCGTTCTCGCAGAACTAAAACGCGGTACTGATGAGATTCTTTCTGAAGCGGATTTAATCGAAAAACTGAAAGAAAATCGCCCACTTAAAATTAAACTTGGTGCAGACCCTACTGCTCCAGATATTCACTTGGGGCATACCGTGGTATTAAACAAACTTCGTCAATTCCAACAATTAGGCCACGAAGTCTATTTCTTAATCGGTGATTTCACGGGTATGGTCGGTGACCCATCTGGTAAAAACACCACTCGCCCACCGCTTAGCCGCGAAGATGTGCTTCGCAATGCGGAAACCTATAAAGAACAGATTTACAAAATTCTAGACCCACAAAAAACAAAAATCGTATTCAACTCTGAATGGTTGGGTAAATTGGGTACTGAAGGGATGATCCGTTTAGCAAGCAACTACACCGTAGCACGTATGCTAGAACGTGATGACTTCAAAAAACGTTTTGGTAACAACCAACCTATCGCAATTCACGAATTTATTTATCCTTTATTACAAGGTTATGACTCTGTTGCATTAGAAGCAGACGTGGAACTTGGTGGTACTGACCAAAAATTCAACTTACTTGTTGGTCGTGAATTACAAAAATCAGCCGGTCAGAAACCACAAGTAGCGATTACGCTTCCATTACTGGTTGGTTTAGACGGTGAGAAGAAAATGTCTAAATCATTAGGCAACTACATCGGCGTAACAGATGCACCAAGCGATATGTTCGGTAAAATCATGTCGATCTCGGATGAATTAATGTGGGATTGGTACAACTTACTTTCTTTCCGTCCACTCACTGAGATTGCTGAATTAAAAACAGAAGTAGCAAATGGTAAAAACCCACGTGATGTGAAGATTTTACTAGCCAAAGAAATCATTGCACGTTTCCATGATGAAGCAGCGTCAGAGGCGGCTGAACAAGAATTTATTAACCGTTTCCAAAAAGGTGCAATGCCGG
>CAUETL010000077.1:0-8748 GCA_959020685.1 Parahaemophilus parainfluenzae | reverse complement strand
GTAGATAAGTCATCCCAAAATAGCATTCTTATTATTAAAGGTGCAAATAGTCACTTATCAACAAAAGATATAGATGACGCAGAAAATGAACTTAAAAAATGTAAGCTTATTATTTTGCAATTAGAAGTTCCATTATCTGTTGTTTATTACTCAATTGATTTTGCAGTTAAAAATAATATACCTGTGATATTAAATCCAGCTCCTGCTGATCCAAATTTAGATATTAATTATGTGTGTAAGTGTGATTTTTTTATGCCTAATGAGACTGAATTAGAAATTCTTACAGGGTTACCAGTTTCTAATATTGATGAGATTCTGATAGCAGCTAATTCATTGATTTCAAAAGGATTGAAAAATCTTGTTGTTACTTTGGGGGAGAAAGGTGCGATATGGCTAGATGGAAATGTAATTCATCATATTGCTCCTCATAAGGTTAATGCTATTGATACTAGTGGAGCTGGAGATGCATTTATAGGATGTTTTGCACACTATCTTGTTAAAACGCATGATATTTTAGCATCTTTGAACATGGCCTCTGCATTTTCAGCTTATAGTGTGACTGGTCAAGGAACTCAAATATCATATCCAGATAAAAAAGAATTTGAGTGTTTTTTGGGTAAATTATAAGGAGTATGTTATGAAAGGAATACAGCAAATGCCTGATGGATATTTGAATCGAACACCTATATTTCAGTTCATATTATTATCTTGCCTATTTCCATTGTGGGGGGCTGCCGCGAGCTTAAACGATATTCTTATTACTCAATTTAAGAGTGTATTCACATTAAGTGACTTTGCAAGTGCATTAGTTCAAAGTGCCTTTTATGGTGGATATTTCTTAATTGCAATTCCAGCTTCTCTAGTAATAAAGAAAACAAGTTATAAAGTTGCTATTTTGATTGGTTTAACCTTGTATATTATAGGCTGTTCAATGTTTTATCCAGCTTCTCACATGGCTACTTATACTATGTTTTTAGCTGCTATATTTTCTATTGCTATCGGTTTAAGTTTCCTTGAAACATCAGCAAATACTTATAGTTCTATGCTCGGCCATCGAGATTATGCGACATTAAGACTGAATATTAGTCAAACATTTTATCCGATTGGTGCTATTTCTGGCATTTTACTGGGTAAATATTTAATCTTCCAAGAAGGTGCTAGCTTGAAAGAACAATTGCTTACGATGTCCCCAGATCAAGCTCATGAATTTAAATTATCATTGCTTGAGCATACATTACAACCTTATAAATATCTTATTTTTGTATTAATTGCTGTTACTTTGTTGTTCTTATTGACAAAATTCCCTAGATGCAAAGCTGAAAATGAAGTTTTAGCTACTAATGTGAAGTTCATTGATACATTGAAATATTTATCAAAGAATAAACAATTTAAGAAAGGAATTATTGCTCAATTTTTATATGTGGGCATGCAGGTTGCAGTATGGTCGTTTACAATACGTTTAGCTTTAAATTTAAGTAATATTAATGAGAGGGATGCTTCAAATTTCATGATATATAGTTTTATTGGTTTTTTCATCGGAAAATTTGTAGCAAATTTTTTAATGACTAAGTTTAAATCAGATGCAGTATTGTTTGTGTATTCTATTCTTGGTGTATTTACTCTCTCTTATACTTCTTTTGTTCATGACTTTTCAGCTGTTTATGCTGCAATTTTTGCAAGTGTATTGTTTGGACCATGTTGGGCTACAATTTATACATCTGTATTAGGAACTGTTAAACAAGAACATCGGGAAGTAGCCGGAGCTGTTGTAGTAATGTCAATTATTGGAGCTGCGGTTGTTCCTGCTATTCATGGATATGTTTCTGATACTTTAGGATCTTTACAATTGGCCTTTGTTGTACCAACGCTTTGCTTTATCTATGTTGGATATTACTTCTGGGATAAAATGAAATTAGAAAAAGGAGAAGAATAATGGAAACGAAGTTATTTTTATTCAAAGAGTTATTTTCTAGAGATGAAAAAGTATTGCTTAGTAATAATGATTTTACAGTGTTTGGCTTTAAGTATGAGTCAGGAATTGAAGCAATAAAAATTTGTAATAAAAAAGGATTTATTATTGTATTGCCTTTTTATGGTCAAATTATTTGGGATGCTGAATTTGGTAAACATTCATTAAAAATGAAGAATATGTTTTCTGAGCCGAAATTTGGTAATAGTATTGTTGATACTTACGGATGTTTTGCTTTTCATTCGGGGTTAATCAGAAATGGCTGTCCAAGCCCTGAAGATGATCATATTTTACATGGAGAGATGCCCTGTTCAATTATTAATAATGCCTGGTTAATCATTGATAATAATTCAATAACCCTTACGGGAGAAGTTGAATATGTGAAAGGGTTTGGAAACCATTATTCAGCAAGACCAGCTGTAACACTTTATTCAAATAGTACTTTATTTGATATTCAAATGAGTGTAACTAATTTATCTAGTGTTGATATGCCATTGCAATACATGTGCCACATGAATTATTGTTATGAGCATGGAGCGGAGTTAACTCAGAATATTCCTGATGAGGCTATTGTTTTGAGAGAAACTATACCAGCTCACGTTAGCCCAACAGAAAAGTGGCTTGAGTTTAATGATAAAATTAAAAAAGGGGAATACCATCTTGATAAATTAGATAATGATGTGATGTATGATCCTGAAATAGTATTCTTTATGGATAATCTCAGTAAATATCAAGAGAATTTAGAATATAAAATGAAATCACCTAGTGGGCATAGTTATATAACAAAATTCTCATCTAAAGACTTTAATTATGCAACACGATGGATTTTGTTTAATGAGGATCAACAAGTAGGTGCATTTGTATTACCAGCAACTTGTAGGCCAGAAGGTTTTTTAGCAGCTAAAAAAGCAGGAAGTCTAATTATGCTAAAACCTAAAGAAACAAAAGCATTTAGTGTAACTACAGGAATTGAAAATTTATAGTTATTAAATAATGCTCCTATTTTTATAATAGGAGCATTTTTTATGTGATGCCAAGTTTAGATAATGTATTTATAACAAAATCTCTGCAATTTTGACCGCACTTTTCTGATCGATTACAATCCATTTATCCTAGATCATGAAATTTTATTGTGAAACTTAAAACATTATTAAAAAATGCGATTTCGCTACTGCTGACGTTGATTGTCGTAAGCAGTATTCTCGATTTTATTCGTAAACCCAATATTCCACCTGAAATCAATGCGACGGCACTTTATGATTTACAGGGGGATGCCTTCTTTTTGCCTCAATTAGATCAAACTAAGCCGACAATCATTTATTTCTGGGGAAGTTGGTGTGGTTATTGTCGTTATACTTCACCAGCAATTAATTCACTTTCAGAAGAAGGCTATCCTGTCGTCTCTATCGCACTGCGTTCGGGGACAAATAAGGACGTGGAGGATTATTTACAAACGCATCACTATCAGTTTACAACGGTGAATGATCCTCAAGGCAAGATTGCGGATCAATGGCAGGTGAATGTGACACCAACAATTATTATTTTAAATAAAGGAAAAATGGATTTGGCCACAACGGGCTGGACGAGTTACTGGGGCTTAAAAGTGCGGTTGTTTTTCACAGAGTTTTTTGGCTAAGCGGTACAAAATCTATTACAATACACAGACTTATTTTAAAGAGGACAGAATTATGATTATCGTAACAGGTGGCGCCGGTTTTATCGGCAGTAATATCGTTAAAGCATTAAACGATATGGGACGCAAAGATATTTTAGTGGTGGATAACTTAAAAGATGGGACTAAATTCATTAACTTAGTGGATCTTGATATCGCAGATTACTGCGATAAAGAAGACTTCATTGCATCCATTATTGCAGGCGATGATTTAGGTGATATCGATGCGGTATTCCATGAAGGGGCTTGCTCAGCGACCACTGAATGGGACGGCAAATACATTATGCATAATAACTACGAATATTCAAAAGAGTTATTGCATTACTGCTTAGATCGTCAAATTCCGTTCTTGTATGCATCAAGTGCGGCAACTTATGGCGACAAAACTGAATTCCGTGAAGAGCGTGAATTTGAAGGCCCATTGAATGTGTACGGTTATTCTAAATTCTTATTCGACCAATATGTGCGTGCGATTTTACCTGAAGCAAAATCACCAGTATGTGGTTTCCGTTATTTCAATGTGTATGGTCCGCGTGAAGGTCACAAAGGTTCAATGGCAAGCGTGGCATTCCACTTAAATAACCAAATCCTGAAAGGCGAAAATCCAAAATTATTTGCAGGCAGTGAACATTTCCGCCGTGATTTCGTTTATGTAGGCGATGTGGCACAAGTCAACATTTGGTGCTGGCAAAATGGCATTTCAGGTATCTTCAACTGTGGTACCGGCAATGCGGAGTCTTTCGCAGAAGTGGCGAAAGCGGTGATTAAATTCCATGGCAAAGGTGCAGTGGAAACCATTCCATTCCCAGAGCATTTAAAATCTCGCTATCAAGAATATACTCAAGCAGATTTAACGAAACTTCGCGCAACTGGCTACGACAAACCATTTAAAACTGTAGCGGAAGGTGTAGCTGAGTATATGGCGTGGTTAAATAAATAAAAATATTGAACAAATAATGTTGTTCAATACTAGAAAATGAATAAAGTGCGGTTAAAATTGGTCTTATTTTTAGCCGCACTTTTGTTATAAGGTCAAACATGAATATTTTAATTATCGGCCCGTCTTGGGTCGGCGATATGATGATGTCGCACAGTTTGTATCAACAACTCAAACAGCAATATCCAAATTGCCAAATTGATGTGATGGCACCGAATTGGTGTAAACCACTTTTAGCCCGTATGCCAGAAGTGCGTCATGCTATTGAAATGCCACTCGGACACGGCAAATTTGCCTTGTGTGAACGTTATCGTTTAGGTAAGGCATTGCGCAATCAATATGATATGGCGATTGTGTTACCAAATTCCTTGAAATCAGCCTTTATTCCCGCTTTTGCAAAAATTGCGGTACGTCGTGGTTGGAAAGGGGAAAGCCGTTATTTCTTGCTTAACGATTTACGCAATAATAAACGTGATTATCCTATGATGGTGCAGCGTTATGTCGCGTTAGCTTTTGAGCAAAATGCGGTACCTAAAGCGGCAGATATTCCTGTTCTAAAACCTTATTTAACCGTTGATCCCACTCAACAAGCGGAAACCTTAAAAAACTTTGAAAAACAGACCGCACTTTTAGGCGAACGTCCGGTTATCGGTTTCTGTCCTGGAGCTGAATTTGGCCCGGCAAAACGTTGGCCGCATTATCATTACGCTAAATTAGCGGAAATGCTGATTGAAAAAGGCTATGCCGTGGAATTATTTGGTTCACCAAAAGATGTGGAAGCAGGAGAGCAAATTCGTAATGCATTACCAGCCGAGCTACAATCATTTTGTTTAAATTTAGCGGGACAAACAAACCTGAATCAAGCGGTAGATTTAATCGCTAACTGTACGGCAGTGGTGAGCAATGATAGCGGCTTAATGCATATTGCCGCTGCGACAGATCGTCCATTAGTTGCGCTTTATGGCCCAACGAGCCCAACTTATACGCCACCATTATCAGATAAAGCCGTGATTATTCGTTTAATTGAAGGCGATTTAATTAAGGTACGTAAAAGTGCAGATAGCTCGGAAGGGTATCATCAAAGTTTGATTGATATTACACCTGAAATGGCATTAGAAAAATTAGAGGCATTATTAGCAAAATGAACCCTCTCCGTATACATTTACAATTAATCGGAATGGCGATTTTATGGGGTGCATCTTGGCCTTGGGGGCGAGTGGTTGCCCAAGCTATGCCGACATTTGTGGCTTCAAGTTTGCGATTTTTGTTCGCGATTATTCCGCTCATAATTTGGTTATATGTGGCAAATCGCTTTAAATACGCGAAACAACTAAGGGCAAACCAATGGATAGGTTTGTTTGTGACTGCCTTTTTCGGTGTTTTTGCCTATTCCACGTTTTTTATCTGGGGACTGAAATATCTTCCTGCAGGGCAAGCTGCCGTTATTGTGGCAACAAACCCAGTTTTCACGACGCTTTTGGCAATTTTTTTATTTAAAGAAAAATGGAATCGCTGGGTAATACTCGGAATGATTATTGCCATGAGTGGATCGTTATTAGCTCTCACAAAAGGAAATTTTTCACAAATGATGGATTCCTTTGGCTTTGGGCAAATATTATTAATTGGGGCGCTAATTTGTTGGGTCGTTTACACCTTATTGGCGAGAAAAGTACTCGCGGGAATTGATTCGCTCACCGCAACCACCTTATCTTCTATTTTTGGTTTTTTATTGTTATTTATGAGCGCGTTATGCGTGGAAAGTGCAGACGATTGGCTTACGGTATTGAATTTATCTCAAGGTGAGTGGATCAGTTTGCTTGGCCTCGCATTTGGTGCAACAGTATTAGCCTATGCATGGTATTTTGATGGGGTGAAATACTTAGGGGCAGGTAATGCCTCAGCTTATATTATTCTTGTGCCAATTTTAGGGATTTTATTCTCAGCCGTTTGGTTGAATGAACAAGTGGATTCATCCTTAATTATTGGTGGTATTTTAGCTGTATCAGGTCTCGGTATTATGCACTGGGGAAGAAGGTTAATTAAATGAAAGTATGCGTGATCAAAACGTCTTCTATGGGAGATGTAATCCATACTTTGCCGGCATTGACTGATGCACAGCGTGCTATTCCTAATCTCTCTATTGATTGGGTGGTGGAAGAGAATTTTGCCGAAATTCCTCGTTGGCATTCGGCAGTGAAGCAAATCATTCCAATCGCCTTAAGACGCTGGCGAAAATCGCCTTTTTCGGCTCAGACCAAAAAAGAGTGGAAATCTTACCGCACTTTATTACAAGCCAATCAATATGATGCCGTGATTGACGCGCAAGGGCTTTTTAAAAGTGCCTTTTTTGCGACACGCTTAGCTAATGGCGTTAAACATGGCTATGATCGCGAAAGTATCCGAGAACCAATTGCCTCCTTGTTTTACGATAAAAAATACGCGATTTCTTATCAACAACATGCGGTAGAACGTATTCGTCAACTTTTTGCACAAGCATTATCTTATCCATTACCGAAAGAGAAAGGGGATTATGACATTGCGCGTCATTTCATTTCCGCAGATTCTATCGAACCTTATGTGATCTTTTTTCATTCTACGACAAGAGATGAAAAGCATTGGCCAGAACATGAATGGCGAAATTTAATTGAAAAACTGACCGCACTTTCTGTTCAGGTTCGTTTGCCTTGGGGAAATGAAAAAGAAAAGGCGAGAGCCGAGCGATTAGCTGTCAGCTTATCTCATGCAGTTGTTTTGCCTAAGCTTTCATTGCATGAATTGGCTGAACAAATTGCCAATGCGAAAGCCGTGGTATCGGTAGACACAGGTCTTGCCCATTTGACTGCCGCACTGGATAAACCAAATATTACGCTTTATGGCGCAACAGATCCGACCTTAATTGGCTGTTATGGTCAAAATCAGCACTATTTAACAGCGAATTCAATGGAAAATATTACCTCAGACCAAGTATTTTCTGCGCTAAATTTATTAATTAAATAGGCGATAAAATAATCAAAAATATATTTATCTGAATTGATTTTAGTCAAAAAATTGCCTATTTTCTGATAGTTGGGAAAATTTAAGATTGACACATTCTGGTTCTGGTGTATAGACTAAAAAAGTTCAATTTTTTATTAACTTCATTAAATCATAAGGAAAGCGTTATGAAAAAAACACTTCTTGCTTTATCTGTAGCTGCATTAGCAGCAGGTTCTGCACAAGCATATAACTTCCATGTTGACCAAACTGGTACGGATGTTGATTTCTATGGTTCTTTACGTGTTAAATGGGAAAGCACCTCTAACAAAACCAACTATGTAGCGGGAGGTGAAAGCAAAGAGCACATCAACCACGCAGTAGACAACAATGGTTCACGTTTTGGTATTAAATTAAAACAAAGTTTAGGTGGTGATTTTTATACATTAGGCCGTGCTGAGTGGCGTATGCGTGGTGAAGCACCTTCACAACATGATTTTGACCATGTTTATACTCACCAACTTTATGCTGGTTTTGGCCATAAACAATTCGGTGAATTAACTTACGGTAACATGGTAACCATCACTGATGAAGTAAAACAAACCGACTTAGCAAATACTTACAGCTTATCTGATGGTTTATTAGATGGTTCTGCACGTCGTGTAACTCAATACGTGTACAACGGTAACTATGGTGATAACAAAGTTAAATTTGGTGCGTACTATGGTGGTTCAAGCAAACGTAGTATTAAAAACCTTGATTTAACAAACAAACGTAAAAATGCTTGGGGTACAGGTCTTATCTTTAACCATGCAATTGATAGCATTCAAAATGTGACCGTAGCAGCAGGTTTTACTCGTGAAATTTCTGAAAATGCTAACAATACATCATACTACCGTAATGCTTATGGATTAGGTTTGGCCTATAACTTCGTTCATACCACTTATGGTTTAGATTTAGAGCGTCAAGTAACTAAAAACCAAGGTGATAAACGTACTAAAAATGAAGTGCGTGCAGTTGTTCGTCAAGGTTTAAACGAAGATTGGAACGTATATGCAATGTACGCATATAAAACAGATAAACAATTTGGTGATACAGACAGAACTCGTCAATTCATGGTGGGTACTGAATACTACGTATACAATCAAGGTTCTTTAAAAGTGAAACCATTCTTAGAATGGCAAGCGACTCGTACTA
>CAUETL010000076.1:0-8792 GCA_959020685.1 Parahaemophilus parainfluenzae | reverse complement strand
CTTACGTAAAGGTGTTCATCACTTCCCTGAAGATTACGTGACCGATCGTTCACAGCGTTTTATGGCGTCAGAAATTATCCGTGAAAAATTGATGCGTTTTACTGGTGAAGAATTACCTTATTCTGTGACCGTTGAAATTGAACAATTCAAAGTAAATGAGCGTGGTACTTACGAAATTAATGGTTTGATTTTAGTTGAGCGCGAAGGCCAAAAGAAAATGGTGATTGGTGCTCAAGGACAAAAAATTAAAACCATTGGTATGGAAGCGCGCGCTGACATGGAACGCTTATTTGATAATAAAGTACACCTTGAACTTTGGGTAAAAGTGAAGTCCGGTTGGGCGGATGATGAACGTGCCTTAAGAAGTTTAGGTTATATGGATGAATAAAAAACTTGAGTAATACTCTATACCGTCCTATTATTGGAAACATATTTATGTTTTTTAATAAAAACAAGGAGATGGTAGATGAGTATCTATGCCTTAAAACCCAAATTTCAGAATTTACTTCGGCCTTTAGTTAGGCAATTAGCGGCAAAAGGCGTAACGGCAAATCAAGTTACGCTAATTGCCTGCTTACTTTCTATTTTACTCGGTGTGGTTCTCGCACTATTTCCGACATTTTCCACTCTTTTCTTCCTTATCCCTATTTGGTTGTTTTTGCGTATGGCGTTGAATGCCATTGATGGCATGCTAGCACGTGAATTTAATCAAAAAAGTCGATTAGGGGGGTATCTTAATGAAATTACTGATGTCGTTTCAGATGCGGCACTTTATCTTCCTTTTGCTTTTGTCGCACCTTTTGATGGTATTCAAATCTCAAGTATTATTTGGCTTGCCGCGTTGAGTGAGTTATGTGGCATTTTAGGGCAAGTTCAAGGCAAAGCGCGTCGTTATGATGGTCCAATGGGTAAAAGTGATCGTGCATTCGTATTTGGTGTGCTCGGTTTACTCTATGCTGTGAATGGTAGTTTGCATTCATTTTTCTGGTGGGTAGCCAATATCGTCATTATCTTGCTTATTGTGACTTGTATTAAGCGAGTAAAAAATGGTTTAGCCGAAGTGACGGAATAATAGGAGCAAATATGTTTGCGAGATTAATCGATTTTTTATTGTGTCGTTTTGCTTCTTTTATTACAGGCGTTCGACCACAAGCCGCAATTGCGGAACAGTCTTCAGAGGGGCATCGTGTCTATTTTGCCAATCATAATAGTCATGGGGATTTTATTTTGCTTTGGATTTCATTGCCTTATGAAGTAAGAAAACAAACTCGCCCTGTTGCAGGCAAAGATTATTGGACAAAAGGGGCAATTCGTCGTTTTTTAGCCTATAAAGTTTTTAATATGTTACTGGTTGAACGTAATAGCCAAGATCCAAAAGCCGCCATACGACAAATGAGTGAAGCATTAGTCAATGACTCCCTGATTATTTTTCCTGAAGGAACTCGTAAGATGGATGATGATTTACCACTTCAGCCGTTTAAAAGTGGATTGTTTTATTTAGCCAAAGAAAACCCTGATTGTGAGTTTGTGCCCGTTTGGATTAGTAATATGAATAATGTTTTACCAAAAGGCTTTATTTTACCGATCCCATTATTATGTGATCTTTATGTTGGCGAACCATTAAAGATTGAGAACGGAGAGGCTAAAGAGGCCTTTTTAACACGTGCTCAATCGGCATTATTAAGTTTAGATGTCAGTGAAAAAGGCAAATCTTAGGAGCAAATGATGACAGAAATATGGCAACTCTTCGGTGGTTTATTTATCGCCTTAATTTTTGCTTCCTCAGTGGGATATATTTTAAAACGCAGATCGGGTGTGGATACACCGAATAGCGTTATTGATAACCTGAATGCACGCATCAATGCTTGGTGGGTGATGATTGGGATTATCTTTATTGCGAGTTTATTGGGCTTTTATGGCGTAATTGGGCTCTTTTTGATTATTTCATTTATGGGATTGCGTGAGTTTCTTTCTCTATTGAATATTCGTCGAGGCGATCATCTTGCGCTAGCCGCTTGTTTTTATGTGATCTTGCCATTGCAATATTTTTTAGTCGCCATTGATTGGTTTAGCATGTTCACAATTTTCATTCCCGTATATGGCTTCTTATTTTTACCTATTCTTTCCGCATTACTCGGCGATCCGGCGTATTTCTTAGATCGTTCAACGAAAATTCAGTGGGCATTGATGATTAGTGTATTCTGTATTTCACATATCCCCGCTTTATTGACTCTTGATATCTCTGGTTATGAAGGAAAAAATCTTTTATTAATGATCTTCTTAATCTTAGTGGTACAGTCCAGCGATGTATTACAATACGTTTGGGGTAAACTCTTCGGTAAGCATAAAATTGCACCAACCTTATCGCCATCTAAAACGGTAGAAGGTTTTGTTGGCGGGGTATTAAGCGCAAGTTTATTAGGTATGTTACTTCATTGGCTGACACCATTTAATGCATGGCAAGCCTTTTTAATGAGTCTGTTAATTTGCTTAATGGGATTCTTAGGGGGGCTCGTGATGTCGGCAATGAAACGCAGTATGGGTGTGAAAGACTGGGGGAATATGATCAGTGGCCATGGTGGTATTTTAGACCGTATGGATTCGCTTTGTTTCTCCGCACCAATTTTCTTCCATGTGGTGCGCTATTTCTGGGCATAGTTATAAATCATGAAATAAAAAAAGAACGGTTAATTAACCGCTCTTTTTCTATTATTGACGATAAGTCTCTAAGAATCTTGCCAATTTGCCAATGGCTTCTTCTAATTGACCGGTATAAGGAAGTGTCACCACACGGAAGTGATCCGGTGAATGCCAGTTAAAGCCTTTACCGTGCACGAGAAGCACTTTCTCTTTACGTAATAAATCGAGCACAAATTTTTCATCACTATGAATGTTGAATTTTTGGATATCGAGTTTCGGGAACATATACATTGCTCCCATTGGTTTTACGCAGCTAATGCCCGGGATTTGAGTCAGTAACTCATAGGCTTTATTGCGTTGTTCCAGCAAACGACCGCCTGGTTGAACAAATTCATTAATACTTTGATAGCCACCTAATGCAGTTTGAATGGCGTGTTGCATTGGTACGTTTGCGCATAAACGCATAGATGCCAGCATATCTAAGCCTTCAATATAGCCTTTTGCGTGTTGTTTTGGACCATTTAAAATCATCCAGCCTTGACGGAAACCCGCAACACGATACGCTTTTGATAAACCATTGAATGTAATCGTTAATACATCTGGTGCAAGGGCGGCGATATGATGGTGGACAGCACCATCGTAGAGAATTTTGTCATAAATTTCATCCGCAAAAATAATCAGATTATTTTCACGTGCTACTTCGATAATTTCTTCGAGCAATGCTTTACTGTATACCGCACCAGTCGGGTTATTTGGATTGATTACCACGATAGCTTTAGTTTTGGCATTGACTTTTGCGCGAATATCATCAATAGCTGGGAACCAACCAGCCTCTTCATCACATAAATAATGTACTGCATTTCCGCCAGCTAAGGTCACAGCCGCTGTCCATAATGGATAGTCTGGCATTGGAACTAATACTTCATCACCATCATTGAGAAGTGCTTGCATGGACATGGTAATCAATTCAGATACACCATTTCCGATGTACACATCGTTTACTGTCGCATCATGAATACCTTTAGATTGGTAGTATTGCACGATAGCTTTACGTGCAGAATACAAGCCTTTAGAGTCACAATAACCTTGTGCAGAAGGTAAGTTGCGGATGACATCTACTAAAATTTCATCAGGCGCCTCAAAACCAAATGGGGCAGGGTTGCCGATATTCAGTTTTAAAATTTTATTGCCTTCTTCTTCTAGGCGTAAAGCTTCTTTGTGAACCGGTCCACGAATATCGTAGCAAACGTGTTCTAATTTGTCTGATTTCGGAAAAGATCTCATTAGTAACATCCTATGATAATTAGATTTTCATTCAAAAATTACGTCTAATTTACGCTTAAATTCTTATCTTGAAAAGATTTAATAAAAAAATTTTTTGAATGTATTAAAGTGCGGTAGAATATGGGCTAATTTTTTGTGTGTTTTATTATTTTTCATGGGCCCTTTAGAACAAGCTAAATCTGCGCTAATTCGCCAATTTGAAACTTTGGCGACAACGGATCCGCAAGCATCTATTGTACATCTTCAAACGAAGGTGGAATCGGATGTTGATCTTTTGGCGTGGATGAAAGGGCAGTCAGTCTATCCGCAATTTTATTTGCGTTTTCGTGATGAAGCTAAAACCGTCGCTGCCGTGGGTAAAGTGCGGTCATTTTCAGATGTGAATTTGGCACAGCAATTTATTCAAGAGCATGATTTTCCTTTAGTTGGAGGTTTACAGTTCCAAGGTGAAAGTCAGTTTATTTTGCCGCAAGTTTTAATTGAACAGCAAAATGGTGAGACCGTAGTTTCAGTTTTTGTTGAAACAAATGAGCTTGCTTCGGCAAAAACGATTTTGAATTCATTTGAAAAAATGACCGCACTTTTACCGTTCAATCAATTAACCATCGAAAGTGTAGCGCCAAAAGCGAATCAAGACACGTGGTGTGATTGGGTCAATCAAGCGCTCACTCGAATTCGACAAGGGGAATTAACCAAGCTTGTCTTAGCAAATGAAACGGTATTTCACATTCAGGGCGAATTAAACGGAAAAGATTTTCTTGCTGCAAGCCAAGCCAAAAATAGCGGTTGTTACCATTTTCTATGGGCAGATAACGCCCAAAACTGTTTTGTGGGATCGACACCAGAGCGCCTGTTTGCACGAGATAATCGTCTGTTATTTACAGAAGCCCTTGCGGGCACTGCTCCTGTTAGTGATAATCCGAGTGAAAATAATGAACGTGCGAATTGGTTGCTAAATGATGAAAAAAATCTCAATGAAAACTGGTTGGTAGTTGAGGATATTTCACAAAATATCAGTCACTTAGTGGAACAAATTACCGTTGATGATGTCGCATTAAAGCCATTACGAAAAGTGCAGCATTTGATTCGAAAAATGCAAGCAAAATTGACCGCACTTTGTACGGATGCCGATTTGCTGAAAGCGATCCATCCAACGGCTGCAGTGTCAGGCTTACCGCAACAACAAGCGAAGAAAGCGCTGGCTGAAATTGAAACCTTTGATCGTCGTTGGTATGCTGGTACATTAGGCGTGATGAGCCAAAATCTCTCTGAATTTTGTGTCACCATTCGTTCGGCTTTTATTGAAGAAAACCAAGTGCATGTATTTGCTGGAGCCGGTATTGTAGAAGGCTCACAACCTGTAGAAGAGTGGTTGGAAATTGAACGTAAAGCGGCAGGGCTCATTTCCCTGTTTGCAGAGAATAACGGAGAATAAGAAGAATGTCTGTAAGCGTATTTAATCGTTGTTGGTCAAAGGTGATCTTAGAAACCTTGGTTCGCCAAGGGGTTAGTCACTTTTGTATTGCGCCAGGTTCACGATCAACACCTTTAACGCTAGAAGCTGTGCGTTTACAAAATGCCTCTCGAGCAACTTGTCATAGTCACTTTGATGAACGTGGCTTAGGCTTTTTTGCCTTGGGTATTGCAAAATCTACGCAAGCGCCTGTTGCTGTGATTGTGACCTCAGGGACTGCGGCAGCAAATTTATATCCAGCGATTATTGAAGCTCGCCAAACAGGCGTGAATTTAATTATTCTTACCGCAGATCGTCCACCTGAATTATGGGAATGTGGTGCGAATCAAGCGATCGTGCAACAAAATATGTTTGCGGATTACCCAGTCGCAAGCGTGAATTTACCGAAACCTCAAGCAGATTATGCGGCGAAATGGTTGATTTCGACGTTAGAACAAGCTTGCTATAAACAAAAACAACAAGCTGGCGTGGTGCATATCAATGTGCCTTTTGCTGAGCCACTTTATAATGCGCAAGAACAAGAAATTGACAACCATCCATGGCTCATGCCAATTCAACGTTGGTTAAGCCAGCCTAAAAATTGGGTTGATCATCAACCACTACAACAAGAAGTGCTTATGCACGAGAATTGGGATAGCTGGCGTACGAAACGCGGTGTGATTGTCGCGGGGCAATTAACCCCAGAACAGGCAATGGGGATTAACTCGTGGGCAAATACCATGGGCTGGATTTTGCTGACGGATATTCAATCTGGTGTCGAGCCACTTACCCCTTATGCAGATATTTGGCTAGCAAATCAAACTGTGAAGCAAAAATTGCTTCAAGCAGATATCGTAATCCAATTTGGTTCTCGTTTTATCAGTAAACGTATTAACCAATTCTTAGCGGAATTCCAAGGCGAATTTTGGGTAGTAGAGCAAAGTCAAAATGCAGTTGACCCAAATCACCATACCCAAACTCGCTTTAATGCAAAAGCACATCATTGGTTGCGTGCACATCCGCCATTGCGTCAAAAACCTTGGTTACTCGAACCTCTCGCACTTTCAAAATTCTGTGCAACTTTTATCGAGCAACAAGTCGGCGGTAATCTAAATGAAGCCTCATTAGCACATCATATTGAGCGTGTTTTACCTTACAACGGTATTTTGTTCTTAGGAAATAGCCTTTTTGTGCGCTTGGTTGATGCGTTAACGAAATTGCCAGAAGGTTATCCAATTTTCACCAACCGTGGTGCAAGCGGAATTGACGGTTTATTAGCAACCGCTGCGGGTATTGGTATTGGTTCGAATCAACCTGTAGTGGCGATGATTGGCGATACATCCACGCTTTATGATTTGAACTCTTTAGCATTATTTAAGAACGTGACTCAACCAACCATTATTTTTGTAATCAACAATAATGGTGGCGCGATCTTTGATATGTTGCCAGTTGATGAAGAGGTAAAAGAACAATTCTATCGCTTGCCACATAATGGTGATTTCTCACAAATTGCGAATATGTTTGGCTTGAAATATGCCTTACCTTACACTTGGGCGGATTTAAGCGCGGTATTGAAACAGGCTTACACACGTCGCCGTGCTACGCTCATTGAGATAAAAACGAACCCTAGCGATGGCAGTGCAACTTATAAGCGCTTGATTGAACAAATCAGCCATGCGGTGATTGGTGAATAATTTCTTTCCCCTCTTATATAGAGGGGATTTCTTTATATGGCATTATTATGATGAATCTTGTTTTTCTCCACGGCTTACTTGGTACAAAATCGGACTGGCAAAAAGTCATCGAAAATCTACCGCACTTTCGTTGTCTCTCTCTCGATTTACCGTTTCATGGCGAGAATAAAGGTGTAGCCGTTGAAGATTTTGAGCAAACCGCTCAATTTCTTGAAAGCCAAATACAAAGTCTCATAAAAGATGAACCTTATATCTTAATCGGTTATTCACTTGGTGGACGAATCGCACAATATTATGCACTACATGCTCAAGTGCAAAGAGGCAATTTACAAGCAGTGATTTTAGAAGGGGCGAATTTAGGTTTGCAGTCTGAGCAAGAAAAACAAAGCCGTTTAGTTAATGACAAAATGTGGGCTGAGCGTTTTTTCCATGAAAAGCCTGAAACCGTGCTAGAAGATTGGTATCAACAGCCTGTGTTTTCTCATTTAAATGAACAGCAACGTAAGGCATTAATTGAAAAGCGAAAAGCCAATTGCGGGGCAAATATTGGTAAGATGTTATTAGCAACTAGCCTTGCTAAACAGCCTGATTTTCGAGAGAAAGTGCGGTCAAGTTTGCTGCCATTTTTCTATTTTTGCGGTGAGCGAGATCAGAAGTTTCGTCAAATGGCAGAGGATAATCAACTTGATTTAACGCTTATCCCTCATGCTGGGCATAATGCTCATTTAGAAAATTCGACATATTTTGCTAAAAAAATTGAAGATATCGTTTTAAAAATCTCTAATCCTTAAGCCCTAAACAACAAAAAAGCTGATGCGTAAACATCGGCTTTTTGTCTTTTAAATGTAGAGAGGGGCTTAACTTTCAGCAATCCCCATCGCACAAACGGCTGCAGAGCTCCATGCCCACTGGAAGTTATAACCACCTAACCTGCCGACAACATCCAATACCTCACCGATAAAATAGAGACCTTTAATCTTTGTCGCCTCCATGGTTTTAGATGAAATCTCATGAGTATCAACGCCCCCCATTGTGACTTCAGCCGTGCGGTAGCCCTCAGTGCCATTAGGCATAAATTGCCAGTTGTGGATTAAATTCTCTAGATTTTCTAATCGCACTTTACTTAAATTTGCAATCACTTCGTCTTGAATCAAGCCTTGTTCTAACCAAAGTTCGACTAATTTTTTTGGTAATAATCGACTTAATACGGTTTTTAATTGCAATTTTGGTGAGGATTGACGCATCTCATCTAGGTGATGACGAATATCGTTATAAGGTAATAAATCTAAATGAATGCTCTCACCCGGTTGCCAATAATTTGAAATTTGCAAAATGGCAGGACCAGATAAACCGCGATGGGTGAATAACATTTGATGAGTAAAGGTTTTGTGCTGATTCGTCGCCGCCACATCTAATGAAATACCGGATAGCGCTGCGTAGAATTTTTCACTTTCTCGCCACGTGAATGGCACAAGGCTTGCACGCGGAGGAATAACATTTAATCCAAACTGTTCTGCAATTTGATAGCCAAAAGGCGAAGCGCCTAAGCCAGGCATGGAGAGCCCACCTGTGGCGATAATTAAATTCTGGCATTGCCATTCAACCGCATTTATCTTTAATTTGAACCGCACTTTAGGATTGTTTTCAACGGCTTCGACATCGCTCACTTCGCTTCGTAGTTGAATGGTAACACCATATTTGTCACATTCTGTTCCGAGTAT